>NZ_JBMAWR010000045.1:0-16947 GCF_048586865.1 Pseudomonas bharatica | reverse complement strand
AAATTCCGAAACCCCTATCTGCGTATGCAGGTAGGGGTTTTGTCTTTTAGTAGAAGTACCAGGATTTCGCTGCGCCGTCGCTTGATGACGGAACGGCACACAGAATTTCTTGACGACCATAGAGCGTTGGAACCACCTGATCCCATCCCGAACTCAGTAGTGAAACGACGCATCGCCGATGGTAGTGTGGAGCTTCTCCATGTGAGAGTAGGTCATCGTCAAGATTCATTCCGAAACCCCTGTCTGCATTGCAGACAGGGGTTTTGTCTTTTCAGGGCCTAGGTCAGCAGATTGCGCACATTGTTCATGGCGTCGTCGGCAAACTTCTGCAGAAAGGCCTGAAACGCCGGGAGCGCCTCCGGGCCGCCCTCCCATGGCTCGCCCTGGATGGTCCATATAGCCCGGCTGCGGTTGTTATCCAGATCCTTAACCTCCATGGCCGCCCATAGATTGCCGATATTCAGGCTGGTATGAATCAGGCTCCAGGTCATGTACATCGCCTGCTCATCCCTCGAGTTCAGTTGCTCGATCACGAAGTTGTTGTCTTTGAAGAACTTCTTGCGGATCGAACGCACGCCAGTACCCGTCATCTCGATGTGGCTGAGTGCCGGTATGAACACGGCGAACCCGGCGAAATTGCCAACGATACGCCAGGTATTGCTTGCCGGTGCTTCGATATCGACCTGGGACACGACCAGGCAGCCTTGCGGATTGCGGATCAGCGTGTCGGGTTTCAGTACTCGCATGATGTTGCCCTCTGGGTGGTGAATCAGATGAAGCGGATTTCCCGCAGGTAGCGGCAGCCAAGCTCAAGCAGGGCAGGGCTTTTCTCCGGATAGCGCTCGCCCATCAAGTGCACGCCATCGCGTGCATTGGCATGCTCGATCAGTGAGATGTCGCCGATGTCTTCCTCGAACCCGTCGAGATAAAAGCCGAGAACGTCAAACAGCGCGTTGTCGCGATCGACCTGCTGTAGTTGGAGCTGCCACTGCGCCACGCTGACCAGCTCGAAGCTTCGCCCGGCATCACGAAATGCCGCGACATAGCGCGCCCAGTGAAGAGGCTCCGGGTTATGAAGGTGGAACACGGCCTGTCCAGCGCGATAACGGCTGGCGTGGAAGGCGATGAAGCGAGCCAGGAAGTCCACCGGCATCAGATCGAACTGAAGATCCAGTGCCGGCACCTGACCCAGTTGCAGTGAGCCCTTGAGCATCAACATCAGACGGTTCTTTTGCGGCTGTGAGACGCCACTGCGGCTGTTGAAAGTGATGTTCCCCGGGCGAAACAGGTTCACCCAGACACCTTGCTCCTGCGCGCGCTGAAGAATGCGCTCGCCCACCCATTTGCTCAGGTTGTAGCCGTTGCGGATATACAGTGGCGGAGTTGCAGCGGGCGGTTGTTCCAGCACGCGACCGTTTCCATCCCTGGCGCTGCAAGCAGACAGGGTGGAGACGAAATTGAAAATCTTCTTGGTACGCCCCTCGCACAGGCGCAAGCACTCGAAGAGCGGCTCGACGTTGTCCGCTGCCAGCGCCGGGTAATCCAGCACGTGGTTAACCTGGGCCGCATTGTGGATAAGTGCACCGTAGCGACGATCCAGGTCTTCATGGTCGGCGTCGCTCAGGCCCAGCTTCGGCCGTCGCAAATCGGCTTCCAGCACGCGGATGCGCCGCCAGTCCAGGCCATTGATGCGATTCTCGCTGACCGCCTGGGCAAAGCGTTCGGCAGCACTGGTGTCCGGTCCACGTCTAACCAGGCACGCTACTTCCGTTGCACCCCAATCCAGCAGCGCTGCGACGATATGTACACCGAGAAAACTGTTTGCCCCGGTCACTATCACCCGGTGCACATCACCAAGCCTTTCCATCGGTAGTGCTTGTAATTCGATCGCACGGGCGGCATCTGCCAACGCTTGCGGATGGACGACACCATTACTGATTCGCGCCCCACTGAGCAATGCGCCCAGGCGCTGCAGTGTCGGCTCTTCGATGAAGCGATTTATCGGAATGCCTTGACCGAAATGCTCACGAATCGCCAATAGCAGGCGCGACAGCAGGATCGAATGTCCACCGAGGTTGAAGAAGCTGTCATCGGTGGAAATCTCCTCGACTGGCAACTCCAGCAGCTCGCTCCACAAGCCCAGCAAACGCGCCTCCAGAGCGCTGGCAGGAGGCCGACGCTGCCCGTTTCCTCCAGTAGCCACTGACAGACCCAACAACGCCCGACGGTCGATTTTGCCGTTGGCAGTGTAGGGCATCTGTGCAAGCTCTTGGTAGACCGATGGCCGCATATAGTCGGGCAGATGCTGTTGGGCATACAGACGCAGCCGGTCAGGCGCCTCGGCCTCCTTCGGCTGCGCGAGAAAGGCCAACACCCGACGTTGCTCGTCGATCACAACCGCGACCTGGCCGAATAGACGGCTCCCGCGCAGGCAATGCTCGATTTCCTCGGGTTCGACACGGAACCCGCGGATTTTCACCTGGTTGTCCCGGCGCCCACAGATTTCGATACCTGTGGCAGTCCATCTGGCCAGATCGCCGGTGCGGTACAGCCTGATCCGTTCGCCGTCGGGCAGTTCGAGGCTAATGAAGCGTTCTTCGCTCAGCGCTGGATTGTTCAGGTAACCCAAGCCGACACCAGGCCCGCCGATATACAGCTCGCCGCGGCTACCCTCCGGCACCGGCTGCAGCTGTTCGTCGAGCAGGAACACCCGGCTGTTGCTGATCGGCATCCCGAGGTTGCGCACGCTGTCTCCCGGCGCGAACACCCGGGTAGTGGCCAGCACCGTGGTCTCGGTCGGGCCGTAGATATTGTGGAAGCGAAAGCGCCCGGCCAGCCGCTCCACCACGGCTGGCTCGCAGACATCGCCTCCGCTGACCAGATGTTCCAGGCTGGTGCTTTCCAGCGTCAGCAGGCTGAGCAGGGCAGGGGGCAGGAATGCGTGGGTCACCTCCTGCTGCCGAATCAGCGCCTCCAGGCTTGCCGGATCCCGCCGCTGTTGCTCGTTCGGTACCACCAGTTCCGCTCCGCAGACCAATGTCGGCAGGATGTCGAGGAGCGAGGCATCGAAATTGATGGTGGAAAACTGCAACACGCGGCTGTTCGGTGTGAGCCGCACATGGGCGCTGTACCAGGCCTGGAAGTGGCTGATATTGCCCTGGCTGAGCACTACGCCCTTGGGCTGGCCGGTAGTGCCGGAGGTATAGATCGCGATGCAGGGCGCATCGGTGTCCGGCCTCGTCCTGACCAGGCCGGCCCCTTCCGTCCGCTCCGGCAGATGGCCCAGATCCAGCGTCGGAACTGCACCGGCAAGTGCCGTGCTCGTTGCATCATGGATCAGCACGCTGGCCTGGGCGTTGCTCAGAATGAAGCGCAAGCGTTCGACAGGCGTTTCCGGATCCAGAGGCAGATAAATCGCCCCGCAACCCAGTACCGCCAGCAAGCTGGCATATAGCCCCACCGATTTCGGTAGGCACACGGCAACCACCGGTGCCTTCCCGCTCAGCAACGGCAGTAACCGAGCCTGTATGGCCGACGCTTGCCCGTGCAGGTGGGCATAGCTGAAGCGCTGTCCATCGAAATTCAGCGCCGGCAGCCGCGCATGTTCCAGCAGGCTTTGTTCCAGTCGCACGATCACTGGGGTTGTGCTTGCCAGCAGTAACCCTTGTTCCAGGTCACGGTTGAAGACATGCATCCACGCCAGCTTTTCCAGCCAATCCAAGGCATGCTCATGGGCCTGGCGCATCGGCTCACTGGCCTGGATCTCGCGGAAATGATCCGGGTAGCGTGAGAGGCGACTGACATGCAATGCCGCCCGCTCCTGCAACGCCTTCAGCGCCCTCATACGCAGAGCCTGGCCATTGCCTGAAACTTCCTGCTCCAGCGGCTGACGATCGATCAGCCGCTGTGCCTGCGCCGTACCTGCCCAATACAGCAACTCCAGCTCGGGCAGTTTTCCGGCGACCGGTGTGCTGCTGCCAACCCGCAGGCCAAGAACTGCACAGCCGCCGAAGTCCGGCAGCTCGCGGCTGCCGTCTTCGATCACCAGGTCGGGCCTGGCCGAGGTGTGGCCAGCAAGTGCCTCCTGACCGTTAGCCAGCTTTACCACATGACCATGTTCCTCCAGCTGCGAATGCAGCATGCCCAAGGCCTGGCTACTGCCGGCCAGCACAATCTTCAGGCGTTTCATGACTCCCTCCTTGCCGATGGCAGGTAGCCGGCCAGCGCTTCTTGCACACACGGTGTATCGAGCAGTGAGCTGTTTCTGAAAAAACGCAGGATGTTTCCCAGCAACGGATGCTGATGACCAATCGGCCAAGCCATGCTGGCCACCTCCTCCCGCAGTGCTGCAGCGACCGGCCTTGCGATATCCAGCGCTTCGATCAATTGCAGGTCGAACGACTTCTGGATCTCGTTGGTCAGGTAATGCGCAATGAACACCGGCAGTACCCCGGCGATCAGTTGGCGATCCGCCTCCGGCGCCTGGCTCCAATAGATCCGGGTCAAGCGTGCCCAGAAGGTGGAATGACGCCCCTCGTCGAGCAGATGGTCGGCCATCAGCCCCTTGATCGACGGCTTGACGCTGTCGTCCCGGGCAAAGGCGGCGACGTCGTTGGTCAGGGTATTTTCCGCAATGGCTACGCAGATCAGCTCGACGGCGTCGCGCAACCGCTCGGGAACCAGCGCCAGCGCGGCCGGAATGGCCCGGCTCAACTCGATCTCGGTCGGCAGGATCACCGGTTGGATGCCGGTCAGGGCAATGGCCTGCTGCATGAAGTCCATCGCCACCAGGGCGTGATAATCCTCGTCCACTACCACGGTCATGGCGTCGTAGCGACAGGCCGGGGGAAAGCGCACGGCGAAGCGGTCCTTGGCAATGGCGCGGGCGGTGCGGTCAACGATCTCGGTCTCGAAGATCACCACGTCGTTGATGAACTTGTAGAGCCCCTGTGCGAGGGCGAAGTCGCGCAGGTGCGCGCATTCGTTCTGGAAGGTTGCAGTCAGTACCAGGGGGAGCCGGCTCAACGGATAGAGCAGGCGATGATCGTCTTCCACCAGGCGCCGGGGGCGAGTGCGGATGGTGGCCCGGTCTTCCCAGGTGTCGGAAAAGGACTGATAGTCGAGACTGTTCATACGCTGGCCTCGGCGACTTCCTGATGCATCGACAGACGCAGCCGATCCCAGAATGCCAATCGGCTTTCCACCGCAGCGATCGCAGCCTCGTACGTTTCCCGCTCGCGTTGGGGATCGTCGCCGACCAGGCGTGCCAGCAACTGCCCGGCTGCCGGCCCGTGATCCTCAGAGTCCACCTCGATGTGCCGTTGCAGGTAATAGCGGAAGGTCGGCGCCTGGCTGCCGGTGATTCCCCAGTCATCGAGAATGCGCTGGAACATGGTGGGAATCACGCTCTCCCGTCCATGCAGGAAGGCTGCAGCCACGGCATGTGCCGGGGCATTCAAGGCGATGTCCAGGGTTTGCCCGACAAACTCCCGGGCCGCTTCGCTGGCGCCCGCGTGGTGCAGTGCGGCGCGATGAGGCATACCTTCTCGCTGCAGCGCGACGAAACGCTCGATGCCGACGGTGCAGGCACCGACCTCGCGCATCGCATCCAGATACAACTCGAAATGGCTGTAGTGGCCTCGATCGAGGCGATCATCCGACTCCTCGCCCAATACGATTTCGTTGATCAGTCGCGCGGCCTCCGGATCGCGTGGCGGCAGCCAGGGCAAGCGGATGCAGGTCAGCTCTTGCTGCAGGCGCTTGGTCAGCGACATGAAATCCCAGACGGCATAAACATGGGTTTCCATAAAGCTACGAAGTACCGGAAGCGAATGGATTTCAGCGAAGATCGGGTGGTTCGCCAGTTCGGTTTTCTTTTCATGCAACAGCGGTTCGAGACTGTTCATTGCAAGTTCCTTGAATGACCTGGTGGCAGCCGAAAGTTGTGCGCTGATTATTAATCCGGGCGAAGGGGCGCCCTGGGATTTACAACCAGCAGGCTAGGGGATTGATGCTCTCGTGGAGCCGGCTTGATGCCCGGCGAGTAGAAGCTAAGGCAACTTGAAAGTTTTTCGCAAGTTATTTGCAAATATAATGTTTCCGCTGATTTTCGTAAGTTGAGCGCGTTCATTAAAACAAGTGAACGTTGTTTTATTTGGATGAAAGTTCCCGCTTCGGCTAATAAGCGCCAAAGTAAGTTGATAATGAGTGAATGCCTCACTCCGGGCACTTTCCGGAAATTAACGAACGGACTGGATTCTTTATTGGGGCGGTTGATCGCAATCGGCCCTCGCCCGGGCGCGCTCCTTCTGCTGGTTGCAATTCGTGCAGGCGACCAGGGCCGTGCCGCAGCCGATCGATCGGTCACTTGCTCGAACTAGAGTGTGCAGAAAACGCCCAGCCTGTCATGGCCGGGCGAAGCGGGCGTGGGAAGCGGGGGAGAGAAACGCTTACCGGGCGGTCTTGCCCAGATAGTCGCGAATGGTGCGCATCGCCTTGTCGAGGTGGCGGTGCAGGATGGCCACGGCATCCTCGATGGCCTTGGCCTCGGCGGCATCGACCAGGCCGTTGTGATCGTCCTGGGTCAGCTTGCCCAGGCCCATGGAAGACAGGTGAAAGCGCAGGAAGCGTTCTTCCTGCAGCAGTTCGTTGTCGATCAGACGCAGCAGCTTCCTGTTGTGCGCCTTGGTGTAAAGGCTCATATGAAACAGACGGTTCAGGCGTCCGATCTCGGCGTGCCGGGTTTCGTTCTCCAGCAATTGGATATAGCCGCGTGCCTGGGCGATGTCTTCAGGGCCGAGCAGGGGAATCGACTGGCGCAGGGCTTCGCTTTCCAGCATGGTGCGCAGCTCGTAGGCTTCTACTGCGTCCTCGCCGATCAGCGGGGCGACTACTGCGCCCTTGTGCGCCACCACCGTCAGCAGCTCTTGGGCTTCCAGCTGACGCAGCGCCTCGCGAACCGGCATGCGGCTGACCCCGAACAGGGTTGCCAGTTCCTGTTGGCGGATCGCCATGCCCGGCGCCAGGCGTCCGTCGAGTATGGCGCTGCGCAAACGTTCTTCGATCACGCTGCGAGCCAGGTGCGCGGGGACCTGTTCGTTACCCAGGATGCTGCTGAGGAGTTTGGTTCTAGCGGCCACGCTGGTGTTGTCCTGCATTCGGTGCGGATTGGATCCAATCACGCTAGTGAGGGGTTCGCTGCTTGTCAAACCGTGCCGGCCATGCCGTTGGCAGAATCGTTTCGCCTCACGCCGGCAAGGGCCTGTGGCTGGACCGGCGCTAATCCTGAATGAACTTTAACGGGAATGAAAGTGGTGCGCCGGGCCGGGCGCCAACCGATTGTCGGACACCCTGAAAGGTGATGGCGCAATGATTGTCCGGCGCTGATTGTTTTTTCCGGGGCCTGGCGGCACCATCGTCCTTTCCAGGGATTTCGCGGACAGTCTGCCTTGGCGATACGTTGGGCCATTTTTCTGACCATGCGCCGGGTGGGATTCGCCCTGCTGCTTGGCCTGGCGTTGCTGGGCGGCTTGCGCGCGGACTGGGATTTTTCCCAGATCAGCCGCAAGGCCGCTGCCCTGTATGGCCCGCTTGGCGCGGGCCAGCAGCGCATCGACGCCTGGCAGCAACTGCTGGCAACGCAGAAGCAACTCGACGAGGCGCAGAAGCTGCAGGTGGTGAACCAGTTCTTCAACCGCCAGTTGCGCTACGAAGAGGATATCGACCTGTGGCACGAGGTCGATTACTGGGCCACGCCGATCCAGTCGCTGATCAAGGGCGCCGGCGACTGCGAGGATTACGCCATCGCCAAGTACTTCAGCCTGCGCCGCCTCGGCGTTGCCGCCGACAAATTGCGCATCACCTACGTCAAGGCCCTGCGGCAGAACCGTGCGCACATGGTTCTGACCTACTATTCCAGCCCTGACGCCATGCCCCTGGTCCTCGATAGCCTGATGAATGCAATCAAGCCGGCCAGCCAGCGTCCCGACCTGCTGCCGGTCTACGCCTTCAATGGCGAGGGCTTGTGGCTGACCGGCGCGACGGGAAACAAGAAAGTCGGCGATACCAAGCGCCTGTCGCGTTGGCAGGATCTGTTGAAAAAGATGCAGGCGGAGGGATTCCCTGCCGAGCCGGTCTACTGAGGAGCTCCGATGTCACTGTTCAAACAATTGTTGCTCGCCATCTGCCTGTTCCTGGTGGTCGCTTTCAGTGGCAGCTTCATGGTCAGCCTGGAAAGCTCGCGCAGCCAGTACGTCAATCAGTTGCGCTCGCATGCCCAGGATGCCGCTACGGCACTGGCGCTTTCGTTGACGCCGAACCTGGATGACCCGGCGATGGTCGAGCTGATGGTCAGCTCGATCTTCGACAGTGGTTACTACGCCAGCATCCGTGTGGTCGATCTCGGCTCCAATGCGGTACTGGTGGAGCGCCATGCCGACCCTGACCCGGGTGGAGTGCCGCAGTGGTTCATCAAGCTGATCGGCCTGGAAGCGGCCGGTGGCGATGCCATTGTCATGCGCGGTTGGCAGCAGGCGGCGCGGGTCGAGGTGGTCAGCCACCCGATGTTTGCCCTCGCCAAGCTGTGGCAAAGCGCCCTTGGCAGCCTTGGCTGGCTGCTGCTGTGCGGGGCGCTGAGTGCAATTGCCGGTGCCCTGTTGCTGCGGCGCCAGTTGCGTCCGCTGGACTACATGGTCGAACAGTCCCACGCCATCGCCCGCCGCGAATTCCTCAGCCTTCCGGACCTGCCGCGCACGCCCGAGCTGCGCCGGGTCGTGCAGGCGATGAACCAGATGGTCGAGAAGCTCAAGGCGCTGTACCAGGAGCAGGCCGAGCGCAGCGAGAAGCTGCGGGTCGAGTCCTACCAGGACAGCCTCACCGGGCTGGCCAACCGGCGCTATTTCGAGATGCAGTTGAATGCCCGGGTCAGCAACCTGGAAGAAGCCCGCGACGGCTACCTGCTGTTGCTGCGCATGCAGGACCTCGCCGGCCTCAACCAGCGTCTTGGCGGCCAGCGTACCGACCAGCTGTTGCAGGCGGTCGGCCAGCAACTGAAAGGCATCTGCGCCAGCTTCCCGGAAACCAATAACCTGATCACCCGCAGCCGTGGTGGCGAATTCGCCGTGCTTGCGCCAGGCCTGAGCCATGACGACGCCATTCGCCTGGCGGAGGCGCTGGACGCCGGCCTGCGCGGGATTTCCGATGTCACGCCTTCGGCTTGCATCGGCCTGGCGCCGTTCAGCCCGGGTGACGAGCCCAAGGCCTTGCTGCAACTGGCCGATGAGGCCCTGGCCCGGGCCCAGAGCCAGCCGGAGCCGTCGTGGGTGTGCCTGGAGCAGGGTTCTGCGACCCAGGCCAGCGATACCCACCGGAAGTGGCATACGCTGCTGGACCATGCCCTGGCCCAGGGTCGCTTCGAACTGTTCTTCCAGCCGGTGGTGGACAGCAACCATCTCGATCGCGTGCTGCACTACAAGGTGCTCTCGCGATTGATCGACGAGCGTGGCGAAGCCATCGCCGCGGGCCGCTTCCTGCCGGCGCTGGAGCGCTTCGGCTGGGCAACCCGTCTTGACCTGCTGATGCTGGAAAAGGTGCTCAAGCAGATGCACGGGCATGACCGCTCGCTGGCGCTGAACCTGTCGGCAACCACCGTGGCCAACCCGTCCAGCCTGCAGAAGGTCTTCGACCTGCTTGGCCAGCATGCCAGCCTCGGCCCGCGCCTGACTCTGGAAATCGCCGAGGAGCAATTGCCCGAGCAGGCGGTGCTGGAACAGCTGACCCGGCGTCTGCGCGGGCTAGGCTTCAGCCTCAGCCTGCAGCATTTCGGCGGTCGCTTCAGCATGATCGGCAACCTTGCCCACCTCGGCCTGGCCTACCTGAAGATCGACGGCAGCTACATCCGCGCCATCGACGAGGAACAGCACAAGCGCATCTTCATCGAGGCGATACAGCGCGCAGCCCACAGTATCGACCTGCCGCTGATCGCCGAGCGCGTGGAAACCGAAGGCGAGTTGCAGGTGCTTCGGGAAATGGAGATCCAGGGCGTGCAAGGCCGCCTGGTGGGCGAACCGGCACCCTGGCGCTGAAGAAGATTTTGGAAGCTATACGGACCCTGTGGGAGCGGGTTTACCCGCGATTGCGGTAGTGAAGTCACTATGGCAATCGCGGGTAAACCCGCTCCCACAAGGGACTGAGTGATGCTTTAGAACTGTTTTCTGCGCGACAGCGCATACACCTACAGGGAGCGCGGTGAGTCAGATCAACCCGCCCTGCTCGTCTTCATCGATCAGGTTGTTCAATCCGCCCAGTGCGGCCCGTGCGGTGTTGCGGTTGAGCAGCTTGGCCTGGGCGCCCGGTGGCAGGTCGGTGATGCTGATCACGCCCTTGGTGGTCAGCACGTCGATCAGGTCCTCCAGGACCCGGATCATGTCCAGGTCGCTCTGCTTGAGCTGCTTGAGGCTGTTCTCCACCACATCGTCGGCGAACCACTCCAGTACCTCGGCGTGATCGGCCGGCAGCATTTCCGTGGCCTCGGCAAAGGCAACCGCTTCGACCCGGAGTAACTGGCCCGCCGCATCGCGTTGCACGTAGAACATGGTTTTACCTCGTCTCGTCGAATCCATCTCGTCAGCAGCTTAGGCCAGGCGCGCAGCGCGCGGCGCATGAGTATGCTTGGCCGCGACGCATCAGGCAAAACGGCCGTCGTCCGCCGGCTCCGCAGAGCCGGCGTCGGAACCGCTGTCAGCTGTTGTTGTGGTCGATCTTGATGGTCGGATCCGCACCGCTGATCAACGAGTTGATCGAGGTATTGGACCAGTTCACCCCTTCCAGCTTGATCGTTACGTCGGCATTGGCGATGCCGCCGCTTGCGTTCAGCTTGCCTTCACTACTGACCTGCAGGGTCGACTCGCCGTTCACCGTGGTGATCTTCAGGTAATTGTCGATGGTGCTGGCCTTTTCGCCCTGGAGCAGGTCGCTCAGGTCGAGACGGTCACCTTCGGCCGGCTTGAAGTCCTTGATGATGTCGTTGCCGGTATCCCCCGCCCGCCAGATGAAAGTGTCGGCACCCGAACCACCGGTCAGGGTGTCGTTGCCCTTGCCGCCGAACAGCAGGTCGTTGCCTTCGCCACCGAGCAGGGTGTCGTTGCCGGTACCGCCAAGCAGGATGTCATTGCCCTTGCCGCCATCGAGCGTGTCGTTGCCGCCCTGGCCGAAGAGAATGTCGTTGCCGTCGCCGCCGAACAGCTTGTCGTCGCCATCGCTGGTACGCGAGATGTCGAACTCGCTGATGTGCTCGGTGACGTACTGGTGCATGGTCTTGCTGTCCACCGCGCTGACATCGATGCCCTTCTGCTGCGCAACGTAGCTTTGCAGGGCTTCGACGCCGTTGCCGGACACGGTCGGGAACAGGATCAGGTCGCCGAACACGATGTCGTTGCCATCGCCGGCATTGACCGTGTCGTTGCCCGGAAGGGTCGCCTCGGTGTGGCCGAGGATGGCGTTGGCCAGGTTGTTGGCGTCGATGTTGGTTTGCGGCACACCGTCGGAGTCGTATGGCTTCAGGTCGCTGGTGTTGATGTCGCTGCCGATACCGATGGCCTCGATGTTCGGCGACAACGCCTTGAGTACCGCGAAGGCGCTCTTCGAGTTGTTGATGGTGTCGGTGTCGGCATAGCTGCCCTGGCCGGCCAGGCTCGACAACTCGTAGGTACCGTCGCCCTGGGCATGCAGGGTGCCACTGAGCGACGAGAACCAGCTGCCGTTCTTGTACAGGTTGAGGTTGCCGCTGCTGTCGATGGTCAGGTAGTTGTTGTTGTCCAGGTTGGTATTCACCACCTGGCCGATCTTGTAGTTGATCGACGACAGGTAGGTGTCCATCGTCAGGTTGGCCTTGCTGCCGCTGTAGGTGATCAGCGTCGGGTTCACCCGTTCGCCGGTCTGGTAGTAGGTCGGCTGGCCGTCGGTAATGAAGAAGGTCTGGTTGGTCGCGGTGACACCGGCGTTCTTCAGGGCCTGGAACCAGTTCGCAGTGGTCTTGAAGGCGTCCTCGTAGTTGGTGCCGCCGTTGGCCGACATCGACGTCAGGGCGTTTTTCAGGGTCTGCAGCGCGCCGCTGTCGGCCAGGTTCACCGATACGGTGGATTTGACCTGGGTGGCGAAGTCCACCAGGAGGATGTTCACCGTGCCGGAGCTGGCGCCCTGGACGCTGTTGGACAAGGTGGTGAACACCGACTGCAGGGCTTTCTGCGCCGCGTCCACCGAGTCCTTCATGCTGCCCGAGGTGTCGACGATGAATGCCAGGTTGTAGTTCTGCCCGGCGACCACGTGCAGGCCGTTGATGTCGGCGGCGATGAGGTCGTTGCCGTCGGTACCGGTCCAGGTGTCGCTGTCGGCGGTGGCGTTCACCGCTGTGGCGTAGGTGTCGCCATACACCGTGACCTTGATGCTGCCCGGCGTGGTGGCGCTGCTGCCGTTGACGCTTTCGGTGGCGATGGCGCTGACCGACACGTTGAAGGTCCCGGAGTAGTACGCCGGTGGCTTGATGGTCAGGGCGTTGAGGTTCCAGCCGGTGACGTCTACCAGGGTGCTGCCCACGGCGACACTGTGGCCGGCGTTGTCGCTGATTACCGAGCCGGCCGGGATGCCGCCGAGCTTGACCGCCAGGGTTTCCGAGCCGTCGGTGTCGGTCAGGGCCGAGCTGATGCCGACCAGTTTGACCGTGCCGTTCTCGCCGCCTTCATTGAGCTTGTAGCCGTCGTAGTAACCCTTGCCGCCGCTGCCGTGCAGGTCGGAAACGGTGACGCCGGCTGCCGCCAGGGCCGCCACGGTCGGGTACAGCGCGGTGCCGGCCTGGCTGACGTCGATGGTCGCGCCGCCGTTCACCGAGAGGTTGACGTCGTAGCTGCCCGGGCCCGCCTGGTTGTAGTGGTAGATCTCGACGGTGTAGTAGCCGCTCTTGGTCGGGGTGAAGGTGCCGTTGAGCTGGCCGCCGGCGCCCCAGGTGGTGCTGGCCACGTCCTTGCCGCCCACTACCACTGCCAGGCTGTCGTCACCGGTACCGGTGAATTTGTAGGTGCTGCCGGCCTCCATGTACATCAGGCCGGACGTCTTCGAGGCAACGCCCGCCGTCACCGAGGTTTCCGCGGCGTTGGTGGCGATGGTGGTGGACTGCGCCTTGCCGGCCGCCGCGTCGATCACCGATTTCAGGGTTGCGGCATTGGCGCCGTTGCCGTCGGTGCCCAGGCCCGACAGCCCGGTGTAGATCTCCTTGGTCAGGCCGATCGAGGCCACGGCGTTGCTGCCGATGGTCAGGGTCGGCTGGTCGGCGACCGGGGTGATATCGACTTTCAGCGTGGCTTCGTTGCCCATGTCCTTGCCGTCGTACGGCTTGAACTTGATCTGCGCATAGTCGGCCTGCTGGTTGCCCACGCCGGAGCCGCCGTTGGCGCTGATGCCCGACTGGTTGGCCTGCGGCACGAACTTCAGGTTGCCCGCATCGATATCGGCCTTGCTGAACACCTTGCCGGTGTCGGCGGCGGTCAGGGTCTTCCAGGTTGCGCCGTCCTTGTATTGCAGGGTGCCGTTGGCCGGCAGCTGGGTGATGGTGATGCCCAGCGCGCTCGGCAGGTTGTCCAGGTCGCTGACACCCAGGCTGGACCAGGTCAGGGCCAGGTCGGTGTCCTCGGTGCCGGTGATCTCGCCACCGGCGGCGGTCGGTGCATCGTTCACCGGCACCACGTTGACCGTGGTGGTGGCGACGTTCGAGGTATTGACCCCGTCCGTGACCGTCACGGTGATGACCCGTGGTGTGCTGCTTGGGTCATCGCTGGTGTTGATGAAGGTGATGTTCTTCAGGCGCTGGATGTAATCGGCGATCGACGCCGGGCCGCTAAGGACCAGGGTGACCTTGTCGTTGGTGCTCACCGCATTGATGCTGATGCCACCCACGCTGTTGCCCAGGTTCAGCGCATCGCCGGCCATGCGGTTGGTCAGGGTCACGGTAGCCCCGGTCATCAACGTGCTGTCGTAGTCGGTGATGTTCAGGTCGATATCGCCGATGGACACGCCGGCGCCCGGCTGGCCTTCGGTGAAGGTCACCTGGTAATCGGCACCGGTCGCACCGCTGGAGTTGTTGGCGTCCAGGTCCAGGACCGGTGCCGGCTCGTAGATCGAGGTGGTCACGCTGCCCTGGGTCGGGCTGACCACCACGCTCTCGAAGTTGCCGCCGGTGGCCGAGTCGATCTTGACGGTGAACTGTTCCGTGCCTTCGGTCACCAGGTCCTTGATGGTCGGGATGGTGAAGTCGACCTTGTTCGCCCCGGCCGGGATGGTCACGGTGGTCACGCCGGTGTAGTCCGAGCCATTGGTGGCGGTGCCGGAATAGCTCAGCTTGACGGTGACCGCCGACTGCGACGGGTTGCTCAGGTTGATGGTGTAGCTGCCGGTCGCGCCCTCGGCCACCAGCGTGCTGCCGCTGATGCTGATGGTGGTCGGCGTATTGGTGTCGGTGACCTGGGTGACCGCTGGCGTGGCGTTGTAGGCCAGGTTCTCGAAGCCGCCACCGCTGGCACCGGTGATCTTCGTGCTGATGCTGCTGGCGTCGATGTACGGGGTGTCCGCCGGTGCTGGCAGGGTGATGCTGCTGGACAGCTGGTCCTTGCCGATAACGATGGTCGAGCCGTTGGACAGCGTCACGGTTACCGGCGACGCTGCCGAGTTGGTCAGGGTCGCGGTGTAGGTGATCTGCCCGCCTTCCTGTACCGAGCCGGTGGCGCTGAGGCTCACGGTGGTGGTGTCGATCGGGCCGTCGGTGACCGTGGTGGTGGTGGTGCCGGAGGCTTCCAGTTTCTCGAAGTTGCCGCCACTGACGCCGGTGATGCTGTTGGTCAGCGTCGGGTTGCTGGTGTACGGGTTGTTCGGTGCGGTGTAGTTGACCGAGCCGCTGGTGGAATTGACCGGGATGGTGATCGACTGGCCGTTGGCCAGGCTGATGACCAGCGGCGCAACGGTCACCGGCGAGCTGACGGTAGCGGTGTAGACCACGGTACCGCCCTCGATCACGCTCGGGGTTGCACTCAGGGTCACGGTGCTGGTGTCGATGGTATCGGTGACCGAAGTCACGGCCGGAGCCGAGCTGACGTTGACCTTCTCGAAGTCGCCGCCGGTGGTGGCGGTGATGCTCGTGCTGACGTTGGTGGCATCGACGTACACGCTGTTCTTCGGCGCATCGACGGTCACCGAGCCTTCGCTCAGGCCCTTGGCGATGTTGATGGTCGAGCCGTTGCTCAGGGTCACGGTCATCGCCGAGCCGGCCGGGTTGGACAGCTTGGCGGTGTAGGTGATCTGGCCGCCTTCCTGCACGGTGTTGGTCGCCGTGAGGGTGACATTGGTGGTGTCCAGGTTCGACGGGCTGTCGGTCACCGTGGTGGTGGTCGTGCCCGTGCTCACCAGCTTCTCGTAGTTGCCGCCGGTCATGCCGGTGATGCTGTTGGTCAGCGGTGTATTGGTGGCATACACATTGTTCGGCGCGACGTAGGTCACGGTACCGCTGGTGGCATTGACCGGGATGGTGATGGACTGGCCGTTGGCCAGGCTGATGACCAGCGGTGCCACGGTCACCGGCGAGGTGACGGTGGCGGTATAGGTGACCACGCCGCCTTCGACCACGCTTGGCGTGGCGGTCAGGGTCACGGTCGAGGTGTCGATCGTATCGGTGACCGCCGTCACGGCGGGCGTGCTGCTGATATACAGTTTCTCGAAGTCGCCGCCACTGGTGCCGCTGATCGTCGCGCTGACATTGCCGGCGTCGATATACACGCTGTTCTTCGGCGCATCGACGGTCACCGAGCCTTCGCTCATGCCCTTGGCGATGGAGATGGTCGAGCCATTGCTCAGGCTGACGGTCATTGCGCTGCCGGCCGGGTTGGTCAGTTTGGCGGTGTAGGTGATCTGGCTGCCTTCCTGGACGGTGCCGGAGGCGGTCAGGCTGACCCCGGTAGTGTCGAGGTTGTTCGGGTTGTCGTTGACCACTGTGTTCGGCGCACCAGCGGTCACCAGCTTCTCGTAGTTGCCGCCGGTTACGCCGGTGATGCTGTTGGTCAGCGGTGCGTTGGTGGTGTAGACGTTGTTCGGCGCGGTGAAGTCCACCGAACCGCTGGTGGCATTGACCGGGATAGTGATCGACTGGCCGTTGGCCAGGGTGACTACCAGCGGTGCCACGGTCACCGGCGAGCTGACGGTGGCGGTGTAGGTGACCACACCGCCTTCGGTCACGCTCGGCGTGGCGGTCAGGGTCACGGTCGAAGTATCGATGGTGTCGGTGATGGAGGTGATCGCCGGAGTGCTGCTGACGTTGACCTTCTCGAAATCGCCGCCGCTGGTGCCGGTGATGGTGGTGCTGACGCTGGTGGCATCGACGTAGACGCTGTTCTTCGGTGCATCGACGGTCACCGTGCCTTCGCTCATGCCTTTGGCGATGGAGATGGTCGAGCCATTGCTCAGGCTGACGGTCATGGCGCTGCCGGCCGGGTTGGACAGCTTGGCGGTGTAGGTGATCTGGCCGCCTTCATCCACCGACGGTGTGGCGCTCAGGGTGACGTTGGTGGTGTCCAGGTTCGACGGGTTGTCGTTGACCACGGTAGTCGGCGTGCCGGTCGATACCAGCTTCTCGAAGTTACCGCCGGTCATGCCGGTAATGCTGTTGGTCAGTGCCGTATTGGTGGCGTAGACGTTGTTCGGTGCCGTGAAGTTGACCGAGCCGGAGGTTTCGTTGACGCCGATGGTGATCGATTGGCCGTTCTGCAGGCTGATAACCAGCGGGGCCCCGGTAACCGGCGAACTGACGGTGGCGGTGTAGGTGACCACGCCGCCTTCGGTCACGCTTGGCGTGGCGCTGAGGGTCACGGTCGAGGTGTCGATGGTATCGGTGACTGCGGTTACGGCCGGAGTCGG
>NZ_JBMAWR010000044.1:0-17554 GCF_048586865.1 Pseudomonas bharatica | reverse complement strand
GAACCTTGTGGGAGCCGGCGTTGCCGGCGATAGGGCCATCAGCCTTCCAGATACCTCAAGGCCAGCTGCTCCGCCGCATGCCGCGACGGCAATTCCAGGTGCGGTGCCACCAGCATCATCACCTGGTACACCACCACACCCACCTCCGCTTCCTTGGCCAGTACCCGCTGGTAATCCAGGGAAAACAGCAAGGTCAGGGTGATCTGCTCCACCAGTTGCCCCAACGCGCGGGTGTCGCTGACCACCTGCCCCTGCGCCTTGAGATTGGCCAGCAGCGTGGCCAGGGTGCGTTTCAGTCCGTTGAGCAGGTTCCTGATGCCCCGCGCCAGCTTGGGCAGGCGCCCGGTCAGGTTCGACAGGTCCTGGAACAGGAACCGGTACTGCGCCATGCGCTCGACGATCAGGTGCAGGAACAGCCAGTAATCCTCGGCATCCAGGCGCACCTCCAACGGTGGATCGAGCAGTGGCGTCAGTTCCTCCTCGAAACGCTCGAACAGGCCGAGCACCAGCGGCTCCTTGCCGTGGAAGTGGTAATACAGGTTGCCAGGGCTGATCCCCAGTTCGTTGGCGATCTCAAGGGTCGAGACGTTAGGCTCGCCCTGCTCGTTGAACAGCAGCAGGGCACATTCAAGGATGCGGTCGCGGGTTTTCATCCGGTCCTCTGCTCAGCGCACCAGCACGTACTGGCCCGGTGCAGGGTCCATGGCCGGGTGGCTGGCGCTGCCCGGGCTGGTGCCGGTTTCACGCAGGGCGCCGGAACGCCCCTGGATCCACTCCAGCCACAGCGGCCACCAACTGCCCTCGGTCTTTTCGGCATCGTAGTACCAGGCCCTCGGGTCGCTGCTGAGCTTGGCGTTGAGCACATAGTGCGCCTTGGGATTGCCCGGCGGGTTGATGATGCTCTGCACATGGCCGCTGTTGGACAGCACGAAGCGTCGCTCGCCGCCGAGCAGCAGGGCCGAGCGGTACACCGCGTCCCACGGAGTGATGTGGTCGTTGTGCCCGGCGACATGAAAGCTGTCGACGCCGATCTTGCCCAGGTCGATCGGCGTGCCGCATACCTCCAGCCCGGCGGGATGGGCCAGCGGGTTGTATTTGAAGAAGTCCAGCAGGTCGCCATGCAAGGCGGCGGGCAGGCGCGTGGTGTCGTTGTTCCAATAGAGGATGTCGAACGGCGGCGGGGTCTTGCCGAGCAGGTAGTTGTTGACGAAATAGTTCCACACCAGGTCGTTGGGGCGCATCCAGGCGAACACCCGGCTCATCTCGCCACCGTCGAGCACGCCTTGCTGGTACGAGCGGCGCTTGGCCGCCTCGAGGGTCTGCTCGTCGGCGAACAGGCTGGCGGCGCTTTCCATCTGGCTGTCCAGCAGGCTGACCAGGTACGTGGCGCTGTGTACCCGGCGCAGTTGCCGCTTGGCCTGCAAGTGACCCTGCAACGCCGCCATGGTCAGGCCGCCCGCGCAGGCGCCCATCAGGTTGACGTCGCGGCTGCCGGTGATGGAGCGACAGACGTTCAAGGCTTCCTCCAGCGCCGCCACATAACTCGACAGGCCCCATTCGCGATGACGCGGGTCTGGATTGCGCCAACTGATCATGAACACCTGGAGGTTGTTCTTGAGCATGTACTGCACGTAGCTGTTGCCGGGGCCGAGGTCGAACACATAGAACTTGTTGATCTGCGGCGGCACGATCAGCAGCGGCCGGGCGTACTGCTTTTCGCTCATCGACCTGTACTGGATCAGCTCCAGCAGCTCGTTGCGAAACACCACCGCGCCCGGGGTGGTGGCGAGGTTGCGACCGACCTCGAAGGCGTCCTTCGCCACCTGGCGCGGCATGCCGTTGTTGTGGCGCAGATCGTCCAGCAGGTGGCCGAGGCCGCGTACCAGGCTCAGCCCGCCGGAATTGAAGACTTCCTTGACCGCCTCGGGGTTGAGCAGGGTATTGCTCGGCGACACGGCATCGTTGAGCAGGGTGAAGAGGAAGTGCGCGCGGGCGCGGTCGTCCTCGTCCAGGCTGCTTTCATCGATCCACTGGCGGGTCTGTTTCTGCCAGGCCAGGTAGGCCTGCAGGCCTCGGCGATAGAAGGGGTTGAGGCTCCAGGCCGGGTCCTTGAACCGATTGTCCCGCGAACCGGGCTGGTGCAGGGTATCGCCCAGCAGCACGCGGCCCAGTTGGCCGCCCAGTTCGAGCAGGTGGCGTGCGGTGTAGAGCGGATGGCGCAGCCCATGGCGACCGACGTTGCGCAGGGTCGAGACCAGGTCGCGCCCGCGCAGTCCTGTGATCGCGCTCTGCACATTGATATAGGTGGAGGGGGTAGGCGCTACCGCCTTCACGGGCTTGTCTTTCATCGGGCAACACTCCGTCGTCGGGCCATCGACAAACTGAACCAGGATTCATGAGCGACTCCACCTCGACCAGCGCGCCCGCATGCTTCGACGCTCCTGTCGAAAGTGCGGGCGATGAGGGGCGGTTCAGGCGCTCGGGGCGGGCCGGGGGTGCATGACGGCGCGTTGGCGTTCCTCCTGGAGGAACTTCATGATGATCGGCGCCACCGCCTCGGCACGGGTAATCAGAAACAAGTGTCCATCGTCGATTATGTGTAGCTGGGCATTGGGGATTCGCCAAGCCAGGAAACGCATATTGATCAGCGGGATCAGCGGGTCGTCGTCGCCGGCCAGCACCAGGGTCGGTTGCTGGATCTTGTGCAGCCAGTGGGCGCTGGTCCAGCCGAGGCCGGCGAACAGCTGCCAGTAGTAGCCGAGCTTGCCGCCCGAGCGCACCTTGGAGGCATGGTGCAGCGCCAGGTCCGGATCGCGGCGGAAGGCGCCGCCGTAGATCAGCGGGGCGATGCGGATCACGTGGGAAGGCTGCACGTAGCGCCGCGGGCTCGCCATCATCCACAGCACCTTGGGCTTGCCCGGCACCATCACTGCGCCAGCGGCCGTGGCAGCCAGTACCAGCTTCTTGCAGCGCTCCGGATAGTCGTGGGCGAACTGCTGGGCCAGGGCGCCGCCCCACGACACGCCGATGGCGTTGACCTGGCCATAGTCGAGGTAGTCGAGCATGCGCGCGGCCAGCTTGGCCAGGCCGGGGAAGCGATAGGGATGCCTGGGCGTGGACGAACCACCAACCCCGGGCACATCGAAGGCAATGACTTCGAGGTCCGGGTCCAGGGCCTGGATAAAGGGAAATACCAGCTCGAGGTTGGCGCCGATGCCGTTGAAGATGAGCAGCGGCGTCAAGTGCGGCTTGCCGGGGCGAACCGCGGTGCGGATGGTCTGGCCATCCAGGTCGACGGTTCGGAAAACGTACGGTTGCGGCATGCGCGGACCCTGTGTGCGAATAAGGCGCCGCCGGTTTCAGGCCGGCGGCGCGGCGGTTTCAACGCTCGTGGACGTAGGTGCCCGGCGACGCCTCGCCCGCCGGATAGGCCTTGTTGCCGAGCACGGCCGGCGCCGGTTTCAGTTCGCCGGAACGCTCGCTCAGCCAGTTCTGCCAGTACAGCCACCAGGAATCGGTGTGCTTGTTGGAGTTTTCCTGCCAGGCGTTGGGGTCGGCAGGCATCTCCTTGCTGGTCATGTAGCGTGCCTTGGGGTTGCCCGGCGGGTTGAGAATGCTCTGGATGTGTCCGCTGTTGGACAACACGAATTCGACATTGCCGCCGAACAATTGCGCCGACCTGTAGCAGGATTGCCACGGCGTGATGTGATCGGCGGTTCCGGCGACGCAGAAAATATCGGTGCTGACCTGCTTGAGGTCGATGGGCGTTCCGCATACCTCGAGGGCATTGGGGCGGGTCAGCGGGTTGTTCTTGAACATCTCGATCAGGTCGCCGTGGAAGGCAGCCGGCAGGCGCGTGGTGTCGTTGTTCCAGAACAGGATGTCGAACACCGGCGGCTCGTTGCCCAGCAGGTAGTTGTTGACCCAGTAGTTCCAGATCAGGTCGTTGGGCCGCATCCAGGCGAAGACCTTGGCCATGTCGCGGCCTTCCAGCACCCCGGCCTGGTAGGAGTGGCGCTTGGCCGCTTCGAGGGTCTGCTCGTCGACGAACAGTGCCACCTGGGTATCCAGGGTGGTGTCGAGCACGCTGACCAGCAGGGTCAGGGCATTGACCTTGCGCTCGCCCAGCGCGGCGTAATGGCCGACCAGCGCGGTGCAGGTGATGCCGCCGGAGCAGGCGCCGAGCATGTTCAGGTCATCGCTACCGGTGATTTCCAGCACCACGTCGACCGCTTCCTTGAGCGCGTCGATATAGGTCGACAGGCCCCACTCGCGCTGGGCCTTGGTCGGGTTGCGCCAGCTGATGATGAAGGTCTGCACCGTGGAGCGCAGGCAGAAGCGCGCCAGGCTTTTTTCCGGGCTGAGGTCGAAGACGTAGAACTTGTTGATCTGCGGCGGCACCACCAGCAGCGGACGCTCGTGGACCTGCTCGGTGATCGGGCCGTACTGAATGAGTTCCAGTACATCGTTGCGGTACACCACGGCGCCTTCGCTGGTGCCGAGGTTCTTGCCGACCTCGAAGGCCTCCATGTTCACCTGGCTGGGCATGCCGCCGTTGTTGACCATGTCCTTGGCCAGGTTGGCCAGGCCGTCGAGCAGGCTCTTGCCACCGGTTTCGAAGAAGCGCTTGACCGCCGCCGGGTTGGCCATGCTGTTGGTCGGGGCCATGGCTTCGGTCATCAGGTTGATGACGAAGTGGGCGCGGCTGATATCGGTATCGGACAGGTTGCTGGCGCCGACCCAGTCATGCAGCTCCTTGCGCCAGGCCAGGTAGGTCTGCAGGTAGCGGCGATAAAGGGGGTTCTGGCTCCAGGCCGGATCGTTGAAGCGACGGTCGTCGCTTTCCGGCTGCAGGCTGGATTTGCCGAAGATCACGTCCTTGAGCTCCATGCCGAAGTGCGCGACATGCTTGGCGCTGTGCAGCGGTTGCCGGATGGCCTGGCGCAGCACCATGCGGGCAGAAGTCAGCAGATCCTTGCGGCGCAAGCCTATCACCGGGTTCAGACCCAGCGTGTTTTCCGAGGCTTGGCGCTGCAGGTCATCGTTACTCTTGTTGCTCATCTACGACGCTCCGTTGTCCTGAGACGAGTACCGCTCGGCGACTGGCGACTACCAGACCAATGCCGGTACTGCTGCTCGGGTGACCAATGATAACGAGTTGCGATCCTGCGGCCGGCCGAGAGGGGCGTTGAGCGTTGCGGGTACTGTCCGCATCGAGAAGACTGCCTGCTTTCGCTCGCTTTCTCGGCATCCCGGCCCGTTCCCTTTCTCCGTGCAGAGGATGCAGGGAACCTGCCAGGTCCATTGGTTACCCGACTTTCCATCAATGCGCAAGCCGGCCAGATGATGGCCGGTGCCGCAGGCATTCAAGCAGATCGGTTTAGAAAATGCGCTCTAAAACAGCAGAGTGCCGGGCTAGAGCATCAGCTTGATGACAGACTCGGACGGGTCGCGGGATTTGCCGGCAGCGGCGAGATCCTTGAGGTATTCGGCCCAGAGTTCGTCCTGGCGCAGGCACAGCTGTTCGAGGTACTCCCAGGTGAACAGTCCGCTGTCGTGGCCGTCGTCGAAGGTCAATTTCAGTGCGTATTGGCCGGCGGGCTCGATCTTGTCCAGGCCGACGCCAAGCTTGCCGAATTGCAGGATGGGATTGCCGTGGCCCTGGACCTCGGCGGAAGGGGAGTGCACGCGCAGGAACTCGGCGGGCAGGTGATAGACCTCGCCCGGGCCGTAGGTCAGGCTCAGGGTCTTCGAGGCTTTGTGCAGGTTGATTGCAGTGGGCAGGCGGGACATGTCGGGCTCCTTGGCTACAGGGCCGCACGCTACAAGCTGGACATCGGCGACGTCCAGCCCGCAGCGTATCGAGGCTTACAGAATGTAGCGCGACAGGTCTTCGTTCTGTGCCAGTTCACCGAGATGGCTGTTTACATAGTCGGCGTCGATGCGGATCGGCGCTTCGCTGTGGGCAGCGGCCAGGTCGCCGGCGCTGAACGACACTTCTTCGAGCAGGCGTTCGAGCAGGGTGTGCAGACGACGGGCACCGATGTTCTCGGTCTTCTCGTTGACCTGCCAGGCGATCTCGGCCAGGCGCTTGATGCCTTCCGGGGCGAACTCGATATGCAGGCCTTCGGTCTTGAGCAGCTCGCTGTATTGCAGGGTCAGCGAAGCGTGCGGCTCGCTGAGGATGCGCTCGAAGTCTTCCGGGCTCAGGGCCTTGAGCTCGACGCGGATCGGCAGGCGGCCTTGCAGCTCGGGAACCAGGTCGCTCGGCTTGCTCAGGTGGAACGCGCCGGAAGCGATGAACAGGATGTGGTCGGTCTTGACCATGCCCAGCTTGGTGTTGACGGTGCAGCCTTCGATCAGCGGCAGCAGGTCGCGCTGCACGCCTTCGCGCGAGACATCGGCACCGCCGACGTTGCCGCGCTTGGCGACCTTGTCGATCTCGTCGATGAACACGATGCCATGCTGCTCGACCGCTTCCAGGGCCTTGGCCTTGAGTTCTTCCTCGTTGACCAGGCGTCCGGCTTCTTCGTCACGCACCAGCTTGAGCGCTTCCTTGACCTTGAGCTTGCGGCTCTTGCGCTTGCCCTTGCCCATGTTGGCGAACAGGCTCTGCAACTGGTTGGTCATCTCTTCCATGCCCGGCGGCGCGGAGATATCGACGCCCATGGCTTCGGCCACTTCGATCTCGATTTCCTTGTCGTCCAGCTGGCCTTCGCGCAGGCGCTTGCGGAACAGCTGTCGGGTGTTGGAGTCGGCGCTTGGCGCGGCGTCCTCGTTGAAGCCGGCGCGGGCCGGTGGCAGCAGGGCGTCGAGGATACGGTCCTCGGCGGCATCTTCGGCGCGGTGGCGCACGCGGATCATTTCCTGCTCGCGGAGCATCTTGATCGCCGCATCGGCGAGGTCACGGATGATCGATTCGACGTCACGGCCAACATAGCCGACTTCGGTGAACTTGGTCGCTTCCACCTTGATGAACGGCGCATTGGCCAGCTTGGCCAGGCGGCGGGCGATCTCGGTCTTGCCGACGCCGGTCGGGCCGATCATCAGGATGTTCTTCGGGGTGACTTCGGCACGCAGCTCGGCAGGGAGCTGCATGCGCCGCCAGCGGTTGCGCAGGGCAATGGCGACGGCGCGCTTGGCGTCGTCCTGGCCGATGATGTGGCGGTTGAGTTCGTGGACGATCTCGCGGGGGGTCATGGACATGGTATGTGGTGGTCCCGTGGCGGTGGTGTCAGCGTGGAAAAGCCCGGCGGTGTATCCGGGCGCCAGAACAGCTGAATCACTCGGCCAGGTCCTGCTCCTCGATGGTCAGGTTGTGGTTGGTGAACACGCAGATGTCGCCGGCGATGTTCAGGGCGGTCTCGGCGATTTCCCGGGCCGACAGGTCGGTCTTTTTCAGCAGGGCGCGGGCGGCGGCCTGGGCGTAGGCGCCACCGGAACCCATGGCGATCAGGCCGTCCTCGGGTTCGACCACGTCACCGTTGCCGGTGATGATCAGCGAGGCGTCCTTGTTGGCGACCGCGAGCATGGCTTCCAGGCGGCTCAGGGAACGGTCGGTACGCCATTCCTTGGCCAGCTCGACGGCGGCGCGGATCAGATGGCCCTGGTGTTTTTCCAGTTGCCCTTCGAAGCGCTCGAAGAGGGTGAAGGCGTCGGCGGTGGCACCGGCGAAACCGGCGATGACCTGGCCGTGGTACAGGCGACGGACCTTCTTGGCGTTGCCTTTCATCACGGTGTTGCCGAGGGAAACCTGGCCGTCGCCGCCCATGACGACTTTGCCGTGGCGACGAACTGAAACGATGGTGGTCAAGGGAGAGTCTCCACGCAGCGGGGCGAAAATGCCTGTGCAGACTCATATGGGGGTGCAGGGAAGGATTTCAACCTTGGGGGACGGGTGGTGCGACCTTGGTCTGAAGAGCAAGAGAGCGGCGCGGACCTTGTGGGAGCGGGTTCACCCGCGATTGCAGTAGTGAATCCACCATCGCAATCGCGGGTAAACCCGCTCCCACAGGGGAGATGTGCAGGTCTGGGATCAGCCCTCGTGGCTGATATGCCCATCCACCACGGTGTACCGTACGGCACCCGGCAGGCAGTGGCCGATGAACGGGCAGTTGTCGCCCTTCGAGCGCCATTGCTCGCCCGCCACGGTGGAGGCTTGCGGGTCGAACAGCACCAGGTCGGCGGCGGCGCCGGACTTCAGCTCGCCTGCCGGCAGGCGCAGCGCCGCAGCGGGGCCGGCCGACAAACGCTTGAGCAGGGTCGGCAGGTCCAGCAGGCCATCGGCGACCAGGGTCATCGCCAGCGGCAGCAGCAGTTCCACGCTGCTGATGCCCGGCTCTGTTGCGCCGAACGGGGCCAGCTTGGCATCCCGCTCATGCGGCTGGTGATGACTGGAAATCGCCTGGATCACTCCAGACTTCACCGCTTCGCGCAGGCCGTCGCGGTCGGCGCGGGTGCGCAGCGGCGGTTGCACGTGGTACAGGCTGGAGAAGTCCACCAGCGCTTCATCGGTGAGAATCAGCTGGTACAGGGCAACGTCTGCGGTCACCGGCAGGCCGCGGGCCTGGGCCTGGGCGATCAGTTGCGCGCCGCGGGCGCTGGTCAACTGGCTGAAGTGCGCCCGTACGCCGGTTTGTTCCACCAGCAGCAGGTCCCGGGCCAGGGCCACTGTTTCCGCGGTTTCCGGGATGCCCGGCAGGCCGAGGAAGCTGGCCATGGCACCTTCGTGGGCCAGGCCGCCGGCGGCCAGGTCGCGATCCTGGGAATGGAAGATCACGGTCAGGTCGAAGGTCGCCGCGTACTCCAGCGCCCGGCACAGGGTGCGGGTGTTGCCGAAGCTTTCCAGGCCATTGCCGAAGGCTACGCAACCCGCATCGCGCAGGGCCACCAGCTCGGCCAGTTGCTCGCCTTCCAGGCCCTTGCTCAGGGCGCCGATCGGAAACACCTTGGCATGCCCGGCCTCGCGGGCGCGGTCGATGACCAGTTCGGCCACGGCCGAGGTGTCCAGCACAGGCTTGGTGCGGGGCGGGCAGCACAGGCTGGTCACGCCACCGGCAGCGGCGGCGCGGGTTTCGCTGGCGATGGTGCCTTTGCGGCTGTAGCCCGGCTCGCGCAGGGCGACGCTGAGGTCGACCAGGCCCGGCGCGGCCACCAGGCCGGCGGCGTCGATGCTGCGCGTGGCCTTGAATCCGGCCGGGGCGGCGCCGATGGCGACGATCCTGCCGCCTTCGACGTGCAGGTCGGTGACCTGGTCCAGGCCGCTGTTGGGGTCGATGACCCGGGCGCCGAGGATGCTGAGGGTCACTGGGCGTTCTCCTGCTCGAATTGACGTTGGGCGTTCTGCCCGCTCATGGCCATGGACAGCACCGCCATGCGCACGGCGATACCGTAGGTGACCTGGTTGAGAATCACCGAATGGGCACCGTCGGCCACCGCCGACTCGATCTCGACGCCACGGTTGATCGGCCCCGGGTGCATGACGATGGCATCCGGCTTGGCGCCGGCCAGGCGCGCGGTGGTCAGGCCGAACAGGCGATAGAACTCGCCTTCGCTCGGCAGCAGGCCGCCGGCCATGCGCTCGCGTTGCAGGCGCAGCATGATGACGACATCGACATCCTTCAGGCCCTGGGCGAGGTCGGTGTAGACCTTCACGCCGTACTGCTCGATACCGACCGGCAGCAGGGTTTTCGGGCCGATTACGCGGATGTCCGGGCACCCCAGGGCCTTCAGTGCCAGCATGTTCGAGCGCGCTACCCGCGAGTGCAGGATGTCGCCGACGATGGCTACCGAGAGGTTTTCGAAGCCGCCCTTGTGCCGACGAATGGTCAGCATGTCGAGCATGCCCTGGGTCGGGTGGGCGTGACGGCCGTCGCCGCCGTTGATGATCGCCACCTCAGGGCACACGTGCTCGGCGATGAAGTGCGCGGCACCGGAGTCGGCATGGCGCACCACGAACATGTCGGCGGCCATGGCCTCGAGGTTGCGCAGGGTGTCGAACAGCGTCTCGCCCTTGCTGGTCGAGGAGGTCGACACGTTCAGGGTGATGACGTCCGCCGACAGCCGCTGGGCGGCCAGTTCGAAGGTGGTGCGGGTACGGGTGGAGTTCTCGAAGAACACGTTGCACACGGTCTTGCCGCGCAGCAGCGGGACTTTTTTCACCGCCCGGGCGCCGACTTCAAGGAAGGAGTCGGCGGTATCGAGGATTTCGGTGAGCAGCTCGCGGGGTAGGCCGTCGAGCGAGAGGAAGTGGCGCAGCTGGCCCTGGTCATTGAGCTGCAGCGGGCGCTTGGCGTCGATTGGCGTCATCGCGGGGGACTCTTAAAGGGCGGAAGCGGGGGCGAGGTCCTGGCGCTCGAGGGCGAGCGGCGCGGGGCCGGTCAATTTTACCCGTTCGTGGGCGGCCAGCGACAGGGTCGCGCCAACCACGTTCGGGCGGATCGGCAGTTCGCCAGCATCGAGGTCGAGCAGGCAGACCAGGGTCACGCTGGCCGGGCGGCCGTAATCGAACAGCTCGTTGAGGGCAGCGCGGATGGTGCGACCGCTCATCAGCACGTCGTCCACCAGCACCAGGTGCTGGCCTTCGATCTCGAACGGCAGCTCCGACGGACGCACCTGCGGGTGCAGGCCATTCTGGCTGAAGTCGTCACGGTAGAAGGATACGTCCAGGGTGCCGAGGGGCTCCTGGCTGCCCAGCTCGTCGAGCAGGGCCTGGGCCACCCAGACGCCACCGGTACGGATGCCGATGTAGCGTGGCTCGGTGATGGCGCGGCGGCTCAGATGGGCGCGTAGGTCGACGGCCATCTGCCGGATCAGTTCGGCGGGATTGGGTAGGCTCATGCTTGCTCCTGGAAAGGGCCGGTTCATAACCGATGATCGGGGAGTTACGACTGTGCGGCGTTGGCCTCCAGCCAGCCTTGCAGCAGCAGGGCGGCGGCGATGGCATCGACCGGGTTGTCGCGATAGCTGCCACGCTGGCCGCCGCGGGCCATGCGCTCGCCCTTGGCTTGGAAGGTGGTCAGGCGTTCGTCGTGGGTGTGTACCGGCAGGTTGAAGCGGCCATTCAGGCGCCGGGCGAACTTCTCGGCACGCTCGCTCATCTCGCTGGGGGTGCCATCCATGTTCAGCGGCAGGCCAACGACAATGGCGTCGGGCTTCCATTCCTTGATCAGCTTTTCCACCTGGTTCCAGTCCGGCACGCCGTTCTGCGCCTTCAGCGTGCACAGCTCGCGGGCCTGGCCGGTGATGACCTGGCCCACGGCGACGCCGATCTGCTTGCTGCCGTAGTCGAAACCCAGCAGCAGACGAAGCTCGGCCATCAGGCGTGCCCCGCCTGGCTGGTCAGCAGGCTCAGGTTGATGCCCAGGCGCGTGGCGGCGGCGTTCAGGCGCAGCTCGGTATCGGTAGCGAAGAGGATTTCCGCGTCGAACGGGCAGTTGAGCCAGGCGTTGTCGGCCAGCTCCGCCTCCAGTTGCCCGGCTTCCCAGCCGGCGTAGCCCAGGGTGATCAGGCTCTGCCGCGGACCATTGCCCTCGGCGATGGCGAACAGCACGTCCTGGGAGGTGGACAAGGCCAGGCCGTCGAGCTGGATGGTGGCCTGGTAGGTGCGGTCGTTGGTGTGCAGGACGAAGCCCCGGTCGGTCTGCACCGGCCCGCCGATGTAGATCGGCACGTTGACACTGAGCGGCGAGGGTTCTTCCTCGGGACGCAGTTGTTCGAGGATATCGGCCAGGTTCAGCTCCTGCGGGCGATTGACCACCAGGCCCATGGCACCGTTCTCGTTGTGTTCGACGATGTAGGTCAGGGTCTGGGCAAAATTCGGGTCCGCCATGTGGGGCATGGCGATCAGGAACTGATGCTTGAGGTAACTCGGGCTGAAATTTTTCATACCGGCTAGTGTGGCGGCGAGGGGCCGGGCTGACAAGCTGCAGCGTCGTTAATTGCTGGAGAGGCGGTCGCCGCGGGCAAAGCGCCAGGTGCGGACGATTTCCAGGCGATCGACGTCGGCAAGGTCGCCCGTGAGCGGTGCGAAAGGCGCCGCCAGGCGCACGATGCGCTGCGCTGCCTGGTCCAGCAGCGGTTGCCCGGACGACTCGAGCACCAGCACTTCGTAGAGCGAGCCGTCGCGATTGATCGACACCATCAGCCGCAGGCTACCGTAGATCTGCTGGCGGCGGGCTTCGTCGGGATAATTCAGGTTGCCGATGCGCTCGATCTTCTTGCGCCATTCGTCCTTGTACCAGGCGCCCTTGTCCCGTGCGGTCGAGGCGGCGCTGATGCGGTGGATGCGCGGGCGCTTGGCGTACAGCTGCTGCTCGTTGGCCAGTTCCGCTTCGAGGCTGGCGATCTGGCTGGACAGTTGCGAACTGTCGAAATCCGGCGTTTCGGCCTTGGGAGCCGGCTGTGGCTTGGCTTCCTTCGGCGCGTTCTGCACTTTCTGCGGCTTGGGAGCGACAGTGGTGACCGCCGCCTTGGCCGGCGGTGGCGGCACCTCTTCCTTGCGCGATACCGGGGGTGGCGTGACCTTGTTGACCTTGCTGTCCTGGAACGGCGCTACTTCGGTGGTCTTCGGTACTGCCGCCTTGTCCAGGGTACCGCTGCCCTGCTGGTTTTCCTGGGCAAGGAAATCGGCCTTCTGCGGCTTTACCTCGCTCTTGAACATCGCCAGGGTGATGTCCATGGAACGACGGATTTCCTCCGGTTTGGCGAAGCTGAAGCTCACCCCGAGAATCAGCGCCAGGTGCAGCAGCGCCGCCACGAATAGGGTAAAGCCGAGGCGGTCCGCCGGGCGGACGCGGGGCGGGACGAAGTCGGCAGGGATATCGGCGGGAAGCGTCATCGGTAGTCCAGCAGCCGGGGAAGGCCGGCGAAGCGGGGAAGCCAGGTCGAAAAGGGACCGGCATCATAACCCACTGCGCAGGCTTTCCTCTTGTCGTCGGTCAGCGTGCCTTGAGCTGGCGATCGATGGCGTCCATCAACTGCCCGCCAATATTGGTGTTGTACGCCGCATCGATCTCGCGGATGCAGGTCGGGCTGGTGACGTTGATCTCGGTGAGGTAGTCGCCGATCACGTCGAGGCCGACGAACAGCAGGCCCTTTTCCCGCAGGGTCGGGCCGACCTGGGCGGCGATCCAGCGGTCGCGGTCGGTCAGCGGGCGGGCTTCGCCACGGCCGCCGGCCGCCAGGTTGCCGCGGGTCTCGCCACTGGCCGGAATCCGCGCCAGGCAGTAGGGCACCGGCTCGCCGTCGATCATCAGGATGCGCTTGTCGCCGTCGGTGATCGCCGGCAGGAAGGCCTGCGCCATGATCTGCTGGGCGCCGTGCTGGGTCAGGGTCTCGAGGATCACCGACAGGTTCGGGTCGCCCGGACGGTGGCGGAACACCGAGGCGCCGCCCATGCCGTCGAGCGGCTTGAGGATCACGTCGCCATGGGTTGCGGCGAATTCACGCAGGATATCCGCGCGGCGGCTGACCAGGGTCGGTGCCATGCACTGCGGGAAACGGGTGGCGAACAGCTTCTCGTTGCAGTCGCGCAGGCTTTGCGGGCGGTTGACCACCAGCACGCCTTCGGCCTCGGCCTGCTCCAGCAGGTAGGTGCTGTAGACGAACTCCATGTCGAAGGGCGGATCCTTGCGCATCAGGATCACGTCGAGGTCGGCCAGCGGTGCGTCCTGCTCGGCGTCCAGTTCGAACCAGCGCTCGGGGTTGGCGAACACCTTCAATGCACGCATCTGCGCGCGGGCCTGGCCAGCGCCCAGGTAAAGGTCCTTCTGTTCCATGTAGAACAGCTCCCAGCCGCGCTCCTGTGCGGCCAGCAGCATGGCCAGCGAGCTGTCCTTCTTGTAGGAGATGGACGCGATGGGGTCCATGACAATGCCGAGGCGAACGCTCATGGGGGGTAAATCCTCTCGGCGGCCCGGGGCCGCGGTGGTTGCAAGGAAAAGTGGCTCAGGGTGGCGCCCGGGACGCTGGCGGTCAAGGGAAAAACGCAGCGCAGCCCGGGCCCGGCGTGGCTCGATGGTATGCACCCCTTGAGTATGCTAAAAATGCGGGCATGTGGCCGGCATGGCGCTATCCGACAGCAATGGTAGAGCGAATATGGTTCAGCCCGACACGGCATTGAAAGTGATGGTGATCGACGACTCCAAGACGATTCGCCGCACCGCCGAGATGCTGCTCGCCGAAGCGGGATGCGAGGTGATCACGGCCATCGACGGTTTCGATGCCCTGGCCAAGATCGTCGATCATCGCCCCGGCATCATCTTCGTCGACGTCCTGATGCCGCGCCTGGACGGGTACCAGACCTGCGCCCTGGTCAAGCACAACAGCGCCTTCAAGGATATTCCGGTGATCATGCTGTCGTCCCGCGACGGCCTGTTCGACAAGGCCCGCGGGCGGATCGTCGGCTGCGATCAGTTCCTGACCAAACCGTTCGGCAAGGAAGAACTGCTGGAAGCCATCCGCGCCCATGTGCCGGGCTTCACGGCGGAAGAACAACACGCACCCTGACGCCGGCCTGCAAGCGCTGGCGTCTTTCCTTATACGAGGAACAGCATGGCCCGAATTCTTATCGTCGACGACTCGCCGACCGAGACCCACAGATTCACCCAGATGCTCGAGAAGCAAGGGCACCAGGTGCTCAAGGCGGCCAATGGCGCCGACGGCGTGGCCCTGGCGTCCCAGGAAAAGCCCGATGCGGTGCTGATGGATGTCGTCATGCCCACCATGAACGGCTTCCAGGCTACCCGCAGGTTGAGCAACGACCCCGCGACCAAGGACATCCCGGTGATCATCGTCACCACCAAGGACCAGGAAACCGACAAGGTCTGGGGCACTCGCCAGGGCGCCAAGGCCTACCTGGTCAAGCCGGTGGAAGAAGACGACCTGGCCAGGGTGCTCGACAGCGTCCTGAAGGGTTGAACCGCATCACCATGGGCGAATCGCTGACCGCCTTCGAGCTGCTGCTGGACATCGACCGGCGCTGCCGCCTGCTGGCCGCCGACCTGCCGTTGCAGGAAACCCGCCTGCAGACCTGGAGCGGTATCGGCTTTCGTCTGGGCGAGCATTGTTTCGTAGCCCCCATGGGCGAAGTGGCCGAAGTGCTGACGGCCCCGCGCCTGAGCCGGATTCCCGGGGTCAAGCCATGGGTGGCCGGGGTCACCAACCTGCGTGGCCAGTTGTTGCCAGTCACCGACCTCGGCGGTTTTCTCGGCCTGGAGGCGAACCAGGGCCGCAAGCAGCGTCGGGTATTGGTGGTGGACCACGATGAACTGCTCGCCGGCCTGCAGGTGGACGAAGTGCTTGGTCTCCAGCATTTCGCCCTCGACGGTCTCGATCTGGCGCCGCCGTCGCCCTTGCTGGGCAGCGCGGCTCCCTTTATCCAGGGGCACTTCCAGCGCGAGCACTGCTGGGGGATTTTCAGCCCGTTCGCCCTGGCCCAGTCCCCGGGCTTTCTCGATGTCGCGCTGTAGTAGAGGAACGCCAGAACCGTGAGCCAGACCAAGCCCGTCAATTCGCTCAAAGGATCGCGCAGCAGCGCGCAGATTGCGGCGTTGTTCGTCGTGCTGATCCTGTCGATCATCCTGCTGTTCGCCAACTTCGCCTACCTCAACACCCAGGCCAACCACGACAAGCAGTACATCGGGCACGCCGGCGAACTGCGCGTGCTGTCGCAGCGCATCGCCAAGAACGCCACCGAAGCGGCGTCCGGCAAGACCGTGGCGTTCCGCCTGCTGAGCGAGGCGCGCAACGATTTCGAGCAGCGCTGGAGCTACCTGAAGAAAGGCGACCCCGCCACCGGCCTGCCCTCGGCGCCAGCGGCGGTGCGCAGCGAGATGGAGGCCGTGCAGCGCGACTGGGAGACGTTGCGCAAGAACACCGACGTGATCCTTGCCAGCGAACAGACCGTGCTGTCCCTGCACCAGGTCGCCGCCACCCTGGCCGAGACCGTGCCGCAGTTGCAGGTCGAGTACGAGAAGGTGGTGGAAATCCTTCTGCAAAGCGGCGCGCCGGCCGCCCAGGTGGCGGTGGCCCAGCGCCAGGCATTGCTGGCCGAGCGCATCCTCGGTTCGGTGAATACCGTCCTGGCCGGCGACGACGCCTCGGTGCAGGCCGCCGATGCCTTCGGTCGTGACGCCAATCGCTTCGGCCAGGTCTTGGAGGGCATGCTCGGCGGCAACCCGGCGATCCAGGTTACCCGCGTGCAAGACCCGGACGCCCGCGCCCGTCTCGGTGAAATCGCCGAGTTGTTCCAGTTCGTCGCCGGCTCCGTGGACGAGATCCTGGAAACCTCGCCCGAACTGTTCCGCGTGCGCGAGGCCGCCGGAAACATTTTCAGCCTGTCCCAGACCTTGCTCGATGAAGCCTCGCGCCTGGCCACCGGCTTCGAGAACCTCGCCGGTGGACGCACCCTCGACACCGTCGGCGGCTATGTGCTGGGCCTGCTGGCCCTGGCATCGATCATCCTGATCGGTTCGGTGATGGTCCGTGAAACCCACCGCCAGCTCAGTGAAACGGCCGAGAAGAACGAGCGCAACCAGCAGGCGATCATGCGCCTGCTCGACGAAATCGAAGACCTGGCCGATGGCGACCTGACCGTCACCGCGTCGGTTACCGAGGATTTCACCGGGGCCATCGCCGACTCGATCAACTATTCCATCGACCAGCTGCGCGACCTGGTGGCGACCATCAACCTCAGCGCCGAGCAGGTCGCCGCCGCCGTGGAAGACACGCAGAACACCGCGCACTTGCTGGCCAAGGCGTCCGAGCATCAGGCCCAGCAGATCGCCGATGCTTCCATGGCGGTGGGCGACATGGCCGAGTCCATCGACCGGGTATCCGGCCACGCCTACGAATCGGCCAAGGTGGCCGAACGTTCGGTGGCCATCGCCAACAAGGGCAACGAGGTGGTGCACAACACCATCCACGGGATGGACAACATTCGCGAGCAGATCCAGGACACCGCCAAGCGGATCAAGCGCCTGGGCGAGTCTTCCCAGGAAATCGGCGATATCGTCAACCTGATCGACGACATTGCCGACCAGACCAACATCCTGGCGCTCAATGCGGCCATCCAGGCCTCCATGGCCGGCGAGGCCGGGCGCGGCTTTGCCGTGGTCGCCGACGAAGTGCAGCGCCTGGCAGAGCGCTCGTCCTCGGCGACCCGGCAGATCGAGGCGCTGGTTCGGGCGATCCAGGTCGATACCAACGAAGCGGTCATTTCCATGGAACAGACCACCGCCGAGGTGGTGCGTGGCGCACGCCTGGCACAGGACGCCGGCGTGGCCCTGGCCGAGATCGAAGGGGTGTCGCAGACGCTGGCCGAGCTGATCCTGAGCATTTCCGATGCCGCCCAGTTACAGACGTCGTCGGCCGGGCAGATCTCCCATACCATGGCGATCATCCAGCAGATCACCTCGCAGACCTCGTCCGGCTCCACTGCCACCGCCGAAAGCATCGGCAACCTGGCGCGCATGGCCAGCGAGATGCGGCGGTCGGTTTCGGGCTTTACCCTGCCGCCGAATCCAGAGTCCCGCTGAATCGACACGGACCCTGT
>NZ_JBMAWR010000043.1:0-19366 GCF_048586865.1 Pseudomonas bharatica | reverse complement strand
GGGGGGGGGGGGTTACCCCCGCGATGAGGCCAGTGAAAACAATGCAGACCGACCTGCTGAACCCCTGCTGCCCCAGCAGCACCCCACTGCTCCCGAACCACCACCCACCTGTCCCAACCCCAGCAAACCCGGGCCCTCCAGCCATCTGGCGCGAAACCTGCTCTGCCCTGCCCCACACAGCAATCACAGGTCCGCGCCATGACGTCCCATCCTCCTTTCACCCGCCGCCGCTTCCTCGGCAACAGCCTCGCCCTCGGCGGCCTGGCCCTGGGCGGCAGCCTGCTGGCCGGTTGCGGCGACGACAGCCAGCCCGGCAGCCACGCGGCCGACCAGGGTCCGCGCTACGGCGGACGCCTGCGCCTGGGCATCCTCGACGGCAACCAGGCCGGCAACCTCGATGCCCACAAGCCGGTCGGCAGCGGGATCATTCGCGGCTTCGCCCTGTACAGCAAACTGTGGGAATGGGACGAGAACATGCTGCCGCGCCTGGCCCTGGCCGAAGAGGCCGAGGTCAGCCCGGACGGCAAGGTCTGGACCCTGCGCCTGCACAAGGACCTGGAGTTCCACCACGGCAAGACCATCGATTCCGAAGACCTGCTGTTCTCCATCCGCCGCCTCACCGACCCGCAACTGGCCTCGCCCTACGCCGCGCTGCTGCACTGGATCGACCGCGACAACCTGCAGAAGCTCGATGAGCGAACCCTGCGCGTGCGCTTCAAGGACGGCGCCGGCTTCGTTCCGCTTCCGGAAACCTGGGTGAATTTCGGCGGCATCGTGCCGGTGGACTATCACCCGGTGACCAACCCGGTGGGCGCCGGGCCGTACAAGTTCAAGAGTTTCTCCGCCGGCCAGCGCTCGCTGTTCACCCGCTTCGAGAACTACTTCAAGTCCGGCCGGCCCTACGCCGACGAGCTGGAGATCATCGGCTTCAAGGACCAGACCTCGCGCCTGGCCGCGCTCAAGGCCGGCCAGCTGGACATGGCCAACGCCCTGGCCGCCGAGCACCTGCGCCTGATCGAACAGGATCCACGGTTGCAGGTGCTGACATCGGTCACCGGCAACTGGCTGGGCTTCGACATGAATACCCGAAAAGCGCCGTTCGACGACCCCCGGGTACGCCAGGCGTTCCGCCTGCTGGCGAACCGCGAGGAGCTGGTGGCGCGGGTGCTCAATGGCCAGGGGCGGCCGGCCAACGACCTGTATGCACCCAACGACCCGACCTTCGACCACAGCATTCCCCCACGTCGCCAGGAACTGGACAAGGCCCGGGCCCTGCTGCGCGAAGCCGGGCAGGAAAACCTGGAGCTGGACCTGGTCACCGTCCAGGACGGCGTGGCGCTGTCGTCGGCGCTGGTGTATGCCGAACAGGCGCGCAAGGCCGGGGTGCGGATCAATGTGCGCCAGGTGGATGCCGCCACCTTCAACGGGCCGCAGCACACCGAATGGACCTTCAGCACCGGCGGCAGCATCGGCGCGCCCTTCCTCACCTGCGCCCTGCATGCAGATGCCCCGGTATCGGTGGCAAACAAGACCCACTTCGACGATCCAAGGTTTTCCGAGCTGTTCCTGCAAGCCCTGGCCGAACCGGACGTGGAGAAGCGCAAGCCACTGGTGCATGAAGCGCAGCGCATCCAGTACGAACGTGGCGGGATGCTGGTGTGGGGCTATGCGAACCTGGTGGACGGGTTCGCGCAGCGGGTGGGTGGGGCGGCGGCGGAGAGGACGCTGTTTCCGACGTGGCGGTTTGATCAGTTGTGGCTCAAGGCATGACGCGTACCCTGTGGGAGCGGGTTCGGCGTTCCGATGAACCCGCTCCCACAGGGTCCGAGTACAGGCTTCAGGTATGACTGATATCCCGATCCTTGGTCTCGGGCATGAAGAAGATCCCCAGCACCGCCGTCATCACCGCGATGACGATCGGATACCAGAGCCCGTAGTAAATGTCACCGGTCGCCGCGACCATGGCGAAGGCCACCGTCGGCAGGAAACCGCCGAACCAGCCGTTGCCGATGTGGTACGGCAACGACATCGAGGTGTAGCGGATCCGCGCCGGGAACAGCTCCACCAGCCAGGCGGCGATCGGGCCGTAGACCATGGTCACGTAGATCACCAGGATGGTCAGGAGCAGCAGCACCATCGGATAGTTGGTCTTGGCCGGGTCGGCTTTTTCCGGGTAACCGGCTTCCTTCAGCGCAGCGCCCAGGGATGCGGTGAAGCCGTCGTTGGCGGCCTTGAATTCTGCCCCCGGCAGGCTGCTGCCTTCGAAGCTCGGCATCATCTTGCTGCCGATGCGGATCTGCGCCACCGCACCCGGCTCGCCTACCTCGTTCTGATAGGGGATCGCCCGTTTCGCCAGCAGGCTCTTGGCCACATCACAGGAACTGGTGAAGCGCGCCTTGCCCACCGGGTCGAACTGGAACGAGCACTGCGCAGGATCCGCGATCACCGTCACCGGATTCTGCTGCTGTGCCGTGTAGATATCCGGGTTGCCGAACTCGGTCAGGCCCTTGAAGATCGGGAAGTAGGTCAGCGCGGCCAGGATGCACCCGGCCATGATGATTTTCTTGCGCCCGATACGGTCGGACAGGCTGCCGAAGATCACGAAGAACGGTGTACCGATCAGCAAGGAACCTGCAATCAGCAGGTTGGCCGTCTGCGGGTCGATTTTCAGGGTCTGCAGCAGGAAGAACAGCGCATAGAACTGCCCGGTGTACCAGACCACCGCCTGGCCGGCGGTGCCGCCGAGCAGCGACATGATCACCACCTTGAGGTTGTCCCAGCGGGCGAAGGATTCGGTCAGCGGCGCCTTGGACGCCTTGCCTTCGGCCTTCATCCGGTTGAACACTGGCGACTCATGCAGTTGCAGGCGGATGTACACCGATACCGCCAGCAACAGGATCGACAGCAGGAACGGAATCCGCCAGCCCCACGCCTCGAAGGCTTCGGTGCCCAGGGCAGTGCGGCAGGCGAGGATCACCAGCAACGAGAGGAACAGGCCGAGGGTCGCGGTGGTCTGGATCCACGAGGTGAAGAAGCCGCGCTTGCCGGGTGGTGCATGTTCCGCCACGTAGGTCGCCGCGCCGCCGTATTCGCCGCCCAGGGCCAGGCCTTGCAGCAGGCGCAGGGTGATAAGGATGATCGGCGCAGCCACCCCGATGGCGGCGTAGCTGGGCAGCAGGCCGACGATGGCGGTGGACACGCCCATGATGATGATGGTGATGAGGAAGGTATGCTTGCGCCCGATCATGTCGCCCAGGCGGCCGAACACGATGGCACCGAACGGGCGCACCGCAAAGCCGGCGGCGAAGGCCAGCAAAGCGAAGATGAACGCGGTGGTTTCATTGACCCCGGCAAAGAAGTGCTTGGCGATGATCGCCGCCAGGGAGCCGTACAGGTAGAAGTCGTACCATTCGAAGACCGTACCCAGCGACGAGGCGAAGATCACCTTGCGTTCGTCCTGGGTGATGCCTTTGCCGGACGTACTGCCCGGCGTGGGCGTTGAAGTGCCGTAAGTGACCGCCATAACGTTCTCCGTATTGTTCTTGTAGGCCGGAGCATCCCGCTGATAAATCCATACGCACTCTGGCCATTCAAAAGGCTGATGACATCGGATCACGGACTGCGCCGGGCCTGGGGGAACAGGCGGACGGCCTCGCGTTGCACGCAGGTTTAAGCGTAATAGGCCGCTGGCGGAAATCCAGCGCCTTCGCATAAGGGCGCCGGACGGTTCAAAGGTGGCGGAATACGGCGGCAGCGGCAATTCCCGCAGCAATCGCCGGCAGTGGCTTCTTCACCAGCAGCATGACCACGGCGGTGCTCGCCAAGGCTAGCCGGGCACCGTTGTCGCCGCTCACCGCCAGGGGTGTCAGCACCGCCACCAGCACCGAGCCGGACATGGCGCCGATGAATTGCTGCACGCGGTAGTTGATCGGTACGAAGGACATCACGAAGACCCCGCCCCAGCGGGTGGCCAGGGTCACGACGGCCATGATCAGGACCAGGATCAGCGGGCCATGGCCCGTGGTTTCGATAGTCACTTGTGCTTCTCCATCCAGATCGCACCGACGATACCGCCGGCCAGGGCGCCGACCACCACGTGGCTGTTTTCCGGCAGGTAGCGGTAGGCGAGCAGTGCCGAGCCGGCGGCCACGCCCCAGATCAGCAGCATGCGCAGGTCCTTCTTGCCGCCCACCACCATGGACAGCAGGAAGCAGCCCATGACCATGTCCAGCCCCCAGCTCACCGGGTCGGCGACCAGGTTGCCGAAGTACAGGCCGAGCCAGGTGCCGAGGATCCAGGTCGACCACAACGCCAGGCCGCCGCCAAAGAGGATGCCGAGCCCCGGCTTGCCGGCGGACAGCGCCTGCATCGACATGGCCCAGTTGGCGTCGGAAACCACCAGCATGATCCCGTAGCGACGCGCGACCGGCAGCTCGCGCAGCCAGGGGTACAGGGTCGCGCCCATCAGCAGGTGGCGGGCGTTGATGGCGAACACGGTGACGACCAACGGCACCAGCGGCACCTGTGCGCCCCACAGGTCAAGAGCGGCGAACTGCGAGGCGCCGGCGAAGACCAGGGTGCTCATCCACAGGATGGTGCCTTGGTCGAGGCCGACCTGGGCAGCGGCAAGGCCGAATGCCAGGCCGAACACCACCACGAACAGGGAGATCGGCAACAACAGCCGGAAGCCGTCGCGGATCTCGTTGTACCCCAGCTGTGTGGAGCCTTTGGCTACCGATAACACAAACACTCTCCTGTTTTTCAATCGTGCATGGACGGACGCCGGCCACTATCCGGCAGACACGTCATAGCGAAAAGCGCATATTACGCGAGCAAACCATTCGCTTATCGAATGCAACGGAGTACATGCCCATGCAGGACCTGCAAATCGACTGGCTGAAATGCTTCGTAGCGGTGGTCGATACCGGCTCGCTGTCCAATGCCGCGCCGGAAGTCCATCGTTCGCAATCGGCGGTGAGCATGCAGTTGAAGAAGCTCGAAGCTGCCGTGGGCCGGCAGTTGCTGGTGCGCGATGCACGGCAGCAGCAGCTCACCCCGGACGGCCAGGTGCTGCTGGGTTACGCCCGGCGCATCCTCGACCTGCACAGCGATGCACAGCAGGCATTCCACGGCGCCGAACTGACCGGGCGGGTGCGTCTCGGCGTACCCGACGACTACGCCGCGCGCTACCTGACCCCGGTGCTCAAGCGTTTCGCCCTGCGTTATGGCGCGGTACAGATCGAGCTGGACTGCGAGCAATCGACCTTGCTGATCCCGCGGATCGAACAGGGCGACCTGGACCTGGCGCTGATCTCCCGCGACCACCCTCGGCGCGGGACCTTGCTGTTCCACGAGCCGATGGTTTGGGTTGGCTCGCCGCAGTTCGACATCTGGCGTCGCGACCCGCTACCCATCGCCACCTACGAAAGCACCAGCCTGGCGCGGCGTTGTGCGATCAACTCGCTGGCATTGCAGGGTCGGGATTACCGGGTGGTGTACAACAGTTCGAGCCTGGCCGGGCAGATCGCCGCGGTGGAAAGTGGCCTGGCGGTGGCGGTGCTGACCCGTTGCAGTGTGCCGGAGCACCTGGAGATCCTGGGCGCCGAGCATGGGCTGGGGCCGCTGGAGCCGATGGAAGTGGCGGTGTATCGCAGCCGCGCATCGCAGGGCTCGCAGCCGGTGGACCGGTTGCAGGGATTGCTGGTCAAGACCCTGAGGATGGCGGCGACCTGAAGGGCCTCATCGCTGGCAAGCCAGCTCCCACAGGGTCCGCATGCACCGTCGCCAGCGATGAGGCCCGAAAGATCAACCAGGAACCTCCCTGGCAGCGCCCGGGAGAACACCTTCCAAGCAGAACCTCCGCGTTCAGCTTTCAAATACCGGCCGCGACGCCGTCTCGATCGCCGCCATGGCCTCGGCTTCGCTCATCACTCCGCTCTCGGCCATGATCGCCAGCAACGAGCGTCCCTCATTGACCGACTGCCGCGCCAGCTTGCTGACCTTGGCATAGCCCAGGCGCGGTACCAGCGCGGTGGCGACGGCCATGGAGTCGGTGAGATGGGCCAGGTTGCGCGCCTCATCGGCCTGGATACCGGCGATGCATTTTTCGCGAAAGCGCTGGATCCCCTGGGTAAGCAAGGTGATGCTGTCGAACACCCGCGAGGCCACCACCGGCTCGAAATGGTTGATCTCCAGTTCGCCGGCCTGCACTGCCTGGGCCACGGCGACGTCGTTGCCGATCACCGCGAAGCTGAGCTGGATCATGGCCATCGGCAGTACCGGGTTGACCTTGCCCGGCATGATCGAGGAGCCGGCCTGGGCTTCCGGCAGCTTCAGTTCTCCGACTCCGCCGACCGGGCCGGAAGACAGCTTGGTCAGGTCGCTGGCGATCTTCGCCAGGGCCGCCGCGCAGGTGCGCAGCTCGGCGGAAACGCGGGAGAACACGTCCATGTTCTGCATGGCATCGAAGGCGTTTTCCGGAGCCTGGTAAGCCACGCCGGTGACCTCGCCCAGATGGCGATACACCGCAGCGCGATAGGCCGCCGGGGCACCGAAACCGGTACCGATGGCGGTGCCGCCCAATGGCAGGGTATGCAGCTTGGCACGCACCGCGACCAGCTCTTCGGCAAGCCGACGGGTGAGCGAAGCGTAGCCGGAGAACAACTGCCCCAGGCGCATCGGCTGGGCATCCTGCAGGCAGGTGCGGCCGAGGTGGAGAACATCGGCGAACTGCACGGCCTTGGCATCGAACTGCGCGGCAAGCTGACGGACCTCATCGATCAGGCCTTCGAGCATGGCGTGAGTAGCGATCTTCAAGGCCGCCGGATAGACATCGTTGGTCGATTGCGAGGCATTGACCTGGTCGTTGGGATGGACGATGTCATAGCTGCCCGCCGCGTGCCCCATGAACAACTGGGCGCGGTTGGCCACCACCTCGTTGAAGTTCATGTTGGTCGAGGTACCGCCGGAGCCCTCCAGCAGGTCGACGATCAGCGAGTCATCGCAGTTGCCGGCAATGATGTCCTGGCAGGCGAGGACGATGGCCTCGCTCTGCTCCGGGGAAATCACCCCGCAGTCCAGGTTGGCCAGGGCGGCGGCCCATTTGCATTGGGCAAAGGCATCGCGAAACGCCGGGTAGTGGGCAATGCTCAGCGGCGAAACGCTGAGATTGTCGAAGCCGCGCACGGTGTTGACGCCGTACAGCTTGCCAGCGGGGATCCGCACTTCGCCGACGTAGTCTTGCTCGATCCGCTCGCCGACGCTTTCAAAAATACTCACGGGAATCTTCCTCATCGATGGTTACCAGTGTTTCGACACCTTTGCCCAAGGCGCTCAGCCGCGGCAGGAAGGTGTCCAGGATTACGTTGCGCGCCGTCTCGCAGGCATCGGCGAAGAAGGCGCTGTATTCGTTGCGACGGGCCACCAGGTACAGCGAGCGCTCCAGGCCCAGTTGCGGCACCAGGTGGGCGTTGACGTTTTCCACCCAAGTGCAGGCCTGGAGGAAACACATGGGGCTGGTCACGGCCCAGCCGATGCCGTCGGCGACCATGGCGGTCAGGGCGTCGGCGTTGTCCAGTTCCAGGCGGTTGGGCATGCGCACGCCGAGCCCGCGCATATGCCGCTCGATCTGCAGGCCGACCTGGGACAGACGGTTAAAGCGCACCACCGGCAGCACGTTGGCCAGGGCGCGCAGGTCGTCGAGACCCTGCAGCGGTTTGTCCAGTGCCTTCGGGGTGATGACGAAGTAGCGCTCGGTGAACAACCGGTAGCGCACCACGTCGTTGGCGTCCATCAGGGGGTCGCTGGTGATGATCAGGTCGAGGTCACGGCGCAGCAGCGACTCGCCCTGTTGCGGGCTGAGGCCGGTGCGTACCGACAACTGCGTGACCCTTTCCAGCATCTGCCGGGTAAAGGCCGAACCGCAGGTAGCGGCGAAGGAGTCCACCAGGCCGATGCGCAGGTCGGGCTTGACCCCGCGCCCGGCGTCGAGCACCTGGGCCTTGAGGTTGCACAGCTCCTCGCTAAGGATCGCGCCGCGGTTGCGCAAGGCCAGGCCGAACGGCGTCAGGGTCAGCGGCCGGGTGGTGCGATCGACCAGGATCACGCCGAGATCGTCCTCCAGTTGCCGGACCATCTGCGACACCCCCGACTGGGAAATCCCCATGCGGCTTGCCGCCCCCGACATGCTGCCCTCCTCGGTCACGGCGACGAACACCTGCACCGCGTACATATCGATAAGCTTGCCGGCTGGCATGGGCATCTCCTCTCGGGTTACTTGGTGTCGGCGAAGCCCAGCGGCGCGGGCTCGCCCTCGCCTTCCGGGCTCACTGCAGCCAAGGCTTCCTGGCTGGTTTCCGGGGCGAACAGATGGCAGAACACTCCGCCGAACAGCAGCACCGCGACACATACGCCCAGGGCGGCATGAATGCCCAGGTGCTGCACGGCAATCGGCAGCAGGAACGTGGCGAAGGCCGAGCCGAAGCGGCTGGCGGCCACCGCCAGGCCGATGCCCGAGGCGCGCAGGTGGGTCGGGAACAGTTCCGGTGGGTAGACGAATTCCAGGTTCACGGCCGCCGCCAGTACGCAGGCGAAGAAACCGAAGGCCAGGATGGTGCCCAGGGGGCCGAATCCGCCATAGGCCAGCACGGCGAGACCGATGGCGCTGAGGTAGAAGGTGCCGACCAGGAAGGCGCGACGGGAAATCCGGTCGATGATCAGCAGGCCGAGCAGCGCGCCGATCATCAACAACACGTTGTAAACCAGGCCGCCGACGAATTTGTCCTGCACATCCAGCGCTTCAAGCACCCGGGGCGAGAAGGTACCGAGGGCGAAGAACGGGATCACCTGGCAGGTGTAGAACACGCAGCCGACCAGGGTATTGCGGCGCCAGCGCCTGCTCATCAGTTCGCCGAGGCCACCGCGTTTCTTCGCCATGGCAGGCGCTGCGGCCGGCAAGGTCACGTGAGGACCGAACCTGGCATGGATGATCGCCAGCGCTTCGGCGCTACGCCCTTTGGCCATCAGCCAGATCGGCGATTCGGGCACGCCCAGGCGCAGCGGCAGGATCAGCAAGGCCGGCACGCCGCTCAACGCCAGCATCAGGCGCCAGGCATCCGGGCCGATATCGCGGATGGCGAAGCCCACCAGGTAAGCCGCGACGTAACCCGCCGCCCAGGCTGCCGCCAGCACGCTTAGCAAACGCCCGCGATAACGGCGTGGGGCAAACTCGGTGACCAGCGACTTGGACACGACATAGTCGAAGCCGAGCACCAGGCCCAGCAGCAAGCGCAAGGCCAGCAACTGCTCAGGAGAAGTGACGAAGAACTGCGACGCGGAGATTACCGCGAACAGCAGCATGTCCCAGGCGAAGATGGTGCGCCGACCGAACTTGTCGGCCAGCGGACCGGCGAACAGACTGCCGATGAACAAGCCCGCCAGCGACGCCGCGCCGAGCAGCCCCATCCATAGCGCGGTCAATTGCAAAGGCCCCGCCGCCATGCTCACGGCGATGCCGATGATGCCCAACACGAATCCATCGCTGAACTGCCCTCCTGTTCCGCTGAAAACCGTTCGAATATGAAAACGGCTCAACGGAAGGTCTTCGAACGCTACCTGGCTCATTCGTATCTCCACCTGTTGTTCTAGTTGTGGGGACCGGTATGGGTGACCGGATTACGCTCGAGTGTACGGCCGCATATTCAGGGAAACAGCATGTGTAATCGGAGTATCAGGATTGTTGATACTAGCTGCCGTGATTCCTGATGACAGCGGTTTCTTTGCACATCTTCATGTTCGCGGCAGGCACCCAGCCCGGGTGCCTGATCATGAACCGATCACAAGTTAGGATTTTCCCGTAGTGCAGCCGCCCAGCATAATGGGACAAGGAAACGCACCTTGATGGTGCGAATACTCAGGAGAGCAAGGTATGGATTCGATTTATCTGGTAGTGGCCGTGGGTGCCGTGGTGGCGGGGTTCGTGCAGGGGCTTTCCGGATTTGCCTTCGGCCTGGTTGCCATGTCGTTCTGGGCCTGGGTGCTGGACCCCAAGCTGGCGGCCACCCTGGCGGTGTTCGGTGCCTTGCTTGGACAAGTGGTGGCGGCGATCTCGGTGCGCCGTGGTTTCGATATCAAGCAACTGGCGCCTTTCGTGGTCGGCGGCCTGCTCGGCATTCCCCTCGGGGTGGCGCTGCTGCCGCAACTGGACATGAACTGGTTCAAGGCGATCCTCGGCACACTGCTGGTGCTATGGTGCCCGATCATGCTGATGGCCAAGCGCTTGCCGGTGATTGCCTTCGGTGGCCGGATTGCCAACGGCGGGGTCGGCTTCGCGGGCGGCATCATGGGCGGACTGGGTGGCTTCACTGGCACCCTGCCGACCCTCTGGTGCACCCTGCGCGGCTATGATCGCGATACCCAGCGCTCGATCATCCAGAACTTCAACCTGTCCATGCTGCTGGTGACCATGGCCACCTACCTGGGCTCGGGCATCGTTACCCGGGACATGTGGCCGATGTTCGCCATCGTCGCACCGGCCATGCTCGTTCCGACCTTCCTCGGCACCCGCCTGTACTTCGGCATCAGCGACGTGCGCTTTCGTCAGTTGGTACTCGGTCTGCTGACCGCCTCGGGCATTGCCTTGCTGGTGTCCTCGGTGCCAAACCTGCTGGCCTGAGCCAGGCCAACAGGCCAGCAACGGGTAGCGCCGGCGTGGAAAACCCTACGCGAGGTATTCGCGCAGACCGTCGCGCAGTTGCAGCATTCGCGCGCAGTGCTCGGGCTTGACGGTGAAAATGGCGAGTTCGAGAACATAGGGCATGGGCAGGACACTTCCTTGGGTTTGATGAAGCTCCAGTATCCGCAGGTCATCCTGACAGCGTACTGTCAGTACGCCAGGCCGTGGATTGATGGCGCATGTAGGTGCGCAGGGCGATTTGCGGGCTGTCACGCCAGGGTTCCTCGCTGGTGAGGATCGAGGCGATACGGTCGACGCGGAAATCGCGGTAGGCCGAGCGGGTGTTGCACCAACTGCCAACCGTCCACTTGCCACCCCAGTAGAACAGGCCGATGGGCTGGATCAGGCGTCGCGAGACCGCACCGTCAAGGCTGGTGTAGGTGATCTGCAATACCCGCTTGTGCTCGATGGCCTGGCGCAGGGTGCTGAGGTGACCGCGGGTCATGGCGGTGCTGCTGTTCAGCGCGCGGATCGGGCTCTGTTGCGGATCGCTGGTTTGTTGCGGCGCGCTGGCCGCGACCTTGCTCAGCAAGGTGCGCGCGGCACTGGAGAGCTCGTTGTCGGCGCTGTCGGCGAGCATTTCCATGCCCAGGGTCAGGGCGTCCACCTCGATGCGGCTCAGGCGCAGTGGCGGCATCTCGAACGCGGCGTCGAGGGCGTAGCCGACACCCGTGGTGCCGTAGACCGGTACGCCGCTCAGGGACAGGTCGTCGATATAGCGGTAGATGGAGCGCACGGACACACCGATCCGTTCGGCCAGGCGCTCGGCGGTGATCGGCTGGTGAACGCGGATCAGGTTCACCAGTTGGAACAGGCGGTCGGCCTTGTGCATGTGAGGTACCTCGTGTCCGTGTTGAATCAAGAGCTTTTCTGTTGTCCTTACGGGCCTCATCGCTGCGGTGCGGCGGTCCGACAAGCCAGCTCCCACGGGGACCTTGTGGGAGCTGGCTTGTCGGACCGCCGCACCGCAGCGATGAGGCCCTCAACAACGAGACCCGCTAACGGGTCACCACCGAAATCCTTTTCCCACCCTGCTCCGCCACTTCCTGGGCCTGCCCGTCGCGCTGCTTGCCCTGCCTGGCCAGCCCGACCAGCCGGGGAATCAACGGTCCTTCCGGCAGATGCCGCCAGAAGCGTCCCGGCATATGCATGCGCAAGGCATCGGGATTGACCCGCGCCGGGTTGAAAGTGTGGCGGTAATAGGTCAGCCACAGGTCCGCATCAGGGTCATCGGCCTGCTCCGCCCACTGCCGCCATTCAGGCGGACACTGGCGGCGGTAATCAAAGTCCCTGCCGTCGTAACGAATGCCATCGCGCGAGGTGGCGATCAACCAGCGCTGGCGGCCCAGGCGCTCGGCAAAATGCCCGCTGGCGGTTTGGAGAATGTCATGGGCAGGTTCATGGAAGGCCACCAGGTCCAATTGCAGCTGTTCTGCAACCGCCGCCGGCAACGGCACGAAACGGACGAAGGCATGCAGATGGTGCGCCTCGCGGGTGACCTGCTTGATCCGCCGTTGCAGTTCACTGCCCAGGCGATCGCCCGCGAGCATGGCGGTGCGGTCGCCGTGGGCCACCCGCCAGAGCACTTCGTAGAGCAGGTTCCAGCGCTGCTCGCCGCGATATCGGGCGGCCAGTTGCAACTGCGCCAGCAGTTCCGCCGGCACCTTCGCCCGGAACGGCCCGGGGCCGTCGGGCAAGCCATCGGCCACGGCGAGCAAATCCTGGATCGGGCCCTGCCCCCAGTTCACCTGCGCCGGATCGATGCCATGGCCAAGCAGCACCCGCGCCTGATCGCGCCAGGTGGCGAAGTCATCATCGCAGTCGAGGGCGATCATCCCCACAACCCCATCTGCACCGGCGCCACCGGGTCACGCAGACGGGCACGCAGCAGGCCGCTGCGGGTTTCCGCCAGGGCCGGGCGGTAGTCGCTGGTAACGATGAACGGCCTGGCCTTGTCCAGCACGCAGCGCAACTGGATCAGGTCGTCGTAGCGCACCCGTCGCTCGCGACGCAGCGCCACCAGGCGCTGTACGCTGCGCAGGCCGATACCCGGGATACGCGCCAGCAGGGCCGGCTCGGCCCGGTTGATATCCACCGGAAACACCTCGCGGTTGGACAGCGCCCAGGCCAGCTTGGGGTCGATGTCCAGGGCAAGGTTGCTCGCCTCGCTGAGCAGCTCGCCTGCCTTGTAGCCGTAGCCGCGCATCAGGAAGTCGGCCTGGTACAGGCGGTGCTCGCGCAACAGCGGTGGTGCAGCCAGGGGCACGCTATCGGGGCTGTCGGGGATCGGGCTGAAGGCGGAGTAATACACGCGCTTGAGGCCGTAGCCCTGATAAAGCGATTCGGCATTGCGCAGGATGGTGCGGTCGTCCGAAGTGTCGGCACCGACGATCATCTGCGTGCTCTGCCCGGCCGGCGTGAAACGCGGCGCCCTCGCCTCGCCGGCCACCGCCTGCTGCCCGCGATGGATGGTGCCCATGGCCTGGCGGATGGTGGCCACCTGCTTTTCCGGAGCCAGGCGCTTGAGGCTGGCATCGCTGGGCAGCTCGATATTGACGCTGAGGCGGTCGGCCAGGCGTCCGGCTTCCTCGATCAGCAGCGGGTCGGCGTCGGGGATGGTCTTGAGGTGGATATAGCCGCGGAAGTCATGCTCCTCGCGCAGCAGGCGCGCCACCCGGACCAGTTGTTCCATGGTGTAGTCGGCCGAGCGAATGATGCCTGAGCTGAGGAACAGCCCGCTGATGCAGTTGCGCCGGTAGAAATCCAGGGTCAGGCGCACCACTTCCTCGGGCGTGAAGCGCGCCCGCGGCACGTTGCTGGAACGGCGGTTTACGCAGTACTGGCAGTCGTACAGACAGAAGTTGGTGAGCAGCACCTTGAGCAGCGAGACGCAGCGCCCGTCGGGCGTATAGCTGTGGCAGATGCCCATGCCGTTGGTCGCGCCAAGCCCGTCGCTGCCCTTCGAGCTGCGCTTGGGGGCGCCACTGCTGGCGCATGATGCGTCGTACTTGGCGGCATCGGCGAGGATGCCGAGCTTGGCGATGAGTTGCATGGGGAGCCTTTCCCGAATACTGAATATTCATACAGTATTTCGAGATTGACCAGAGTGCAAGGGTCTGTTGTTTTTCCTTTACCAGCTCAAATAGAACATGCCCTTGGCCAGCACCACGATCAGCAACAGATGAGTAAAGACGCTGGTATGGATGAAGCGAACCGCCTGCGCCGTCATGCGCCCGCTGCGCATCAGCCACAGCGCGGTGAAGAAGTGCCCGAGCACGCTGACCGCGACAAGGATCTTCACCCCCAGCAAGGTGCCGAAGGGCGACGTCCAGGGCGTTGCCAACTGCGCCATGTAGCGCTCGCGGACCATGCCGGCCCCGGCACCGAACAACACCAGCAACACCCAGGGCATCAGCCGCCGGGCGCGTTGGCCGACAGCGTGTTCGAGCATCATCATCATGCGATCGGGCAACTGGCGACGGATCCCGCCGAGAAACAGCACTTCGAAGAACACGGTGCCGATAAAGACGATGGCAGCGAACAGGTGCAGGGTCAGCAGAACGGGATAGATCATGGCGGGGCCTCATTGTGCCGACCAGACTAACCGTGCCGGGGCACTCCGGGCTTGACGCTCGTCAAGCCGGTGGAACTCCGCTCCGGGGCGGTATTTCGAATCTCATATCGACAGCCGCTTCGCCAGGAGGCACCCGATGCATAACCTCGAAACCCCGCGCCTGAAGCTGGGCGTGTTCAATCCGCTGGACAGCCTCGGCCAGGCGCTGATCGCCGCCGCGCTGCATCGCCAGCACGAAGTGAGCGCGCTGCTCGACGATCTCAACGGTATCACCGCGCGTCCCGGCTTGCGCTGCAAGCTGGGCAGCCTGGAGTCGGTGGAGACGGTCAAGCAGGCGATTGCCGGGCTGGATGCGGTATTCGCCTGCCTTGGCGGGGAACGCCAGGAAGACCTGCCGGCGCGCTGTGGTTGCCTGATCGACGGTGCGCTCGCCCTCGGTGATGCCGGCGCGCCGGGGTTGTTCCTGGTTGGCCGCTGGGAATGGCTGGTGGACTCCGACGACAGCGGCGACGAAGCCCTGGGTGCGGGGCTGCGGCGCAGCCTGGACGCCAGCGGACTGGACTGGACGCTGGTGGAGATGCCGCCATTGGCAGCCGGGTTGCGGGTCGATGATTTCAGTGGCGAGGCCACGACCATCGGCAGCGAGGCCCGACGGGCGCTGGACTGTGCCGAGGCACTGCTCGACGAGCTGCGCCTTGGGCTGCACCGGCATCAGTGCCTGCGCTTGCGCGGCGCAAACGGAGGGCGTGATTGATGTCCGGCCCCGATGCGCTTCATCAGATCTTCGGGCTGGTGCTGCTGGCCATGGCCTTCAGCGCGTTCATTCTGTTCGTACGAAGTTATCGACCGGCGGGCGTAAGCGGGCGTTGGTACGACCTGGTGCTGGGCTTTATCGCCCTGTGGCTGGCGTTGTGGCCGGAGCTGGGTCATTTCATCGGAGACCCGAGCCTGGCCAGAGGGCTGGGGCTGCTGCTGCAAGGCATCGCTACGGCGGCGGGGTGCATTCTCGGGGCCTTGCTGGCGAAGGCCTTGCGCTTGTTGCTGCTTGAAAGACGACGGCCTGTGCAGAACAGAAACCATGAGCCAGACCAGAAACATGGCAGGACTCCGCGGTAGAAATCAGGCTTTCGCCTACTCGCTTGATCGTTTGGGTTCTGCCATCCTGCAACGATGTCTAATAGCCATCACCGCAGACGATATCCCGAATGACCTACATAACGCGAATTTGTTACAACGAATCCAACTGGCAGCATCCAACCGGGAGCGCAACGGAGGCCAGGACGACTTATTACTCCCGGCATCGTTACGGTCACGAGGAATGGCTGTTCCGCTTCGAGTGGCAGATTGGCGGTTGGCAGTACGGATTTCTTCAGGGTGTGAACAAGGGGCGTAAAACCCGGCTCAAGTCTGGAGAACGTGCTGGAGAAGTGGTTCTTTTCACGATCACTCCCCGCGGACGTCGTTACGTAGCCAGAATCAGGCATATCGAGTTCCTGGACGAAGCGCAAAGCAATGCCGCGCTGGAAATCTATAAAAGGAATGGCTGGTTCAAGCAGATGTTGAAGGAGATCGACAAGGTCGAAGGTGTCAAGGAAAGCCTGGGAAATACCAACTGGGCCCGTTACATGCTGAATGTCCGCTTTCGCCCGGAAGATGTCGAATGGTTTCCCGAGGATACCCTGGCGACATCCAGTGATCCGGTCATGCACTGGAATCGTTACCAATTGATCGCGCCGGATCAGGACTATGTGGTGCCTGAAACGGGTGTTAAACGTCCTGTCAGGATTGGCGTGAGCGTCCCCCCGCAGCAGCGTAACTACTTCAGGAACGGGTCGGAGGGGCGCGAATGCTCGCCCGAACACGACATGATTCGCAGCGCACTTTGTCAGGAGCTCGAACGGGAATATCCAGACGCGAAGATCGTTTGCGAAGAGAACTACGTGGACGTCACGGTCGTCACCGCCAGCGAGCGTATCCTGTTTGAAGTCAAGTCGGACTTGTCGACCCGTCGCGTATTGCGCCTGGCAATCGGTCAGTTGCTGGAGTACGCCTGGTACTGGGAGCCGCACACTGATCGGAACACCCGACTGGTGGCAGTAGGCAGAACGTCGCTCGACGCAGCCGACAGTAGCTATCTCGACTTCCTCTCTAAGACACTCGGGCTCCCCTTGAGCTATCGCCAGGTCAAGCTTCCATCGGAAGCCTGAACGCTTTATGGCAACGCGCTTGCAGGGCTATCCGCAATTGCGAAGGTGGGATTAAGACAGACCCCGGCGAACTTCCCGACGGTCATCCCACCCGCCTCAGACCTCGCGTAACATTTCGCAACCCCTTATTCAGCAAAACGCCATCGCCGTGCGCTTCCCGGCCATCGATACCGGCAAAAGCGCATCCCGCCCTTTCGATATGTATCGAGTACGGGCACAATGCGGCTCTTTTTTTGGCTGGCCTACCCGGAGCCTCGAAGTGATCAAGACCCCGTACTACCTCATCGACAAACAAAAGCTGCTGGGCAACCTGGAGAAGATCGCCTATGTGCGCGAGAACTCCGGGGCCAAGGCCCTGCTTGCGCTGAAGTGCTTCGCCACCTGGTCGGTGTTCGACCTGATGCAGCAGTACATGGACGGCACCACTTCGTCCTCGCTCTACGAGCTCAAGCTCGGTCGCCAGAAGTTCGCCGGCGAGACCCACGCCTACAGCGTGGCCTGGGCCGACGACGAGATCGACGAGATGCTGGTCAACTGCGACAAGATCATCTTCAACTCCATCGGCCAGCTGCAGCGCTTTGCCGAAGCGTCCGAGGGCAAGGTCCGTGGTCTGCGGGTCAACCCGCAGGTGAGCAGCTCCGACTACCTGCTGGCCGACCCGGCGCGCCCGTTCAGCCGCCTCGGCGAATGGGATCCGGTCAAGGTTGAAAGCGTGATCGAGCAGATCTCCGGCTTCATGTTCCACAACAATTGCGAGAACGGCGATTTCGACCTGTTCGACAAGATGCTCGGCACCATCGAGGAACGCTTCGGCCACCTGTTGCACCAGGTCGAGTGGGTCAGCCTGGGCGGCGGCATCCACTTCACCGGCGAAGGCTACGCCCTGGATGCGTTCTGCGCGCGCCTGAAGTCGTTCTCCGAAACCTACGGCGTACAGGTCTACCTGGAGCCGGGCGAAGCGGCGATCACCAACAGCGCCTCGCTGGAAGTGACCGTGCTCGACACCCTGTACAACGGCAAGCACCTGGCCGTGGTCGACAGCTCGATCGAAGCGCACATGCTCGACCTGCTGATCTACCGCCTCAACGCCAAGATGGCCCCCAACGATGGCGAGCACACCTGGATGGTCTGCGGCAAATCGTGCCTGGCCGGCGACATCTTCGGCGAGTACCAATTCGATCGTCCGCTGACCATCGGCGATCGGCTGTCGTTCATCGACGCCGCTGGCTACACCATGGTCAAGAAAAACTGGTTCAACGGCCTGAAAATGCCGTCCATCGTAGTGAAACAACTCGACGGTAGCGTCGAGGTGGTTCGTGAGTTCGGTTTCGAAGACTACCTGTCCAGCCTTTCCTGAGCTGGCAGATAAGGAGAGATAGAGAATTGAAGAAGAACGTTCTTATCATTGGTGCAGGAGGTGTCGCCAAGGTGGTGGCCCACAAGTGCGCGCAGCACAACGACGAACTCGGTCGTATTGCAATTGCGTCGCGGAACATCTCCAAATGCCAGGCCATCATCGACAGCGTCAAGGCCAAGGGTAGCCTCAAGGTACCCGCCGACATCCTGGCCTTTTCGCTCAATGCCCTCGATGTCGAGGCGACCAAGGCGCTGATCCGCGAGACCGAATCGCAGATCGTGATCAACGTCGGCTCCGCCTTCCTCAACATGTCGGTGCTGCGTGCCTGCATCGATACCGGTGTCGCCTACCTGGACACCGCAATCCACGAAGAACCGGGCAAGATCTGCGAAACCCCGCCCTGGTATGGCAACTACGAGTGGAAACACCTCGAGGAATGCCAGCAGAAGAACATTACCGCCATTCTCGGTGTCGGCTTCGACCCGGGTGTGGTCAACGCCTACGCGGCGCTGGCGAAGCAGCAGTATTTCGACCGCATCGACTCGATCGACATTCTCGACGTCAATGCCGGGTCGCACGGCAAGTACTTCGCCACCAACTTCGATCCGGAAATCAACTTCCGTGAATTCACCGGGCAGGTGTGGAGCTGGCAGAACAGCCAGTGGACCAGCAACACCATGTTCGAAGTGAAGCGTACCGACGACCTGCCGGTAGTCGGCTCGCAGAATCTCTACCTCACCGGCCACGATGAAGTGCACTCGCTGTCGAAGAACCTCGACGTGCCCAACGTGCGTTTCTGGATGAGCTTCGGCGAGCATTACATCAATGTGTTCACCGTACTGAAGAACCTCGGCCTGCTCTCCGAACAGCCGGTGAAAACCGCCGAAGGCCTGGAAGTGGTGCCATTGAAAGTGGTCAAGGCCGTGCTGCCGGATCCGGCCTCGCTGGCCCCCGGCTACACCGGCAAGACCTGCATCGGCGACCTGGTCAAGGGCACCAAGGATGGCCAGCCGCGCGAGGTCTTCATCTACAACGTGGCCGACCACGAGGAAGCCTACGCCGAGACCGACAGCCAGGGCATTTCCTACACTGCCGGCGTACCGCCAGTGGCGGCGGCCCTGCTGGTCGCCCGCGGCCAGTGGGACGTGCAGCGCATGGTCAACGTCGAAGAACTGCCGGCCGAACCGTTCCTGCACGCCCTTGACGTGATGGGTCTGCCGACCCGGGTCAAGGATGAGAACGGCGATCGTCCGTGGGCTTGATAGAGTCCGCTGCGTGAAAAAAAGGGGCGCCTGAGAAGGCGCCCCTTTTTCGTTATGAATGTCTCAGGACCGACACTGCCCCTGTGGGAGCTGGCTTGCCAGCGATAGCAGTAGTGAATTCACCATCGCTATCGCTGGCAAGCCAGCTCTCATAGAACAAAACATAACTCTTTGATTTGCAGGGACCTTGTGGGAGCGGGTTCACCCGCGATTGCAGTGGTGAATTCACCATAG
>NZ_JBMAWR010000042.1:0-23540 GCF_048586865.1 Pseudomonas bharatica | reverse complement strand
TCCCACAAGGTTATGCGGTGTGCTCCGGCTCCTTGATCCTGTACCACGCCACATACAACGCCGGCAGGAACAACAGCGTCAGCAAGGTGGCGACGATGATCCCGCCGATCATGGCGTAGGCCATCGGCCCCCAGAACACTTCGCGGGCGATGGGGATCATGCCCAGGCTCGCCGCCGCCGCCGTGAGCAGGATCGGCCGGCGCCGGTGGTTGGTGGCCTCCACCACCGCATCCCATGGCGTGTACCCCTGCGCTTCGTATTCGTCGATCTGCGTCACCAGGATCACCGAGTTGCGGATGATGATGCCGATCAGCGCGAGAATCCCGAGGATCGCCACGAAGCCCATGGGCGTGCCCGTCGGCACCAGCGCCAGGACCACGCCGATCAACCCCAGCGGCGCGACGCTGGCAACCAGGAACAGCTTCTGCACGCTGTGCAACTGGATCATCAGGAAGGTCGCCATAAGGAACAGCATCAGCGGGATCACCTTGCTGATCGGCCCTTGGGCCTTGGCGCTCTCCTCCACCGTACCACCGGTGGCGACTTCGTAGCCTGCCGGCAGCTTGCTGGCGAACTCGTCGATCTTAGGCTTGAGCTGCGCCACCAGGTCGGTGGGCTGGATTTCGTCCCGCACCGAGGCCTTGATGGTGATGGTCGGCTTGCGGTCCCGGCGCCAGACCAGCGGCTGCTCCAGCTCGTAACGCACCGTGGCGAATGCCAGCAGCGGGATCGAAGTGCCATTGGGGGTGACGATCTGCAGGTTCTGCAAGGTCTGCGGCGAACCCCGCTCGCTGTCCTCGGCCCGCGCTACCACATCGATCAGGTAGATGCTGTCATTCACTTCGGTAACCGGCGCGCCGCTGACGATGGCCTGCATCACGTTGGCCACGTCCTCCGACGAAAGGCCGAGCTGGCGCGCCTTGTCCTGGGCGATGTCCACCCGCAGCACCTTACCCGGCTCGTTCCAGTCGTAGATCATGTCGCCGATATGCGGGTTGCTGTCGAGCAGGGTCGCCAGGTCGATCGCGTGCTTGCGCACCAGGTCGATGTCCTTGCCGCTGACCCGGTACTGGATCGGCCGCCCCACCGGCGGGCCCATTTCCAGCGACTGGACGTTGCTGCCGATACCGATGAAGTCATCGCGCAAACGCTTCTGCAGCCGCGCCTTGAGCGCCTCGCGCGACTCCAGGCCCTTGCTCACCACCACCAGTTGCGCGTAGTACGGGTTCTGCAACTGCTGGTCGAGCGGCAGGTAGAAACGCACCGCACCCTGGCCGATATAGGAGCTCCAGTGGACCACGTCCGGGTCGTCCTTGAGGGTGGCTTCGAGGCGATCCACCGCCTTGCGTGTCTCGGCGATCGAGGCGTTCTGTGGCAGGTTGAGGTCCACCAGCAATTCCGGACGGTCCGACGCCGGGAAGAACTGGTTCTGCACGAAACGGAAGCAGAAGATCGACAGGGCGAAGATCAGCACCGTGCCGACGATGGTCAGCCAGCGATGGCGCATGCACCAGACCAGGCCGCCATGGAAGGCATTGGCCAGGCGTCCGGGCTTTTCCTCGTGCTTCTTGAGCTTGGTGCTCAACAGGTGCACGCCCAGTACCGGGGCGAACAGCACCGCGACGATCCACGAGACAATCAGCGCCACGGCGATCACCGCGAACAGGGTAAAGGTGTACTCCCCCGCCGAGCTGGCATTGAGGCCGATGGGCACGAAGCCGGCCACGGTGACCAGGGTCCCGGTGAGCATCGGGAAGGCGGTGGAGGTGTAGGCGAAGGTCGCCGCCTGGTCCTTGCTTTCGCCCATTTCCAGGCGGGTGACCATCACCTCCACGGTGATCATGGCATCGTCCACCAGCAGGCCGAGGGCAATGATCAGGGCGCCGAGGGAGATCCGCTGCATGGTGATGCCGCTGTATTCCATGAAGACGAAGACCATCGCCAGCACCAGCGGGATCGAGCAGGCCACCACCAGACCGGCGCGCAGGCCGAGGCTGACGAAGCTCACCAGCAGCACGATCACCACCGCCTCGAACAGCGCACTGGTGAAGCCGCCGACCGCCTCCTTCACCACCACCGCCTGGTCGGACACGGTGTAAACGCCAACGCCCACCGGCAGCTCGGTGATGAGCTGGTCCATGCGATCCTGCAATTGCTTGCCGAACACCTGCATGTTGCCGCCGGCCTTCATGCCGATGGCCAGGCCGATGGCGTCATGTCCGTTGTAGCGGAACTGCACCGTCGGCGGATCGACGTAGCCACGGCGGATCTCGGCGATATCGGCCAGGCGATAGAAGCGATCGTCGAGGCGCAGGTTGACCTCGGCCAGATCCTTTTCCGAGGCGAACTGGCCGCTGGTGCGCACGGAAATCCGCTCCGGCCCGGCTTCGATCACCCCCGCCGGGGTCACCGCATTCTGTGCCTGCAGGGCCTGGACCACTTGCCGCTGGTCGATGCCCAGCGCCGCCAGCTTGCGGGTGGAGAAGTTGAGGTAGAGCACTTCGTCCTGGGTGCCGATCATCTCGATCTTGCCCAGGTTGGGCACGGTGCGGATCTCGGCACGGACCTGTTCCACATAATCGCGCAGCTCGCGCATGCTCAGGCCGTCGGCGGTGAAGGCGTAGATCGAACCGTAGACGTCGCCGAACTCGTCGTTGAACCCCGGGCCCTGGATGCCCTGGGGGAACTCGCCGCGGATGTCCTGGACCTTCTTGCGCACCTGGTACCAGATCTGCGGAATGTCCTCGGCCTTGGTGGTGTCGCGCAGGTACACGTAGACCGTCGATTCGCCCGGCCGGGTGTAGCTTTTCACGTAGTCGAGAGAGTCCAGTTCCTCGAGCTTCTTTTCGATGCGGTCGGTGACCTGCAACAGGGTTTCGTCCTGGGTCGCGCCGGGCCAGCGCGTCTGGATGACCATGGTCTTGATGGTGAAGGACGGGTCTTCCTCACGCCCCAGGTTCAGATAGGAAAACACCCCCATCAACAGGGCAACGAACATCAGGTACCAGACGAACGATTGATGGCGCAGGGCCCATTCGGAGAGGTTGAAGCTTCCTTTCATCGCGTCCCTTCCTCATCGACCATGACCTTCTGCCCCGGCTTGAGGCTGTTCACCCCGGCAGTAACGACCCGCTCGCCGGGCTGCACCCCCGACGCCAGCAATACCGAATCCTGTCCTCGTTGCAGCACCTGAACCTCCCGCGGATTCACCACTTTCTGCCGGGTATCGACGATCCACACCTGGCTCTTGCCTTCGACTTCCTGCAGGGCGCTGGCCGGAATCTCGCTGCGCGGATTCACTGCCGAACTCAGGCTGACGCTGATCGAGGTGCCGAGGCGGAAGGCCTCCGGGGTTTCCCGCAGGGTCAGGCGCGCACGCCGGGTGCGGGTGCTGGCATCGGCCTGGGGTTCGATCTCACGTACCACCGCACTGGTATGAATGCTGTTGTCGAGTTGCGCCATCACGGTGAATTCAACGCCCTGGGCCAGGTCATCGGCGAGGTAGGTGGGCAGGTCGATCACCGCCTCCTTGACGTCCGGGCGGGCCAGGGTGACCACCGCCTGCCCCGCCGCCACGGTCTGCCCGGCCTCGGCCTGCCAGTCGGTCACCACGGCAGCGTGATCGCTGCGCAATTCCGCGTAGCCGAGCTGGTCCCTGGCCTGCTGCACCGCCGCCCGGGCCTGCTCGCGGCTGGCAGCGGTGGTTTTCAGGTCGGTCTGGGCGATGTCCAGTTGCGCCTGGGCGCCGACACCGCGGTCGTACAGTTGCTGCTGGCGACGGGCATTGGCCTGGGCGTTGATCCACTGCGCCTCGATCTTCGCCAGGTCGCCTTCGGCGGCGCGCAACTGGTTGCGCTGGTCGGTGGGGTCAAGGCTCGCCAGCACGTCGCCCGCCTTCACCGTGGCGCCGACATCGACCCAGCGCCGCGCGATGCGTCCGCCCACGCGAAAGCCCAGGGTACTTTCATAGCGGGCCTGGATAGTGCCCGCAAAACGCCCGAGGTCGAGTGCGTCCTGGGTCTTCACCTCGGCCGACAGCACCGGGCGGATCGGCTCGGGCTTTTCTTTCTCACCGCCGCAGGCCACCAGCAACAGGCAGCCCGCCAGCATCACGGATGTTCTCATTGACCCAACCCTGCCTTGGCCTCATCGACGACTTCCACCTGCATGCCGGGGTGCAGCAACTGGGCGCCGAGCACCACCACCTGCTGGCCGGCCTCAAGGCCCTCGCTGATCACTACTTCGCCGGTCAGGTAACGCCCGACCTTGACCTTCTGCAGGCGCACCTTGCTGTCCTCCTCCACCAGCCATACCGCCGGCTCGCGCAGTTCCTTGGTCAGCGCCGACCAGGGCAGCTCGATGCCCGGCTTGCCCTGGGCATTGCCGGTGGCACTGACCGCCGAACCGAGGTCCATGCCCGGCGGTACCTTGTCCAGGGCGATCTTGATCTGCACCGTGCCGCTCTGGGCGGACACCGTCGGGGTGATCTCGCGCACATGCCCGGTGGCCTGCACCTTGGGGTCGTCGATCAGGCTGACGGTGATCGCCTGCTCGCTCTCCGGCGCCAGCAGCAACGATTCATAGACATTGAACACCGCGTCACGCCCGCCATCCCGGGCCAGGCTGAAGATCGGCACCGTGGCCTGGACCACCTGGCCGACCTCGGCCTGGCGCTCGGTGATGACCCCGGCGGCATCGGCCACCAGCGCGGTGTAGCTCAGTTGTTCCTTGGCGTTGGCCAGTTGCGCCTCGGCGGCTTTCAGGGCGCTCTGGCTGCTGCGCAGTGCGGCCTGGGCCGAGTCGTACTCGCTCTGGCTGGTGTAGCCCTTGGGCAGGAGTTTCTGCTGGCGCACGAAGGCCGCCGAGCTTTGCGTCACCCGCGCACGCGCGGCCAGCACCTCGGCATTGGCCGAATCGACATTGGTTTGCAGGTCCTTGGGGTCCAGGCGCGCCAGCACCTGGTTGGCCTTGACGTGATCGCCCACGTCGACGCTGCGGGAAATGATCTTGCCGCCCACCCGGAACGACAGGTCGCTATGTACCTGGGCCTGAACATCACCGGTGAGGGTGACCCGCGGGGAGAAATCGCCAGTCTTGACCTTCTGCACCGTCACGCGCGGATGCTGCGGCTCTTCGGCCGGCTTGTCGCGGCAACCCGTCAACCCCAGCGCCAGCCCCAGGAAAATCAACGAACAAGAACGCGACAACTTCATGCGGGCTCCTTTGCATGGGCCGGTTCGGAGGGGAATGTGATTAATGCGATTGTTAGCGTAGATCAGGCTTTGATTACTGCCCACGCAACAATGAGAACTCTCTTACAGAGCCTTGAGGTAAATCAGTCAACCGCGGGGGGTGATTGGTTCAATTGGCTATTGGCGTCGAGGTCCGGCACCCATGGAGTCAGCGCGAGGTATCGCGAATCCCCAGCACGCGGTTGACTTTGCGTACCGCAAATTTGCGCAGCCGTTCCATCTTGCCCGCCTTGGGCGGATGCAGCACCAGGCCCGCCTGGTAGAACCTGGTGCCGTCCGAAGTGGTCAGGAATGGTGTCTTATCGGTCGGATACAACATCGTAACGGGCGGCTCGTCAGGCGCTTTCGGCTCTTCGACGGGTTTGTCGGATCCGGGATCAGGCACTTTGCTTTTCCGTGCTTCCTTGGTGCGCTGGGCAAGCGCCGCAAGTTCGTCAAGCGAGGAAAGACTGTCGGAGCGGCTCACTCTTTTCCCGTTCACGTAATGCTCATGGTAAGGCGGAGTAAACACCCCGCCTTTCGGCATTGGGGCCATCTTATGGGTGGGATACCCGCTGCGCTTTGACGCGTAAAGCAAAAGCGCCGACAGAGGAGCATGCCCATCGGGATCGATCCTGTTGACAGGATCACCCAGGCAATACCCATAGGCATTCAAGCCACCGCGCTCGAAAGGGCTCTTGCTGTCCGGCGCGTTGAAGCGCATGAGCACCGGGTTATAGGCGCGGTAGCCGAGACCCAGCAGGTAATGGCCGGTGCGGGGCTCGATGCGCTCGCCATTGAACCCGAGGCTTGCGGCGGGCGGTACCGAGCCCGACAGTGAAGCTATCAATCTGTCCATCAGCTTGATCTCATAACCATCCGTCTGGATTCATTTCCGAATCATTCGTGCGGATCACGTTGCGAACGCTACCTACACGATCGACGTTCCTTTTGTTGGGCTTGCCAGGGTTTTGCCCTAAGCGAGCGCTCTTGCTCCGTGTTGATTCCCGAGGGACCAAACGGCTATCGATCCACGCCTGTGTCCGTGCGCCTTGTGCGGACTCTGCCTGTGGGTTCGGGTGAATACGCACCCCCTGACTCGATAGATGTACGGGCCCGTCTTCCACGGCATCTGCAGGATCAATACTCCGGGACGACGATGCTGGTGAATCTGGAGGCTCAGGTAGTTTTCTCCCCCGCATGGACGCAACCGGATGTTTAGCGTTGCTAGTTGTTCCCAAGGCATTCGCCCCACCCGAAGACGGCACGGGAGGCAACGCTTTTGGAGGAGTGGTCTTGGAAAATGGTCTGAAGAGTTTTCTAAACTGCGTCATCAACCAACCCGCTCGTCCATCAGGATCCAGCAGATTGACCGGATCCCCCAGGCAATAGGCATAGCCATTCAACCCACCCCGGGCAAAAGGGCTCAGCGCGTCGGGGTTGTTGAAGTGCATCAGCACCGGGTTATAGGCGCGGTAGCCGCTTCCGAGCAGGTAGTGACCGGTGCGGGGCTCGAGGAGTTGGCCATTGAAGCCTGACCACCCGCCTCCGGCATTGCGCTGGGTACGAGGACGAGGCGGTTCGGTCGGCGTGGACATGGTCGGTGCCTGAAGCGGATACATACGCCACAGGATAAAGACCCGAGGCCTGCCGCGAACCTGACAGAACTATCAGGTTCGACGAGCGGCAGGCCCCGGCGGGTATCAACCCTGCCACTTGCCCCCTTCGACGATCACGCTTTCCGGCTTGGTGTCGTCGCTCAGTTCCTTGCGCACGTACTGGTCATACAGCTTGTGCAGGAATTTCTCCTCGCCCAGGCGCGCCAGCTCGGCGTTGACCCAGTCGCGCAGTTCGATGTTGCCTTTCTTCACCGCCGGGGCGATCGGTGCTTCTTCGCCGAGGAACTCCGGAAGCACGCGGTAGCCCGGGTTCTGCTTGGACCAGCTGAACAGGATCAGGTTGTCCTGCGCGTAGGCATCACCACGGCCATTGGCCAGGGCCTGCAGCGACTCGCTGTTCTTTTCGAACTTGAGCAGTTTCCAGTCCGGGTGGTTCTTGGTCAGCCAGATATCGGCGGTGGTGCCGGTGGTGACGATGGTGGTCTTGTCGGCCAGGTCATCGAGCTTCTTCACGCTGCTGCCATCGGCCACCAGTGCCTGCACCGCAACGCGCAGGTTGGGGTTGGTGAATTCCACCGCTTCCTTGCGCTCCGGGGTGACGGTCATGTTGGCCAGGATCAGATCGACCTTGTCGCTTTGCAGGAAGGGAATGCGGCTGGCCGGCTCGACCGCAACGAATTCCACCTTGTTCTCGTCGCCCAGCAGCGACTTGGCGAAGGCGCGGCCGATATCGGTATCAAAGCCGACATAGCGGCCGGTTTCATCGACGAAGCCGAACGGCGGCTTGTCGGTGAATACGCCGACGATCAGCTTGTCCCGGGCCTTGATGGTGTCCAGGTAGCTGGCGGTGGCCGGGGCCGGCGCGGCGGCGGTCGCGGTTTTCGGCGCTTCGGCGGCCTTGTCGCAGCCAGCCAGCAGGGCCAGGCCGAACAGTGAAAGCAGGAGCTTGGACGTCTTGGCAGTTTTCATATCAGTTCCTTTTGAGGTTTCTCGGGCAGGCTTTCGACATAGGAGAATTTCTCCAGGAACTGCTGCGCGCGTGCGGTCTGCGGGTTCGTAAAGAAGCTCTCGGGGGAGCGTTGTTCAAGGATCCTGCCGGCTTCCATGAACACGATGCGGTCGGCCACCGCGCGGGCGAAGGCCATTTCGTGGGTGACGATGAGCAGGGTCATGCCGTCCCGGGCCAGGCCCTGGATCACCTGCAGCACTTCCTTGACCATTTCCGGATCGAGGGCGGCGGTCACCTCGTCGAACAGCATCACCCGCGGGTTCATGCACAGCGAGCGGACGATGGCGATACGTTGCTGCTGGCCGCCGGACAGCTGGCGCGGATAGGCATCACGCTTGTCCAGCAGGCCGACCCGGGCCAGCAGCGCCTCGGCCTGGGCAACGGCCTCGGCGCGCTGGCGCTTCTGCACCTTGAGCGGGCCGAGCAGCAGGTTGTCGAGCACGGTCATATGGCCGAACAGGTGGTAGCTCTGGAACACCATGCCGACCTGCTGGCGGATCTCGCGCCAGTCGGTCTTCGGGTCGAGCAGTTCGCGCCCCTCCAGTTTCAGGCTGCCGCCGTGGGCGGATTCCAGGCCATTGAGGCAGCGCAGCAAGGTGCTTTTGCCGCAGCCGCTCGGCCCGAGGATGACCACCACTTCGCCGGCCCGTACCGACAGGTCGATGTCGTTGAGCACCCGGTGCTCGCCGAAGAACTTGTTGAAACCCTTGAACTCGATCAATGCGCTCATGCGTGCGTCCAGCGCCGCTCCAGCGCGCGGGAAGCGGCCGACAGCGGGTAACAGATAAAGAAGAAGAACAGGAACAGCGCGCCGTAGATCAGCACCGACTCATAGGTGCGCTCGATGATCTGCTGGCCGACCTTGATCACGTCCACCACACCGATCAGCACCGCCAGCGAGCTGGTCTTGATGATCCGCGTGTAGACGTTGATGGTTGGCGGGGTCATGCGCTTCAGGGCCTGGGGCAGCAACACGTAGCCATACAGCTGCCAGCCGGACAGGCCGATGGACAATCCCGCCTCGCGTTGGCCACGGGGCAGCGACAGCAACGCGCCGCGCACCACCTCGCCCACTTCGCTGGCGCCCCACAAGGCCAGCACCAGCACCGCGCACCAGAAGCTCGGCAGGCTGACACCGAGGAAGATCGGCAAGCCGAAGAACAGCAGGTACAGCCAGACCAGCACCGGGATGGCGCGGAACAGCTCCAGGTAGATGCGCAGGACGATGTTCACCCCGTGCTTGCCTAGCGTCGCCAGCACGCCATAGAGCACGCCGCCGAGGGTTGCGAACAGAATCCCCAGCCCGGAGATCGCCAGGGTTTGCGCGGCGCCCTTGCCCAGTTGCGGCAGGGACACCAGCAACAGCTCAAGACCCGAACTGGCCATGTTGCAGCCTCCGTTCCAGGCGGCTCAACAGCAGCGATAGCGGAAGGAACAGCAGGATGCAGATCAGCGTCATCACTGCGAGCATTTCGTAGGTCTTGTAGTACAGGGCGATATAGCTCTTGGTGGTGTAGAGAATCTCCGGCACCGCCACCGCCGAAACCACGGTGGTTTCCTTGAGCAGGAAGATGAAGTTGGCGAACAGCGCCGGCAGGCTCAGCAGGCCGGCCTGGGGCAGGATCACATGGCGCAGCAGCTGCAGTTCGGACAGGCCGATGGAGCGCCCGGACTCCAGTTGCGCTGCCGGTACCGCCTCGACACCGGCCCGCAGGACCTCGGTGAGGTAGGCGCCGCCGAGGAAGGTCATGGTGATGATGGCGGCAGCGAAACCGGAAATCTTCACGCCCAGGGCGGGCAGGGCGAAATACACGAAGAACAGCTGGATCAACAGCGGTGTATTGCGCGCCAGCTCCACGTAGAGGGCGACCAGGCGGTGCAGAACGGGGATACGGTAAAGCAGGATCGGCGCATTGATCAGCGCCACCACCAGCGAGGTGGCGATGGCAATCAGGCCCACCTGCAGGGTAACGCCCACGGCCTTGAGAAAAGCCGGGAGCGTGCTGAGGATGAACGCGAAATCGAAGGTCATGAACTGGTCTTTCCCGGACCGGCCCGGGGTAGACGGGCGCTTGCTGACTTGGGGCGAGGCGGGTAGCCTCCGTAGGAAAGACTCTAAGGGTATAAAAATAAATTTTTAAATACCGTTATCGAATATGTATAGCACTCAAATCGCGCCCTTACCGCGCCCCCCCAGTGAGACCGGACTCACCCGCGATACGTCCGGTGAATTCACTATCTTGATCGCGGGTAAACCTGGACGGTCCAAGCGCTTGGCAGCATGAACGGCTAGCGCAGGTAGGGGTAAATACCCTGGAGAAACTGGCGCAAGTTCGGGTCCTGGCTCGAGAGAGGCTCTATCAGCCCGTAATCCCGTAATATATTGTAATCCCCCCTTTGGAACGCTGCGCCTCGCATCAGCCCATGAGGACGCTGATCACGCATTGGCATCATTTCATTCATGATCCTGCGAAAAGATGTTACGCCACCGCGCTCCTTGACTATCACGTCAACCGCCGCGTTGTCCCTCTGCTCGATCGCTTTCCTCAACTTCCTCTCATTTTTCAACGAAAGTTGGTTTACACGGCGCACCCGGGATTTGCTGAGCCGAGGAGATCGCCGGGGTTGAGCCACTGGAGAACGCTCGCGGACAGGTGGGAACCCAGGCGACAATGCGCCCGTATTGGAGCCGGGTTCATGTCCCGCAGACAAGTTCAAGGGCTCCTGCTGCTCCGGTACAGACAGCAACCTGTCGGATCGCGATGCGATCTGTGTCGCCGAGGGCTGGACAGTGGCTCGTCTGGAAAGATCGAGAAGTACACCGGGACTTGAATGGCGGGCTATATGCACAGTCGGCGCGGGTAGATACGTCCTTTGACGCCACATACCCGGCAAGATCGGCACGTGACCGCTAGGGTCGGCAAGATTGACAGGGTCCCCCTCGCAGTAAGCGTAGGCATTGAGCCCACCCGCCCCGAACGGGCTCCAGCTGTCCGGCTGGATGAAGATCATCAACAACGGGCTGTAGGCACGATAACCTTTGCCCAAAAGACAGTGACCGGTCCAGGACTCGAACAACTCGCCATTGAAAGCGAGCGAAGCCTTGGGCAGATGCCGTGTGCCCGGTTTTTTCATCGTCATGATCCATCACCTGACTGGAGAATGGCCCAAGCGTATAACAATGTGGCTGCGTTCATAACTGGTAGAAGTGTCAGGTCGCGTCGACTTCACGTTGAAGTGCTGTTCATTGCACGACTGAAACATGGCAGGCAGAAATTTCCATCTGTTTAAGCCGGCCAGAAATAGTTACGCAGCGCCCGATAGAAAACCATATCGCGCTGATCACTTCTAAGTGCATTATTCTCCAGCCATGTGAGATGCCATGTTTGAAGCGTGATCCGCCCATGTGCACGACGTGTACGATTACGCACGCCCTCTGTAAGCGGTAGATTCGCATACAACTCCTGCAAAACCGCTGTTCTTCTTTCGTAATTGCCAGCAGCAAGGTCTTGGATACCCGCCGCGTTTCTTGAATCAATCATGTCGGGGATTGCCTTCGCTATGTGTTCTTTCATCTCCTGCCTCGCGACTTTGTGCTTCTCTATCTGTCTCCTGTAACTGGCGGTACCCAAGCGCTTCCTGCGTACGTTCGAAGATGCCAAGGCCGGACTCGATGGAGAGGACAGATGCGAAGGTTGGGGCGAAGGAGCTGTGGAACGAGAAGGCGAAACGGGAGCCGAAGCAAGACCTACCGGCGACCCCACCGCGACCACGGGCGGTATCGTCGCGGGTTCTCCAATGAAATCCGCGAGGTATCGGGAGGCTTGTGCACTCGCAGTGAAAGGGCTGCCGGGTCGGCTGCCATAAGGGCTGAAAGCCGGCGCCTTGAATCCGCCATTCAACCGCATCGGGCCCAGGAATGGCATATGGCCGGTAGGATCGGCAGCATTGACCGGATCCCCCTTGCAATAAGCATAGGCATTGAGCCCACCCGCCCCGAACGGGCTCCAGCTGTCCGGCTGGATAAAGATCATCAGCAACGGGCTGTAGGCGCGATAACCGTTGCCGAGCAGGTAGTAGTCGGTCGTGGGCTCAAACAGCTCGCCGTTGAAACCGAGCACGGTTTTTGGCGTATGCGGGATGTTCTGGCCTTTTATTGTCATGATCCATTGCCTGAATGGAGATTGGCCCAAGCATATAACAGCGTGGCTGCGGCCATAACTGGCAGAACTATCAGGTATGGCCTGACAGGAAGAAGGTGGGCCGCATTGCGGCCCCACATCGGTTCAGCTTGATCAACGTATCAGAGCACCGGCAGCACCGCCCTGCTGTATCTCTTCTCGACGGAAGCCCCTAATCGTTGCGACGACTTCTACGATTCTGCTCCCTAAAACTGTTTCGCAAACGTGCATAGAATCGCGCTTTTCTAATAGCGCCGTTAAGCATGGCTTGATGTGCCAGCTCCGAGAGATCAGATTGTTTGATTTGTGGCGCTAGCTCCCTTGTGGCGTACTGGGGCCTAGGCTCGCCCGGGCGCCGCAGCAATTGCCAGTGCAGCTCCTTTAAAACGGGAATTCTGCTGAATTTTTCTTTGGACAGGCGAATGATACCCCTTGCGTCGTAAGCGGGAACCATGCGTTCAATCTCCTGCTCAAGGCGCCGGTAATCGACGTCGTGACGATGAGACGCCCGTACGCCCCCAGATGGTCCTGCGCTTCCCGCGGGAGTGGGCGACGCTGAACTCGGTTGAGGGGCCGCAGGTGCAGTTCCAGTCAGGATAGGAGGAGGCGAAAACCTTGCCGAGGGCCAGACAGGCTCAGGCGATACCCTCCCCGCAGACGAGCCGGGCACCGGATGTGACGCAAGACCCGCAAGGATTTCAGCGACCTCACTTCCCGACAGTTCAGGGAGAACGGCCGGTATGTTATAGCGGGGAGGGGACGGCGGCCCACTCACGCGAGCGGACGGAAACAAGAGACGAAACGGCATATGGCCAGTCGGATCGGCGGCATTGACCGGATCCCCCTCGCAATAAGCATAGGCATTGAGCCCACCTGCCCCGAACGGGCTCCAGCTGTCCGGCTGGATGAAGATCATCAGCACCGGGCTATAGGCGCGATAACCGTTGCCGAGCAGGTAGTGGCCGGTCATGCATTCCAGCAGCTCGCCATTGAAGCCAATGCGCCCAGATTGCCTACATGAGGGTTGTGCGGCGTCAGTTGAGGGGGCCATCGCTTATCTCTCCGGCATCCGTCAGGAAATGCCACGGATTGTATAACCCCACCCATGAGCCCGTAACTGACAGAACTATCAGGTGCCGCAGAACAAGAAAGACCGCCTCGACGGCGGTCTTTCAGTAACGGACAGTGCTGTGGCGAATCAGAATGCCGGCAGTACCGCACCGCTGTACTTCTTCTCGATGAAAGTCTTCACCTCGGGCGAGGTCAGGGCCTTGGCCAGCTTCTGGATGGCGTCGCTATCCTTGTTGTCCGGGCGGGCTACCAGGAAGTTGACGTAAGGCGAGTCGCTGCCTTCGATCACCAGCGCGTCTTTCGCCGGGTTGAGGCCGGCTTCCAGGGCGTAGTTGGTGTTGATCATGTCCAGGTCGACCTGGTCCAGCACACGCGGCAACATGGCCGATTCCAGTTCGCGGAATTTAAGCTTCTTCGGGTTCTCGGCGATGTCTTTCGGGGTGGCCAGGGCGTTCTTCGGATCCTTCAGGGTGATCAGGCCAGCCTTCTGCAGGAGCAGCAGGGCGCGGCCGCTGTTGCTGCCCTCGTTCGGGATGGCGACGGTGGCGCCTTCCTTCAGCTCGGACAGGCTCTTCACTTTCTTCGAGTAGCCACCGAACGGCTCGACATGCACGCCGATCACGGTTTCCAGGTGGGTGCCCTTGCCTTCGTTGAAGTTTTTCAGGTACGGCAGGGTCTGGAAGTAGTTGGCGTCCAGACGCTTCTGGTCAACCTGGACGTTGGGCTGCACGTAGTCGGTGAAGACCTTGATTTCCAGGTCCACGCCTTCCTTGGCCAGGGTCGGCTTGATCAGTTCAAGAATCTCGGCATGGGGAACCGGGGTGGCGGCCACCACCAGTTTCTCGCCAGCCTGGGCAAACCCGGCGACCGTCAGCGCAGCGGCCAGGGCAGAGAACAACAGAGCCTTCTTCATGTGCAGTCCTTATTGGTATTGCGCGCCTCGTGGGCGACGATCAGTGTTGGTTGGCCGGGCCCGTGTTGCCCGGCGTGAGGCGGACAATACCGAGATTTTTTATTCCAGAACAATATCTTTTGCTTAGCTGCTTATACCTTTTTGCAATGCGCAGCTTGCAACGCTCTAGCTTGCGACTTGCGCGAGACGCAACAGGGTCTGTTCCAACAGTTTGCGTAGCGCCTGCCGTTCCTGTTCGTCCGCCAGTTCGGCAAGACGGTCCAGGCGCTGGGCCAGGGCGTGAAGGGGGGTCGGCAGGTTCAGATGTTCCGGCAGGATCTCGTCACCGCTGCCCTGGAGCAGGGCGAAGTGGATAACGTTCTCGAGCTCCCGGGTATTGCCCGGCCAGTCGTGCAGCTCCAGCACGCGCTGGGCTTCCTCGCTGAGCAACGGCACCGGGCGGTTGAGTTTGGGGCTGTAGATGCCAACGAAGTATTCGGCCAGCGGCAGGATATCGCCGACCCGTTCGCGCAGGGCCGGCAGCTCCAGCCGGCCCTCATGAAGGTAATCGTAGAGCCGCGGATGGAAATGCCCGGCCGCGACCGCCTCGGCCAGGTCGATGCTGGAGGCGGCGACCAGGCGCACATCCACCGGATGCGGTTGCTGCGCACCGACGCGGTAGACCTCATGGTTTTCCAGGGCCGCCAGCAGCTTGACCTGGATCGGCAGCGGCAGGTCGGCGATTTCGTCGAGGTACAGGGTGCCGCCATTGGCCGAGCCGAACCAGCCGGCGCGACTGCTGGCGCTGCCGCTGTGGGCGCCGGCGGCGTAGCCGAAGAGTTCGGCGTCGGCGTAGGTCGGGCTGATCGCCCCGCAGTTGACCGAGACGAACAGGCCGCCGCGATCGCTGGCGCGGTGGATCTGCCGCGCCAGCAGCTCCTTGCCGGTACCGCTCTCGCCACGGATCAGCACGGGCAAGGCCAGCGGCGCGAGGATTTCCAGTTCTTCGCGCAGCCGGCGCGAGCGCGGATCGACGAACACCAAGGCCTTGGCGCGGATGCTCAGCGGGCTCTTGTCGAGTTCGGGGAAGGTCAGCAGCGGTTGGCCGAAGGTGTCTTCGAGTTTCATGGCAAAGCTCCCGCCCGGGCTCCTGGCCCGGGCGTTGATAAAAGGCAGTAAGGAAAGCGGTACGTGAATCAGGCGCGGCGCAGGGCGCCCTGTTCCATTCGGTTCTGCAGGCGGTACAGGTAAGCGAAGCCCTGCTCCCAGCGGTTATGGCCAGACTTCACGTTGATATGCCCGGCGCCACCGAGCACCCCGGCTTCGGCGCCCCAGGCGCGGGCCAGTTGCATGGCACGCGGCGCGCTCACGGCCGGGTCGTTGTCGGACGTCACTACCTGGCTGGGGAACGGCAACTGGGCCATGGGAATCGGTGCGAAATTGCGCAACGCGGGCGAGCAGGCTGGCCGCTCCACATCGGCCGGGGCCACCAGCAGCGCCCCGCGCACCCGCCGGCGCAATGCCGGGGTGGCCTGGGCGGCCCAGTGGGCGACGGTGATGCAGCCCAGGCTATGGGCAATCAGGATCACCGGCGACTCATCGGCGGCAATCGCCTCTTCCAGCGCCGCAACCCAATCCCCGCGCTTGGGCGTCACCCAATCGGCCTGCTCGACACGGGCGCTATTGGGCAGCGTGTTGTGCCAATGGCTTTGCCAGTGCTCGTCTGGCGAACCCTGCCAGCCCGGCACAATCAGGTAACGGATCGACTCGTTGCGCATGGGGAATTGCCTCCTGCTGCGGTTTGCGTGCATGACGGCAAGTATTGGTGCTGGGGTTATATTCGTAAAGGAATAAGAAGCTATTTATTAATAACCAAAACTCAATGGGGACCGCTATGCGGTCCCGTTCCGATTTCAGCGCCCGGTTTGTTGCCAGCTAGCGGTTTCGTGACCTTCGAGGAGCGCATCGACCAGGCCCTTCGCGGCTTCCACGGCGTGCATGGTCAGCCAGGGGAAAGCGCTGGTGTTGGCTTCCGGGGCCAGGGAGTGCTGGGCGGATTCGTAGGCGCAGCGCAGGAACATCGAGGCGTGGACCAGGGCGCTGTGCGGGTCGATGCCGGCGTTTACGGAGAATAGAGGGGGATGGGTGGAGGCGCAGTCGCCGAAGGAGCGGGTGCAGGTTGGGGACAGGGGTGGGTCGGGGACGAGTTTTTTCATTGCAGTAACTCCATTGCGGTTTATGGGGCTGCACCTCGCCGTTTCCACACGAAGGGGTGGCAGCTGTACGCGGGGTGGAAAACCGAGCGAATGGAGAAACCCGGCAGGCCAAAGGCCTCCCGCGCACAGCCGCCATAAAAGCGGTCTCACATTCGCAACGCTTAGGTTTCCACGCCTAAATCACCAATTGCTCGGCGACCGCAGAAGACTAGAAGGAGTGGTTTCCATGGGCAAGGAAGACAGGACCGACAGACTTCGTAGGTTACGTCCTAGGATCTCCATCTTCCACAAACTTTATGTTTGCAGGTGTCTGGAATGCGGTCTCTGTGGGAGCTGGCTTGCCTGCGATGGACCGCATAGCGGTCCCCAAACCTGCCGCGCCGAGCATCTGGATGAATGGGGTCAGGCAGGCGCTGTGAGTCTGACATGTCACTTGGCTAAGGTTAGTGCTGGATGGTTTTGGGACCGCTGTGCGGTCCTTCGCAGGCAAGCCAGCTCCTACCTCGAGCACGTAATGCCGATAGAACCCGCCTGAAACAAGAACAAAAAAAGACCAGCCCCTGCCACAGGACTGGTCTCAAGTTTGCCTGAGTTGCGTGCTGCTCAGCGGGCGGTGATCACCGAGAGCTTGGTAATCCCCGCGCGTTCGATCGAGGCCATGGCACGCGCCACTTCCCCGTAGTTCACTCCATCGTCCGCCTGCAGTTGCACCCGTACCTCGGGGTCCTTGGCTTTCGCCGCCTGCAGGTTGGTTTCCAGCAAGTCCGGCTGGATTTCATCCTTGTTGATGAACAGCTTCCCTGCCCCGTCGATGCTGACCACCAACGGATCCTTTTGCTCCACCGGGGCCACGGCCTCGGTCTTGGGTAGGTTGATCGGGATGGCGTTGGTCAGCAGCGGCGCGGTGACGATGAACACCACCAGCAGCACCAGCATCACATCCACCAGCGGCGTTACGTTGATCTCGCTGAGAACCTCGTCGCTGTCCTGGGTCGAGAAGGCCATGTCACACCGCCTCTTTCACAGGCTGGCCCGCGGCGTTACCGGCCTTGAGCAGCGTAGGGTGGGCAATGACGCGGAAGGCACTCTTCTGCGCGAGGCTGTAGAAGTCGTGGGCGAAGTCGTCGAGGTCGGCCGCGGTCAGTTTCAGGCGGCGCAGGAAGTAGTTGTAAACCAGTACCGCAGGAACCGCGACGGCAATACCCACGCCGGTGGCGACCAGCGCCGCACCGATAGGGCCGGCCACGGTTTCCAGGCTCGCCGAGCCTGCCGCGCTGATGCCCTTGAGCGCTTCCATGATGCCCCAGACCGTACCGAACAGGCCGATGAAGGGCGAGGTGCTGCCGATACTGGCGACGACGGCGAGGCCGGTTTCCAGCGAGCGGCGCTCACGGACGATCTGCTGGCGCAGGGCGCGTTCGAGACGGTCCTGGTGATTGATCGAGTGGCTCAGGTCGGTGGCCTGGCCAGGCTCGCCAACGGCGATCGCGGCATAGCCGGCCTGGGCGACGCGGGCAGCGGAGCCTGGCTGGGTGTGGGCCAGGTCGGCCGCCGAGTCGAGACTGGAAGCGGCCCAGAATTGCTTGTGGAACCGCTTGTCCTGGTTCTTCAGGCGGACGAATTGCACGGTCTTGACCAGGGCCAGGCCCCAGGTGACCACGGAGAAGCCGACCAGCAGCCAGATCACCGCGCTTTCGATGGATTCAAGGGGGGAGGCCAATAAGCTCATGATGTGTTCTCTCTGTCGTTGCGCGAATTTGGGTTAGCGAATCTTGAAATCGATGGGCACGCTCACCCAGCCTTCCTGGGGTACATCGCCCTGCTTGGCCGGTACGAAACTCCAACGCTTCACCGCGGCCAGCGCGGCGTCATCGAGTTGCTGGCGACCACTGCTCTTCTGGATCTGGATCTCGCCGGGCTTGCCGGTGGCGAGCACCTTGACCCGCAACAGCACCGTGCCTTCCCAGCCGCGACGCTGGGCCAGCGACGGGTATTCCGGCGCCGGGTTCTTCAGGTACGCCGCGTTGGCCGAAGCCGGGGTCACCGGGGCGGGCGCTGGCGGAGCCGGCGGCGCGGGTGGGGCTGGCGTCGGCGGGGTCGGCGCTGGCGGCTGCTCCACCGGTTTCGGTGCGGGCTTGGGCGTCGGCTTCGGTACCGGCTTGGGTTTGGGCTTGGGCACCGGCTTGGGCGGTGGCGGCTTCACGGCCAGCTCGTCCTCGACCGGTGGCGGTGGTTCCACCACCGGCGGCGGCGGCTCTACCACCGGTGGTGGCGGCTCTACCACCGGCGGCGCCGGCTGGGAGAATTCGATGGTCATCGGTGGAATTTCCGGCGGCACTACCGGCAACACCGGCGTCGGCGCCTGGCTGACCCAGTACGCGGCAGCGCCATGCAGGACCAGGGCGAACACTCCCAGCAGGACTTTCTCGCGACGGTTCAGAGCACTGCGCGGCGTACGCTGCAAACGCTGTTGCCCAAGCGGCGAACGGTGCGGCCGGCCGAGGTCGACCAGTTCGCCCGGCGTCGGGCGCCACAGCACATCAGCGGCACTGGCGGCGGTCTGGACATTACCCATTGATCAACTCCTGGGGGTTCGGTGCATGCTTCGAAGGCGCTGTTGGATTTCGCCTTCGTTTGGCCGAATGATCCGCGCCAGACGCTTATCTCTGAAAGTAATCTTTAAAGTTATGGATAGAATTTTCAGATATATGAAATTTATCCACAGGCCTGAAACCCTTGTAGATCAAGGGCTGCAGCGAAGCGGGCAAATCGCCATGCCTTTGCTGCATTGAAAATATTCCCCAAAGGCATGGGAAATCCGCATCAAAGCGCGGGCGCAGCGCGTCGATCGCCACGGGTGGGCGTGGTCAACGGGTGCAGGAGGGTATCGGGAGAGGGGATGGAGCTGGGCAGTTCGATGGATTTTGAGTGGGTTCAAGGGCCCTATCGCGGGTGAACCCGCTCCCACAAAGGCTCCGTAACCTGTGGGAGCGGGTTCACCCGCGATGAGGCCCTCAAGGCCTCAGATATTCTCGACCTTCTGCCAGACCTTCGGCTTGAAGAACAAGGTCTCGCCACGTGCCAGGCCGGCCAGGCTGTCGTGATCCTTGACCACCTCGGCCTCGATCAGCTCGCTTTGCCCTTCCACCTTCAGGGTCACCCGGGTGGTCGCACCCAGCGGCCGGATATCCCGCACCTCGGCAACGTGATGGCCTTCCACTTCATGCCGCGACAGCGACACTTCATGCGGGCGGAACAGCACGTGCTGGTTCTCGCTCAGGTGCAGGCGGTTGGAGTCGCCGAGGAAGTGGTAGACGAAATCACTCGAAGGATTTTCGTAGACGTCTCCCGGCGAGCCGATCTGCTCGATCACGCCCTTGTTCATCACCACGATGCGGTCGGCCACTTCCATGGCTTCCTCCTGGTCGTGGGTGACGAACACGGAGGTCAGGTTGATGTCTTCGTGCAACCGCGCCAGCCAGCGGCGCAGCTCCTTGCGAACCTTGGCATCCAGGGCGCCGAACGGCTCGTCCAGCAGCAGCACCTTGGGCTCCACCGCCAGGGCGCGGGCCAGGGCGATACGCTGGCGCTGGCCACCGGACAACTGCTCCGGATAACGATCCGACAGCCAGTCCAATTGCACCATGTTCAGCAGCTCATGGACCTTCTCGGCGATCCTGCTTTCGCTCGGACGCTCGCCCTTGGGCTTCATGCGCAGGCCGAAGGCGACGTTGTCGAACACGCTCATATGGCGGAACAGCGCGTAGTGCTGGAACACGAAACCGACGTTGCGATCCCGCACGTCGTGGCCGGACACGTCTTCGCCGTGGAACACGATGTTGCCGTTATCCGGGGTTTCCAGGCCGGCGATGATGCGCAGCAGGGTGGTCTTGCCGCAGCCGGACGGGCCCAGCAGGGCCACCAGCTCGCCGCTGTTGATATCCAGGTTGATGTTGTCCAGGGCCTGGAAGCTGTTGAAGCGCTTGCTGACGTTACGAACTTCGATCGACATGAATTATTCCTCCGCCGCACTTTGGCGCAGACGGTTAATGCGGTTCTCGCTCCACTGCTTGAGCAGCAGGATGAAGAGCGCCAGGATCAGCAGCAGGCTGGCTACGCTGAACGCCGCGACGTGGTTGTATTCGTTGTAGAGGATCTCGACATGCAGTGGCAGGGTGTTGGTCACGCCACGGATGTGGCCGGAGACCACCGACACCGCGCCGAACTCGCCCATCGCCCGCGCAGTACATAGCACCACGCCATAGATCAGGCCCCATTTGATGTTCGGCAGGGTCACGTGCCAGAACATCTGCCAGCCGTTGGCGCCGAGCAGGCGCGCGGCCTCCTCTTCCTGGGTGCCCTGCTCCTGCATCAGCGGGATCAGTTCACGGGCAACGAAGGGCACGGTGACGAAAATGGTCGCCAGCACGATGCCCGGCAGGGCGAAGACGATCTGGATATCGTGGTCCTGCAGCCAGGGGCCGAACAGGCCCTGGGCACCGAACATCAGCACGTAGACCAGGCCGGCGATCACCGGCGAGACCGAGAACGGCAGGTCGATCAGGGTGACCAGGATACTCTTGCCACGGAAGTTGTACTTGCTCACGCACCAGGCCGCGCTGACACCGAACACCAGGTTCAGCGGCACCGAGACGGCCACGGCGATCAAGGTCAGCTTGAGGGCGGACAGGGCATCGGCTTCGAAGATGGCTTCGAAGAAGGTACCCACGCCCATCTTCAGGCCTTGGGACACCACGATCACCAGCGGCAGCAGCAGGAACAGGGCGAAGATCAGCCAGCCAAGGCCGATCAGGATGCGCCGGGCGGTAGCGCTGCCACGGCGGGCGGCGTTGGCCGAAGCGGCCGCGCCAATTGCGGATGCAGACATGCTCAGGCCTCCTTCAAGGGGTTTCGATACGCCGCTGCAGCAGGTTGATCAGCAGCAGCAGGATGAAGGAAACCACCAGCATCAGCACGCCGATGGAGGTCGCGCCGGTGTAGTCGTACTGGTCGAGCTTGACCATGATCAGCAGCGGCAGGATCTCGGTCTTCATCGGCATGTTGCCGGCGATGAAGATCACCGAACCGTACTCGCCGACACCACGGGCGAAGGCCAGGGCGAAGCCGGTGAGCCAGGCCGGCAGCAGCGCCGGAGCCAGCACATGGCGGAACACCTGCAGCGGCTTGGCACCCAGGCAGGCGGCGGCTTCCTCGACTTCACGGGGAATATCCGCCAGCACCGGCTGCACCGTGCGCACCACGAACGGCAGGGTGACGAAGGTCAGTGCCAGGGTGATGCCCAGCGGGGTGTAGGCGATCTTGAAGCCAAGGTCGGTGGCGAACTGCCCGACCCAGCCCGACGGGGCGTACAGGGCGGTCAGGGCGATACCGGCAACGGCGGTGGGCAGGGCGAACGGCAGGTCGATCATCGCCTCGATGATCTTGCGCCCCGGGAAGGTGTAGCGCACCAGTACCCAGGCCAGCAGGGTGCCGATCACGCCATTGATGATGGCGGCGAAAAGGGCGGTACCGAAACTCAGCTTCAGTGCAGCGAGGACTCGCGGCGCGCTGACGATGTTCCAGAACTGTTCCCAGGTGAGTTGGGAGGCGTGGACGAACATGGCCCCCAGCGGTATGAGCACTATCAGGCTGAGGTACACCAAGGTGTAGCCCAGCGTCAGCCCGAAGCCGGGTATGACGGGGGATATACGACGAGACATAAAGGTCCTTGGTCTAGCTGGTTTTCACACTGCGCATTCGGGGGCTGCCCTGCAGCCCATGCAGGAAAGCCAGCGCCTGCAGGGTCGTGGTGAACCCTGTAGGAGCTGGCTTGCCTGCGATGGACCGCGAAGCGGTCCCAGGGTCACTGTGCAGAATAGATCTGGTCGAACACGCCGCCATCGTTGAAGAACTTGGGTTGGGCAGTCTTCCAGCCACCGAAGTCTTTGTCGATAGTCACCAGGTCAAGTTTCGGGAACTGGTTGGCGTACTGCGCGGCCACTTTCTCGTCACGCGGACGGTAGAAGTTGTCGGCGGCGATCTTCTGGCCAACCGGGCTGTACAGGTACTTGAGGTACTCCTCGGCGATCTTCTCGTTGCCCTTCTTCTCGGCGTTCTTGTCGACCACGGCCACCGGTGGCTCGGCGAGGATCGACAGCGATGGCACGACGATTTCGAACTTGTCGCTGCCGCCGTCTTCCTTCAGCGCCAGGAAGGCTTCGTTTTCCCAGGCCAGCAGGACATCGCCCTGGCCGTTGTTGACGAAGGTGATGGTCGAGCCGCGGGCACCGGTGTCCAGGACCGGAACGTGCTTGAACAGCTCCTTCACGTATTCCTGGGCCTTGGCTTCGCTGCCGCCGGCCTTCAGGCCGTAGGCCCAGGCGGCGAGGAAGTTCCAGCGGGCGCCGCCGGAGGTTTTCGGGTTCGGGGTGATGACCGAGACGTCCTTCTTGATCAGGTCGCCCCAGTCCTTGATGCCTTTCGGGTTGCCCTTGCGCACCAGGAACACGATGGTCGAGGTGTACGGCGTGCTGGCATCCGGCAGGCGGGTCTGCCAGTTTTCAGGCAGGGTCTTGCCAAGCTTGGCCACTTCATCGATGTCGCCGGCCAGGGCCAGGGTCACCACGTCGGCGCGCAGGCCGTCGATCACCGCACGGGCCTGTTTGCCCGAGCCGCCGTGGGATTGCTGGATCTTCACCTTGTCGCCTGGGTTGGCCTGTTGCCAATGCTTGATGAACTCGGCGTTGTACTGCTGGTACAGCTCACGGGTCGGGTCGTAGGACACGTTCAGCAGTTCGTAGTCCTTGGCGATGGCGGAACCGGCAAAAACAGCACTGGCCAGCGCGGCCAGGGCATAACGGCGGATAGACATGGTGAAGCTCCCGATTGGCTTTTTTCTAATTAGGTAGACCAGGGCGCGCGAGCTTCAGCTCGGCTTGTTGCCCGAGTTTTGCAGGCGGAATTTTTCCTTGCGTTCGATCTGTACGACTTGCGCGTTGTGCACGGTGATCTCTACCGCGCCGAAACGCAGGTCGCGCAGGGCGCTCTGGATTTCTCGCAGGATGGTGGCTTCGTCCTGACCGTCAACGCTACGCAGAGATGCGCTCATGCTCGTGCTCCTGAAAATGAGGTGGCCCGGGAGCAGCATGTAGGAACGTGACTGCGCCTGGTGTGGGAGCAATCTTATGAGGCGCTGAATATTCTTAAAAATACTATTTAAGAATTTTTATATAACTGAATTGATTGAGGCATCTAAGAAGGCAACGCAGGCCCTGTGGGAGCGGGTTCACCCGCGATTGCGGTGGTGGGCTCACCACCGCAA
>NZ_JBMAWR010000041.1:0-24556 GCF_048586865.1 Pseudomonas bharatica | reverse complement strand
AACTGCTTTTCGATCGCCTGGCGCACCGCCGGCAGGATGGTCGCGCTGCCGGTGTACATCTGTTCCACCATGCCCTTCAACGCCTTGGCCTGCGGTGCGCTCAAGCCGCGTACCGCATGCTCGCAGGCCTGCTCTGCGCTGACTCCGGACGGCGTCTCGAAGCCCAGGGCGCGCAGGTGGCCTACCAGGTCTTCCTGATCAATCAAATCCGCATGCATCATGGCTGTTGTCCTTGTGGCATTTAGAAGTCGTGGTCCGATTCTGGAAGCGCCCGGCAGAGCGGGCAAGGACAGATTGTCGCGATGGCCGCTTTACCTATGAACAGGTCGTTTTCGGCAAAATCGGCGGCAGCGGGAGTGTGCACACTGGAGTCATGCACAGGTCGAGGGCGGTTTGGTCACCACCCTTCTGGCACGGTAGGTTGCTCGCTCTTTGCCCCGGCTGCGTCACGGCTTGCCGGGGCAGTTTTTTGTCCATCGAAAAAGCGACGCGGTCAATTGTGGGAGCGGGTTCACCCGCGATTACGGTGTTGAATTCACTACCGCAATCGCGGGTGAACCCGCTCCCACATTGACCGCAATCAAGCTGGTAAACGTATGACCCGCCCGACAAACGCCGGCACCGGCAAATCCTCCTGTTCCACCACGATCCCCTGCAACCGCTCCAGCACCGCCGCCTCGAACGGCGCCGACTTCGGCCCCGCCAGGTCCACATGCAGCAGCATCTGCTCGCTTGCCGCCAGCGCCTCGGCAAACCCTTCCCGGTGCAGGCTGTGATACAGGTGCACGCGCTTGCGGTCATGGCCGATCACCTGGGTCTGCACCGTCACCTCCTTGCCCAGCTTGACCTCGTGCAGGTAATTCAGATGACACTCCAGGGTAAACAGCGAATGCCCGGTGGCCTCGCGGTTGTCGCCGTCCAGTCCGATGCATTCCATGAACGCATCGGTGGCATAGCTGAAGATCAGCAGGTAGAAGGCATCGCGCAGATGCCCGTTGTAATCGACCCAGTCCGGCAGCACGGGGGTCCGGTAGGTGGTCAGCGCAGGCATCGCGGTTCTCCGTTCAATCGCTGAAGTTCAGGCCGTGGCGGGCCTTGGTGGTTTTTACCGCATCCAGCACCGCCAGCAGGCAGTCATCACGATAGCGCTCCAGCGAGGCAATGCTGCGTTCGCCACGTTGTTCGCTGGTGCCGTCGACCACCGCGTCGATCAGTTCCTCGGTCAGCTCCGGTGCCGGCAGGTAGGTCCAGGGCAATTGCAGGGCCGGGCCGAACTGGGCCATGAAGTGGCGCATGCCGGCATCGCCACCGGCCAGGGTGTAGGTCAGGAAAGTGCCCATGAACGACCAGCGCAGGCCGGCGCCGAAGCGGATCGCATCGTCGATCTCGCCGGTGGTCGCCACGCCGTCGTTGACCAGGTGCAGCGCCTCGCGCCACAGCGCTTCGAGCAGGCGGTCGGCAATGAAACCGGGAACTTCCTTGCGCACATGCAGTGGCTGCATGCCCAGCGACGCGTAGACCTCCTTGGCGGCCTCGATAGCCTGGGGTGAGGTGTTGCGGCCACCGACGATCTCCACCAGCGGCAGCAGGTACACCGGGTTGAACGGGTGGCCGACAATGCAGCGCTCGGGGTGTGTCGATGACTCGTAGAACTCGCTCGGTAGCAGGCCCGAGGTGCTCGACGCGATCAGCGCATTCGGCTTGGCCGCTGCGCTGATCCTGCCATGCAGGTCGAGCTTGAGGTCCAGCCTTTCCGGCGCGCTTTCCTGGATGAAATCGGCATCGCGCACGCATTCCTCGATGGTTGCGACGAAGCGCAGGCGCGACTGCGAGGCACCGGGCTTGAGGCCCTGCTTCTCCAGGGCCGGCCAGGCATTAGCGATGCGCTTGCGCAGGGCTTGCTCGGCGCCGGGTGCCGGGTCCCAGGCCACTACGTCGAGGCCGTTGGCCAGGGCGCGGGCGACCCAGCCGCTGCCGATCACACCGCTGCCCAGGGCGGCGAAGGTCTTGATATCGGTAATGAAACTCATGGAGGACTCCTGGAAAAGATCAGCGACGGGTCAGGTTCATTTTGGCGCGGCCTTCGGCGGGGCTCAGGACCCGGGCGCCGAGGCGATGGAGGATTTCGGCGGCGCGTTCCACCAACTGGCCGTTGCTCGCCAGTACGCCTTTTTCCAGCCACAGGTTGTCTTCCAGGCCGACCCGCACGTTGCCGCCCAGCAGCACCGCCTGGGCCGCCATCGGCATCTGCATGCGGCCAATGCCGAAGCCGGCCCAGGTCACGTTCGGCGGCAGGTTGTCGACCATGGCCTTCATGGTCGCGGTATCCGCCGGAGCGCCCCACGGGATGCCCAGGCACAGTTGGAACAGCGGGTCTTCGAGCAGGCCTTCCTTGATCATCTGCTTGGCGAACCACAGGTGGCCGGTGTCGAAGATTTCCAGCTCGGCCTTCACGCCCAGCTCGGTGATGCGCTTGGCGCCGGCACGCAGTTGGGTCGGGGTGGAAACATAGATGCTGTTGCCGTCGCCGAAGTTGAGGGTGCCGCAGTCCAGCGTGCAGATTTCCGGCAGCAGTTCCTCGACATGGGCCAGGCGCTCCAGGGGACCGACCAGGTCGGTGCCGGCACCGAACTCCATGGGCATCTCGCCAGGGCCGATTTCCAGGTCGCCGCCCATGCCGGCCGTGAGGTTGACGATGATGTCGGTGTCGGACTCGCGGATGCGCTCCATCACTTCGCGGTACAGGCTGACATCGCGGCTGAAACGGCCGGTCTGCGGATCGCGGACATGGCAGTGGACCACGGTGGCGCCGGCCTTGGCCGCTTCCACGGCGGCAGCGGCGATCTGTTTGGGCGTGACCGGGACGAAGTGGCTCTTGCTGGCGGTGTCGCCGGCGCCGGTGAGGGCGCAGGTGATGATGACGTCGTGGTTCATTGCGGTTTCCTTCAGGCGTGTCGGGGCTTCGCGGTCCAATTGGGCCGCGGGATTTTCGGGTGTCTGGGAGGGCCTCATCGCCGGCAACGCCGGCTCCCACAGGGACGGTGTACGCAGTTCCATTGTGGGAGCCGGCGTTGCCGGCGATGGCGGTCTGTCAGTTGGCGGTAAGCTTGAGGTTCTCCTCAGCCGGCTTGCCATCGAGGGTGGTTACACCCTCGAGCCAGCGCGCCTTGTCCTCGGGGTGATCCTTGAGCCACTGGCGCGCCGATTCCAGCGCGTCCTTGTGGTCCAGCAGCGGCTGCATCATGCGGCTCTCGTCTTCGGCGCTGAAGGTCAGGTTGGTCAGCAGCCGGCTCACGTTCGGGCAACGGCTGGCATAGTCCGGCGCGGTCACCGTCCACACCGTGGCGCGACCTTCGTCCGGGCCGAGGGCGCCTTCGCTGCCGCTGAGGTATTCCATATCGATATTCACGTTCATCGGGTGCGGTGCCCAACCGAAGAACACCACCGCTTCCTTGCGCCGCACGGCGCGATCGACGGCGGCGAGCATGCCGGCCTCGCTGGATTCCACCAGCTGGAACTTGCCGAGGCCGAACTGGTTCTTGGCGATCATCGCCTTGATCTGGGTATTGGCCCCGGAGCCCGGTTCGATGCCATAGATCTTGCCGCCCAGTTCCTTCTCGAATTTATGGATATCGGCGAAGGTCTTCAGGCCCTTGTCGGCCAGGTACTTCGGCACGGCGAGGGTGGCCCGGGCGTCGTTCAGGCTGGGTGCGTCGAGCACCTTGACCTGGCCGGCGTCGACGAAGGGCGTGATGGTCTGGGTCATGATCGGGTTCCAGTAGCCGAGGAACATGTCCAGGCGCTGGTCGCGGATACCGGCGAAGATGATTTGCTGCGAGGCGCTGGTCTGCTTGGTCTGGTAGCCGAGGCCGTCGAGCAGTACCTGGGTCATGGCGCTGGTGGCCATCACGTCGGTCCAGTTGACGACGCCCAGGCGCACGTTCTTGCAGGCGGCCGGGTCGGCGGCCATTACGTTGGTGCTGAGGACTGCGGTACCGACAAGCATCAAGAGCGAACGACTGATCGATTGCATGGTGGCTCCTCCAACGGCAGTTCTAATTGTTATGAGGGGGGCGGCTTCTGCGAGCCGTGGTGCTCAAGTTACGTGGGGATGGCCCGGGTCAATCGCACTCTGGCGACCAGCTCTTGCACAGTGGCGACCTGCGGAGTATTAACCCTGATTCCCCGTTCAGCGAGACGGCGCCATGCCCCAGGAATTCCACTTTCTGCTGTTACCCGGTTTCTCTGCCCTGGGCTTCATTTCGGCGTTGGAACCGCTGCGCGTGGCCAACCGTTTTCGCCCCGGGCTGTACCGCTGGCGGGTGCTGAGCCTGGACGGCGGCGCGGTGGAGGCGAGCAATGGCATGTCGGTCAACGCCGACGGCCCGCTGGAGCCGCTGGGCAAGGGCGCGACCTTGCTGGTGGTGGCAGGGTTCGAGCCGCTGCACAGCTATAGCCCGGGATTGGCCCACTGGCTGCGCAAGCTGGATCACGAAGGGGTGGTGCTGGGCGGGATCGATACCGGCACGCTGCTGCTGGCAGAAGCGGGACTGCTCGACGGCCACCGGGTGACCCTGCACTGGGAGGCACTGGAGGCGTTCAAGGAGCGTTATCCGCGGCTGGACGCAACCCAGGAACTCTTCGAAGTGGACCGGCGCCGCATCACCTCGGCGGGCGGTACGGCGTCCATCGACCTGATGCTCGACCTGATCGGCCAGGCCCACGGCGCCGAGCTGGCGATCCAGGTTTCCGAGCAATTCGTGCTCGGCCGGATCCGCCCGCGCCAGGACCACCAGCGCATGCAGATCGCTTCGCGCTACGGCATCAGCAACGGCAAGCTGGTGCAGGTGATCGGCGCCATGGAGCGTAATACGGAAACGCCGCTGAACACCCTCGATCTGGCCGAATCGGTGCAGGTCAGCCGCCGTCAGCTGGAGCGTCTGTTCCGCCTCTACCTCAACGACACGCCCAGCGGTTTCTACTTGCGCCTGCGCCTGGACAAGGCCCGGCAACTGCTGCGCCAGACCGAGATGAGCGTGCTGGAGGTGAGCATCGCCTGCGGGTTCGACTCACCTTCGTATTTCACCCGCAGTTACCGGGCGCGGTTCCAGCGGTGTCCGCGGGAGGATCGGCGGGCGGTCAGTGGTGGTTGAGCGACCTTATACCCCCTCCTGCAACAGTGTCCGGGGCAAGGCAAAGCCCTTGAACAGCGGCTGGGTGAACGGGTTGTTGGCTTTCTCGGTACTGATGCGGTAACGCATGCCGCCGTCCGGCGCGGTGAAGCTGAGGTCCACGCTGGTGCTGGTGGTGCCGTTGAGCCGCGCCTGGCTCAGCAGCCGATAGAGCGACCAGGGCCCGCGATGGACCATGCCGCTGCTGCTGCCGCCGGCGTTGACCAGGGTGATGCGGCTTTCGTTGTTCGGCGCCAGGGTATTGGGCCAGATCAGCGCCGTGCTGGTGGTCGGGCCATGGTTGTAGGTGACCAGTTGTCCTTCGACGCTGAACGAACTGCTGCGTTTGTTCGGTGCCAGGCCCAGCGGCTCGATGTAGAACTGCACCCCGAGCAGCCCGCGACTATTGAAGAAGGCGTCGCGGATGCGCTCGGCGGACTGCAGTCGTTCCTGTACATCCGCCCGCACCAGGTAGCCGCCGAGACGCTCGGAGTAGAGCGCTTCGAGGTTGTCTTCGAGGAACAGGTCAAGGTAGTGCTCGCGGAACTGTTGCAAGCGGCCCTGTGGACCGAAGAATGCCGTGAAGTCTTCCAGCGAGGCTTCCTCCCGACTCGATGGGTTGAACGGGTAGCGATTGGCCAGGCGCTCGCGATAGAAGCGGTGGACGTCGCTGTCCCAGCGCCGTTCCAGCTCGCGCAGCGCCTCAACCAGGATGATCCGCGAGGATTCGGCGGCCAGCTTGGCGACCTGGCGATTGATCGGCTCGGGCAATCCGGCGGCGATCCTCTGCAGATTGGCGATGGGGTCGGGGCCCTTCAGCGAGAAGCGCTCCACCACCATGGCCAGTGCGGTCTTGCCGCGTTCGGGGCTGTCGTGCAGGACGCGCACCTTGTCCTGCACACCGCCAATGGCCAGCATCGTTTCCTCCAGATAGGGTGCCCGTTCACCCCTGGCTTCCAGCAACTGGTTCAGCGGCGCGAAGGCGCGGGCGACATCCATGATCAGTGGCGACTGCACGGCATCGTCGCGCTGCTCGGCCAGTTTGTCTGCCATTGGCGCCGAGCTGGCGTCGGCCAAGGCTGCGAGGCCGAAGTCACTGTTGTCCCGTACCGTTTCGAGCAGACGCCGCAAAGGCGCGGCCGGGCCGGTGATGCTATCCAGTATGCCGACGGCATCGGCGATATCCTGGAAGTCCCGCACCTCGAGCCGGGCAAGGTTGCGTTGCCAGGTTTCCACGTAGGCGCGACTGTAGATTGCCCGGATGCGCTCGCTGAGGATGGCTTTGTCAGCCTCCGAGTAGGCGACTCCGCTGCGCTCGCCCACTGCCCATTGGTCGATCATCGCCAGCTCGGTGAGGGCCTCGCTGCGCCTGGCGAAGTAGCTGCGGTAGCCGTTGGCGGTCAACAGGGCATCGATGCGGCCGCTGGCTTCGGCGTCGGTCTGGTAGACGATGTCGTAGGCCGGGCCGATTTCATTGCGTATGTCCAACGGTGAACGCTGGGACGCTCCGGCCTCCTGGCGCATGGTCATGTACACCCGTTCCGGCAGGGGGATCTGCCGCAGATGACGCTGCACCGTGGCAACGCGCTCCTGGTAGTGCGGCAACTGGGTGTCGACGTACTTCATGGCGTAGTCCAGATGACGCATCAAGGCGCGTTGGGTGCTGTCGTCACCAGGGAAGGCTCGTTGCCAGTAGGCGGCCATCCAGTTTTCCACCACCGGGGCGCGGCGATTGGGGCGGTCTTCGATCATCCGATAGACCCGCAGGGCCGCCAGTTGGGCGTCACCGTCCAGGTCGGAGCCGTCCAGCGATTCCATCACGCCGCTGGCCAGGGCGGGCAGGAAGCGTTGCGATAGCAGAGCCAGGTAGGCTTCGTCGACCTTTGGGCCGATTGCCCGGCCTTGATACAGGCCCATGTTGGCCAGTACCGGCCAGGCATTGCGGTAGTTGCCATAGACGGCGACGGCGTTGCTGATCTGGTCCAGCGGCAGCAGCAGATTGCCGCCGCTGGGGTCCAGCGTGCCGTCGATGGCACTCGCGCTGAAGGCGCGGCTGCGTTCCATGACGCTCGCTGCCTTGTCGCGGTTGACGCTGTAGTAGTGGTACCAGCCGCCGATGATCAGCAGGCTGCCCAGCGATGCCAGGCCAAAGTGCACGGCCAGGGCATGTCGCTTCTGCCGCAAGACCCGAGGATTGTCGCCGGCCAGGCCGGCTTCGGGGTAGATGACGTTCTGGAACAGGCGCTGGGCGAAGTAGACCATCGCCCGCCCGCTGGGATGCATCTTGTTGGCCGGCTCCGCCAGGCCATAACTTTGCGCCGCCGAGGACACGAAGGCGTTGTTGAGAACGCCCTGCTGGAACACCGAGGAAAAGAACACGCCCCGTGGCAGCGAGGGCGTGACGAAGCGGTCGCTGCCCATCACGTCCGCGAGAAAGTCCAGCAGCACCGGACGCAGGCCGGACAATTGCCGCACCAGCGAGTACAGGGATTCCCGCTGCGCGACGTCGCTTACCTGGGCCATGGCATCGAAGACCTGTTCGTTCAGGCGATCGAGGAAGGCATCGTAGCGCGCGCCCAGTTCGTCGAGCCAGGCGTCGTAGTCGCGTACCGAGTCGAGGGTGAAGGTAAAACCGAAGATGTCCTCGCGCACCGAATTGGGCAGTCGGGCGAACAGCGGCTCGAAGCCTTCGAGCAAATCGAACTTGCTGAGCACGACGTAGAGCGGCGGGCGCGTACCCAGTTCGCGGCTGAGTTCGATCAAGCGGGCACGCAGCAGTGCGGCCAGGGCCTTGCGGTCACTGGGTTTCTGGTTCAGCAGGGTCACCAGGCTGACCATCAGCACCACGCCGTTCAGCGGCCGACGGCTGCGATTGCGGCCCAACCAGGTGACGAAGCTGTTCCACAGGCGCGCAGGGAGGTCTTCCGGCAAGCCCGCGATGCTGCGGCGCTGGCTGATGATCTCGCCGGGAGGGTCGATGAGTACCGCCTGCTCGCCGATGCACCAGTCGATCGGGTAGAGCCTGTCGGGGTCGTCGTGCTGGCGCCAGGCACTGGCCTTGATTTCTCCGCTCAGCGAGAAGCTCTGGCTGGAGCGGTTGACGAAGCTGGTCTTGCCCGAGTTTTCCTGCCCCAGCACCAAGTACCAGGGCATCTGGTACAAGGCGTTGCGGCCGCTGAGATTGGCCTGGAGCAGTGCCAGGTTGCGGTCGAGATCGCGTTCCTGGGCCTCGATGAAGCGCAGGCAGGGGTCGTCTTGCACTTCCCGGGCGCGTGCGCGTTCTGCCTCCAGTAGCCGGGTGCGTCGACGCAGGTGAAGCGCCCAGCCCAACAAGGGCATGACCAGCAGCATGATCGTGAGCAGGACGCGTGCGGTCAGGCTGGCGAGCGGCTGGCGATCGGCGAAGGTCCAGTGGGGGCCGAGCCACCAGATGGCAATCACGGCCAGGATCAGCACGCCCGGCAACATGAATGGCATGCCGGGCTTGAGCCAGCGCAGGGCGGGCCGGCCATATCGTTGCAGGTTGGACCAGATGTTCTCCATGGCGATGCTCCTGTTCAATGCTTCTGTTCTTCGCCAGCCGGCGTGTGGCGTACCAGCAACGCGTGGAGTTGCGGTTCCCAGGCGCGGATGCTGGTGCTGTCCATGACGCAGCGGGCCCGGGCATACAGGCCCTCTGCGAGCCAGTTCAGCCCGCGGGAGGCGAGCAGTTGGGCGGCGATGGTCATGAGATGGCAGGCATGGCGTGGTTCGGACTTTTGCTGCTGGAGCGATTCCAGGCTGCGCAACATCGGTTCCACGCCTGCGCTGTCGAGCAGCGTGGCCAGTTCGTCGCGTAGCGCTGGATACTCCGGGTCGAAGCTGGCTCCAACGTTCTCTGCGGAGCCGCTCAGCCAGGCCTGGGTGTCGTCATCGAGCAACGCGCGACCATCGACGAATGCCAGCGAGGTCAAGGCGGGGAGGCGGGTTACCAGGCGCTCGCAGGCCTGGCGTATGGCCTCGGCGACCCGTGGCATGTCGAGCTTGCGTGCCACGCTGGCCGACAGGAAGCTGCCACGCAGCCAGTACGGGGACGCCGCCACACTGCGTTCGATCCGCTGCAGCAGCGGCGGATCGATACTGTTGTTCGCCAGGGCTTTTTCGTAGGTGTCCGTGATCTCCAGGGGCGTGGCCATCAACGCGGTGCGGTTATCGTTGTGGGCGTAGGGCGCCTGGGTCAGGTGTGCCCACAGGGCGAAGCGACGCAGCAGGTAGCCGGTGGGGTCGAAGGCGTCCTTGAGATTGATGGCCTCGGCAGCCGAGAGCAGCGAACGGCGATACTCCCGCTCATTTTCCGGGCTGGCTAAAACCGGCGCGAAGAACGCGTCGGCCAGCGGCTCGACGCTTGCCGGCTGCGGCTGTTTTGCCTGCTCGGGTGCGCGGGTGGACTCGGCGTAACGTCGCAGCGTGCTTTCCAGCCGGCTCAATTGCGGAACATCCAGCCCCGACAGGGGCGCACTGGCCTGGAGGCTGTCGAGGGCATGCTGGGCGGATTTGCGGAAATCTTCGTCATAGCCCTTGCGGTCGAGATGGGGCAGGGCGTCGCCCAGTCGTTCCAGATACTGCCCGACCAGCCGGCGTTTGCCGGCATACCCCGTAGGACCGGGCTTGGGGTGCCCGGCCTCCCAGTATTTCTCGACCATTGCCGCCAGTACGCTGGTGGCTTCTGCCCAGCCGCGCCAACTGTTCGTTCGCAGGTGTGCCGTGATCAGGTGGCCTGCGATACGGAAGTGCTTGCAGTGGTCGGTCAGGTATCGACGGGCACCCTGGTCGACGAATTCCCAGTCGATGGTCCGTTCCTGCAGGCCGCCAAGCTTGACCATTTCCTGGTCGATATCCTGGAACAACGGGTTCTCTGCATCGAACGTTCCTGCGGGCTGGCGCTCATCCAGTGCGGCCAGCAATGCCTTCAGGTCCAGTGGTGGAAGTTGCTTCACCAGTGACATGCCTCCCGTTGCCAGGACATCTGTTCGGCCAGCGCCCTGGCATCGAACCTGATGCCATGCAGCGGAGCGTGGTTGCTCTCGACCTGCAGCCACTCGCCAGGACGGGTCAGCTGGCGCAACTGCTCGATGGCCACCAGGCCACGGCCGGCGTCGACCACCGTGCCGTCGTCCAGCACTTGCCAGGTGCGGGTTGGCGTCAGCGGTCGGCCGTCCAGCAGGAGGCGGATACCGATGTGATTCACCGGCAAGGGTTCGACACTCAGCAGCTGCAGGCGGGAGATGTTCGACAGGCAACTGATCGCCAGCCAGGTGCCGGGTTGGTCGCCCGCCGGCGAGGGTGCGGAGATCACCACTTTGTCCTGTCCTGGCAGCACATCCGGGCTGCGGGTGATCCTCGACAGGGTCTCCTCGGCGAGCCGGCCAGCCTCGTTGGCATCGACCAGCAGCCTGATGCCGGGCACCTTGGGCGTGGCTTTGGTCGCGACAGGGGTCTCAGGCGCAGGCGTTGGCGGTGTCCCGGCCGCCGCATCGAAGCAGGCAAGACGCTCCAGGGCGGAAACGATGCGTATGCATTCAGGGGGCGCGGCGGTGGCGCGCGCTCCACTATCGCAACCTGCAAGAAGTATTGTTGTCAGCAAGGCAAGGCGTATCAGTGTCATGCAGCGGCGTCCTCCCGGCTCAGGCCAATGTTGCCGCGAAGGCGCCGTTGTTCCAGTGCAGTTCCGCACGCTGGAACCTGATGCCGCGAGACAGTCGTTGCAGGACCGACAGCGAAAGCGGCGGGAGCAGTTCGCCATCGATGATGGCATCGAGCATGCGGGCTCCGTTGCGGTGTCGTGCACAACGTGCCCGCAGTTCGTTGCGTGCGGTAGAGGTGATGGTCAGCGTGGCCTGGTGACGCTGATCGAGTTGCTCTTGTAACCGCAGCAGACGGTTTTCGATGATGTCGTCGAGCACATCGTCGTCCAGATAGCGGTAGGGAACGATCTGCATCCGCGCCAGCAGTGCCGGTTTGAAAAAGGCAGCGAGCCGCTGGCGCAGGATTTCGCCGTCGAGGTCGTGCAGCGGGTCATCGTCCTGGTCGAAGCCGAGGTTGGAGGTGAGCAGGAACAGGATGTTGCGGCAGTCGATACGCCGGCCTTCGCCGTCGCTCAGCTCGCCCTTGTCGAACGCCTGGTAGAACAGGTCAAGCACCTCCGGGTGGGCTTTCTCCACTTCATCGAGCAGGACCACCGACCAGGGCTGCCTGCGGATGGCTTCGGTGAGCACACCGCCTTCGCCATAGCCGATATAGCCGGGCGGAGCACCCAGCAAGCGGGAGACGGTGAACTTCTCCTGATACTCGGACATGTTGATGGTGGTCAGGAACTGCTCCCCGCCAAAGAGTGAGTTCGCCACTGCCAAGGCCGTCTCCGTCTTGCCCACGCCACTGGGCCCGACCAGCAGGAAGGCGCCCATGGGCGTGCCCGGTCGGCGCAGGTCGGCCATTGCGGTGAGCAGGTGCCGGTAGAGGATGTCCAGGGCAGGAGCCTGGCCCTTTACGCGCTCGCGCAGGTTGACCGGCAGGTTCTCCAGGCGCGTCAGCTGGTCGCTGCCAAGGGTGGTGGCGGGGATGCCGGTCCAGTCGGCTATCACCCCGGCGATCTGTTCGGCGCCGACATCGGCGTGTACCAGGGCTTCCGGGCGCTGCAGTTCGTTCAACTGTTCGACCTTCCGGGCCAGTGTCCCGGGTATTTCTTCGTCCTCGCTGCCAGCCCTCAGGGCGAGGATTTCGTCTACCAGAGCTTTCTGTCGTGTCCACGCCAGTTGTAATTGCGCGGCGTCCCGCTCGATATCCCCACGCGCCTGGGCAAGGGCCTCCAGGCGCTGCGCGACCACTGGCAGGCCAGCCCGTCGGTCACGTACGAGCTGGGTGTATTCGGCATCGATCTGCCGGAGTTCGTTTTCCAACGTGGCGAGCCGTCGGGGTGGCTCGGCGAGGGTAGAGGCCACCCGGGCGCAGGCGGTATCGAGCACGTCGATGGCCTTGTCCGGTAGCTGTCGCCCCGGCAGATAGCGGTGCGACAGGGCGGCGGCGGCCTGCAGCGCGTCGTCACCGATAAGCACCTGGTGCGCAGCTTCATGGACCGGACGCAGGCCCCGCAGGATTTTCACCGCCTGTTCAGGCGTGGGCTCTTCCAGCTTGACCAGTTGGAAACGCCGGGCCAGTGCCGGATCCTTTTCGAAGTATTTCTTGTATTCCGACCAGGTCGTTGCTGCGATGGTGCGCAACTGGCCCCGGGCCAGCGCCGGTTTCAACAGGTTGGCCGCGTCGCTGCCGCCGGCGCTGTTGCCTGCACCGATCAGGGTGTGGGCTTCGTCGATGAACAGGATGATCGGGCGGGTGGCATCCTTGATTTCGTCGATGACGGCTTTCAGGCGTTTTTCGAACTCGCCCTTCACCGAGGCGCCTGCCTGCAGGGCGCCAAGGTCGAGGCCCCACAGCTCGACACGGCGCAGTGGCTCGGGCACGCGGCCTTGCACGATGCGCAGGGCGAGCCCTTCGACCACCGCACTTTTGCCGACGCCGGCATCGCCCACCACGATGGGGTTGTTCTTGCGCCTGCGGGAAAGGATATCGACCATCAGGTCGGTCTCCCCGTCGCGACACAGCACCGGATCAATCCGGCCCTCGCGGGCCTGGGCGGTAAAATCGTGGCCGAACCTGGCCAGTGCACTGCACTCGGCGGGGCTGCTCGGGGGGCTGGCCGCAGCGGCTGGCTCCGGAGCCTCCGCCGAAGCCGCCAGCAGGGCGCCGAAGCCCTTGCGCAACCCCTCGCGACTGACCTTGTCGAGCAGGTGCACCGCTGCCAGGGGCAGGTAACGGGACGGGTTAAGCAAGATCGCAAGAAAGACCGCGCCACTGCGGATGTGTGGCTGCCCCAGCTCCACCGAACCGAGCAGCCAGGCTTCCTGCAGCACCTCGATCAGCAGGGGCGAGAAGGATGGATACTGGCTGCGGCCCGAATGACGCTCCTCGAAGCCACTGGCCACGGCGTGCTGCACGGCCTCCACGGCGAGGCCGGCGTTGGCGAGGCTGATGCGTACGTCACCGGCAGGCTGCCCAAGCAGTGCCGTCAGCACATGCACCACGGTCACCTCTGCGCCTCCCTGGGCGATGCACAGGTTTGCTGCTTCCTCCAGCGCCTGCCGGCAAAAGGGGTTGAGGCGTTCTATCAGTGCAGCCGGGTCGACCGTGATCATTGTTGGAATTCACCTTTGAGTAGAAGGAATTACTTCCTTGTTGCGCCGCAGCCCACTTTCGGAAGACTGTCGGATATCGCGCGGAACGCCTGTTTTAGTTGGAGTGTGGCGCAGCAGTTTTCGGAGTGATGACTGACTGGAAAGAAAGCACCAAAATTAAATTACGGTATATAGGAATATTCCGATTTTTTTTTGGAAATTTCCCTCAGGTCAAAAAAACAAAGTACCTCAAGACACTTCCTTCATCTGATTGGGAAATTTCCTATTTTTCTGCTGGTCCACGCTGTTCTAGTCTTGGCGGAGTTCATGCGTCAATGCACCGACGTGCCGGTGTTTTCTCGGTGAAAGTCCAAGACAAGAACGGCGCGGACTCCTTTTTATATAAGGGATTCCGCGTAATCGAATGAGTCGCCAGGAACCGGGCTTCATTGCGCCTGCGAGTTGATGCTGCGACGTACTCCAACTAATAAACACAACTTCCGGAGAAGTGGTTAATGGCAAACAGGAAAGGCTCGGTCGCCCCGAAGGAACGCATCAATATCACTTACGTCCCTGCCACAAATGGCGAGCAGGAAGAAGTTGAACTTCCCCTGCGCCTGCTGGTGACCGGGGACTTCACCGGGCGTGAGGAGGACGTCGCGCTGGAAGACAGGACATCGGTGCGGATCGACAAGGACAGTTTCAACGCTGTCATGGCCGAGCAAGGCATCGGCCTGAAGGACAGCATCACCAGCGTTCTCTCGGAGAACCCGGATGACACGCTGGATATCGATCTCAAGTTCCGCTCCATCGACGACTTCAGTCCCGATGCCATCGCCCGCCAGATTCCCGAACTCAACAAGCTGCTCGAACTGCGCGAGGCACTGGTCGCCCTGAAAGGGCCGCTGGGCAATGTCCCGGCGTTTCGCAAGCAGTTGCAGGCCATGCTCGGCGACGAAGCGGCGCGCGGTCAGCTCGCCAGGGAGTTGGAAACCGTGCTGGGCGAGAGCCAGGGCTGAGCCTGCCGGCAGTCGAGACATCCATCCATTCAGGTTTCAAAGGACATGAACATGACAAACGCGCACTCCGCCGCGGCAGAACAACAGAACGCCCCCCAAGATAGCGGCCTGCTGGCCCAGATTCTCGCCCAGACCCGAATCGAACCCAGCCAGGAGGGTTACGCCGTCGCCGAGCGCGGTGTGGCAGCCTTCATTGCCGAGATGCTCAAGTCACCCGATCGCCAGCAACCGGTCAACAAGCAACGGGTAGACCAGATGCTGGCGCAGATCGATACACGGATCGGCAAGCAGATGGACTTCATCCTCCACCATCCGGGGTTCCAGGCCCTGGAGTCGAGCTGGCGGGGGCTCAGGTTTCTCGTCGACCGCACCGACTTTCGTGAAAATATCCTGATCGACCTGCTGCACGTAACCAGGACCGAGCTGCTGGACGACTTCGAAAGCGCCGGTGATATCACCCGCAGCGGTCTCTATCGTCACGTCTACACCTCCGGCTACGGCCAGTTTGGCGGCATGCCGGTAGGCTGCATGGTCGGCAACTACACCTTCGGGCCCTCGGCACCCGATATCAAGCTGCTCGGCTACGTCGCCTCCGTCGGTGCCATGGCCCATGCGCCGTTCCTTGCTGCCGCAGGCCCGGAAATGTTCAACCTGGAGTCGTTCCAGGAGCTGTGCAACCTGAAGGAAGTGAAGGATATCTTCGATGGCCCGCGCTTCACCAAGTGGCGCGGCCTGCGCGACTCCGAGGATGCCCGCTACCTGGGCTTGAGCATGCCGCGCTTCCTCTTGCGCGAGCCCTATGACCCGCTGGAGAACCCTGCGCGCAGTTTCGACTATCGCGAGACCATTGACGGCAACCACGACAACTATCTCTGGGGCAACACATCGTTCGCCCTGGCGAGTCGTATCGTCGATAGCTTCGCCAGGTATCGCTGGTGCCCGAACATCATCGGTCCGCAGTCGGGTGGCACCGTCGATGACCTGCCGGTTCACCTGTATGAGTCGCTCGGCCAGTTGCAGGCCAAGATTCCCACCGAAGTGCTGGTTTCCGACCGTCGCGAGTTCGAACTGTCGAGCGAGGGCTTCATCCCGCTGACCATGCGCAAGGGCAGCGATAACGCGGCGTTCTTCTCCGCCAATTCGGTGCAGCGTCCGAAGCTCTTCGCCAGGACGCCCGAAGGCCAGGTCGCGCAGACGAACTACATGCTCGGCACGCAACTGCCCTACATGATGATCATCAACCGGCTGGCCCACTACCTCAAGGTGCTCCAGCGCGAGCAGATCGGCAGTTGGAAGGAGCGTCCGGACCTTGAGCGGGAGCTCAACAACTGGATCCGCCAGTACGTCGCCGACCAGGAAAGCCCCTCGTCCGATGTACGCAGCCGTCGGCCATTGCGCGCGGCACAGATCCAGGTTCATGACGTCGAGGGTAATCCGGGCTGGTACCAGGTATCGCTGTCGGTCCGACCGCACTTCAAGTACATGGGCGCCAACTTCGAGCTGTCGCTTGTCGGTCGGCTCGACAAGGAATGACGGTGAACCCGGCCATATCGCCCGGGCCAGCGTCGGGAAGTCTGTTCCAGCGACTCGAGCCCGACCTTCCGCCTCGTCGCCTGGGCGGTCGGCAGGCCCAGGTCGCGGGGCAGGTGCTGGCCATCAAGAACAACCTGGAGCACTTGCTCAACGCTCGTCGGGGTGGCTCGCAAAGCTGCCCCGGCCTCGGGTTGCCCGACATGAACGATGCCGGCGCCGGCCAGATGGAACTGAGAGCGCAGATCTGCCAGGACATCCGCGAAATGATCGCCCTGTACGAGCCTCGCGTCCGGGTCCTGGACGTTCGTCCGCTGGCAGCCGCCGAGCAACCTCTCGGCCTGTGCTTTCGCCTGCACTGCCAGATACCGCTCGTCGAAGCTTCCGGGCAGGTCGAGATCGACCTGCTGCTGCATCGACGGCAGCAAAGGATCCAGGTGTTGTGACGAGAAGAGACGAGGAGGCGGGATGTCACTGAAGAGCAAGTTCCGCGAAGAGCTGGATTACCTGCGCCGGCTTGGCCGGGTCTTTTCGCGCAGGAACCCGCAACTGGCGAGGTTTCTCGGCGACGAGGCATCCGACCCGGATGTCGAGCGGCTGCTGGAGGGTTTTGCCTTCCTGACAGCCAGGCTGCGCCTGAAGATCGAGGATGACTTTCCCGAGCTCACCCATTCCTTGCTGCAACTGCTGTGGCCGAACTACCTGCGTCCGCTGCCCAGCGCCACCATCATGCAGTTTCCACCCGTGGATCGGTCGGTCACCGTGCGCCAGCGTATCGCCAGGGGCACACGCGTCGGCTCGCTCGATGTCGATGGCGTGGCGTGCCAGTTCCGCACCTGCTCGCACGTCGATATCTATCCGCTGCAGATCAGCGAAATCAGCGATGTGCATTCGCTGGAGAAATCGACGGTGCGCGTGGACCTCGCTACCCTGAGCCAGAACCCGCCGGATACCTACGACTGCGACCGTCTGGATTTCTACCTGAGCGGCAGCGACTACTGCGCCAGGACGCTGTACCTGTGGCTGTCCTGCTACCTGGACCAGGTCCGCATGGAGTGCGATGGCCTGGTCCGGCACATTCCTGCCGGGCAGGTTGTGTTTCCCGGGTTCAGCCCGGACGAAGCCTTGCTGCCCTATCCGAAGAACGCCCTGGATGGCTACCGCATCCTGCAGGAGTACTTCCTCTTTCCCCGACGCTACTTCTTCTTCGGGCTCACCGGCCTGCGTGCCCTGTGGCCTGGCAGCAGCACGCAGCGCATCCGCCTGGAGTTCCGCTTCACCCGGCCCATGCCCAACGACATCCGCATTCGGACCGGGGACATGGCCTTGTACTGCGCGCCTGCCGTCAATCTTTTCGAGCAGGATGCCGAACCGGTCAGGCTGACCGGCAAGACCCTCGATCATCGTGTGCGCCCGGCGAGCCAGCGCCCCGATGCCTACGAGATATTCAGCATCGACCGTGTCGACGGCTGGAAATGCGAGGCCTCCGATCAACCTGGCACCTGGCTGCGGACCTACCAGCCGTTCGAGTCGTTACGCCACCAGATCGACTTCGAGCGAGGGCAAACCGTTCTCTACTACCGCACCCGCATCGCCCAATCGCTGTTGGACGCCGGTGTCGAGCACCGGGTTTCATTCGTGCGCGGCGATGAACAGCACTACATCGGGCGGAATGAAACCGTTTCCTTCTCGCTGACCTGCAGCAACCGCGACCTGCCGCAGGCCTTGGCCGTGGGCGACATCTGCGTACGCACCGCAGACATGCCGACCTTCGTCGAATGCCGCAACCTGACCGCGCCGACCCCGTCGTACCGGCCAGTGCTGGATGGCGACCTGCTGTGGACTTTGATCTCCAACCTGTCACCCACCTACCTGTCGTTGCTTTCGGCCGAACCCTTGAAGGCCGTCATCCGCGCCTATGACTTCGCCGCCCACCACGACCTGCAGCGGTCCCGCGCCACGCAGATGCGCCTCGGCGCCCTGCAGGACGTGCAAACCGCGCCGATCGACCGGATGTTCAAGGCTCTGCCCATCCGTGGCTTGAGCACCCTGGTCAAGCTCGACCAGGACGGATTCTCCTGCGAAGGCGACCTGTACCTCTTCGGCACGGTGTTGAGCCATTTCCTCTCCGTGTACGCCAGCATTTCCTCCTTCCACGTGCTGGAAGCCATCAATCTCAAGAATCAGGAGCATTACGCATGGCCGATGCGCAGCGGCACGCAGCCCCTGATCTGAGCGGGAACCTGCTCGGTGCCGCCCGAGAGTACGACTTCTTCTGTCTGCTCGAGCGCCTGCATGGGCTGCATGATGACGACCTGGAATCTGCCGATGCCTACGCCGCCGAGCGCCAGCGTATTTGCCTGAGCAATTTCGCCGGTGTCGGGTTTCCCGCCTCGGACGTTGCCCTGGCCCGGCGTCTCGATGATGCACTGCCGCACCAGTACCTCGTGCAGGCAACCTTCCTCGGCATGCACGGACCCGATTCACCGTTGCCGTCGTATTACCTCGAACGCCTGGCCTACGAGGCCGGGCAGGGTGAAGGAATCCGTCCGGCGTTCTTCGACTTCTTCAACCACCGCCTGCTTACCCTGCTGCATCAGGCCTGGCGCAAGTACCGGCATTACATCCGCTTCCGTCCGGGGGCGAGCGACCGGCTTTCGCAGCGCCTCTTCGCCCTGGTCGGGCTCAAGGACAACGCCATTCGTGGCGTCACCCCGATTGCCTGGAGCCGCCTGCTCAGCTTCGCAGGTGCCGTGGTGCACCGCAGCCGTTCACCGGACATGGTCGCCGGGCTTGTCGCCCATTGCTTCGATCTGCAGGACGTCAGCCTTCGCGATTTCGAGCTGCGCGACACCGATATCGAAGCGTCCGCCCGTACCCGGCTCGGGCGGCGCAACGGCTGCCTGGGCGAAAGCTTCCGCCTCGGCGCCAGGGTCCGCACGCGGCACTGCAAGTTCACCCTGGTCATTTCCGACCTGTCGCAGGCGCGCTTTCGCGAGTTCCTGCCCAAGGGCGAGAACTTCGAACGGCTGCGGATGCTGATTGCTTACCTGCTGCGCGACCAGACCCCCTGCGACCTCGAGTTGCGGCTGCGCGCCAACGAAGTTCCCGCCTTCAACCTTGGGCGCGACAGCGGTTGCCAGATCGGCTGGACCAGTTTCCTCGAACAGCCGCAACGGCGCACGCCTCCTCCCGTTCGACTCACGGTACGCACATGACTCTGGATAACGCCAATCGGCGCCTGTTGCTGGTAGTGGACAACCCCCAGGTGCTCCAGCAGGGCAGCACTCCCCGGCACCTGTTCGACGCCAAGGGCGGCAGCATCGGATCGCAGCATGCCAGTTGGACGCTGTCTGACCGCCACGCCGCGGTCAAGCCGCGACACTGCGAGGTCCGCTATCGGGACGGTGGGTTCATGGTCATCGATCGCTGTGGCGAGACTCGCGTCAACGACCAGACGCAACCGCTCGGCACCGGCATCGGCGGCAAATTGAGCGATGGCGACACGCTGCATATCGGCCCGTACCAGATCTCCGTGCACCTGGGGAGTGACCTCTGCGAGGCGGACGATCCCGACAGCCATGGTGCCGCCCTGGGCCAGGTGTCCGGCGAGTTCATGACCGCGCTTCCGGAAGCCGCGCCGCAGGAATTCGACGGCGAACCGAATCAGCCAGCAGGCCAGGCCGGGTTCCAGGCACTCGGCGAGCGTCCTGGACCTGACGGCCTGCTCGACCCCCTCAAGGCGCTCGACGTCGCCAGTGGCGGCCCGCCGGACAGCCTCGATTCACATCACTACGGGCATACGCCGATGGCCGCCCAGGCCGACGTCGCCACGACCCGGTCCGAAGCCGTCTACGGCAACCCCATGCACGCCCCAGGAGAAATCTTCATGTCGCAGCAGGATAGCCAGCACCCCGCCGCCCAGGACTGGATTCAACGCCAGTTCTCCGGCCAGGCACAGCCCGCAGGACTGGTCGAGCCGTTGCTGGACGGTATCGGCGCAACCGTCGGAACGGTGGACGAGCTCGATGCCTATGCACTGCTCAACGAGGCGGGGCGCACGATCGGGGCCCTGATTCGTGGCCTTGCTGCGCTGAATGTTCCCGCTGCCGATGACCGGCAGCGCATTTCCCTGGCCGGACGCACGCTGCAGCCCATCGAGGACAATCCGTTGCGCCTCGGGCAAGGCTACCCGGAAACCGTGCGGGCACTGTTCGCTGCCGAGCGCAGCGTTGTCCACCTGTCGCCTTCGGCTGCGGTGGAAGAGTCGCTGGAGCAGATCCGCCGCCAGCAGATCGCCATGCACCAGGCCATCAGCGCGGGACTGGCCGCGTTGCTGCAGGCGTTTTCGCCCGAGCAACTGGAGCAGCGGTTCCAGCGCTATCGCCCGGCGCGAGGCGGACAGGCGGCGACGGCTGACTGGGCCTGGCACATGTATGGCCACTATTACGAGGAACTGAAGTCCGGCCGGCAGCAAGGTTTCGACAAGCTATTCTGGGAAGTCTTCGAGCAAGCCTTCGACCAGGCTTTGCGCGCGGAGGCATGATGAGGCAGGTCATCACGCTCCTGCTGGCCGCAAGCACGCTTGGCGGCTGCAGCACGGTGGGCAACGTGCTGAGCAAGAGCGGCCAGGTGCTGATGAACCCATCCATCCAGGTCGGGACAGCTCATGAGCAACTCTCGCAGGTTGCCCTGAGCCTGTACGCCAGCCCGGACGTCAATCCCAATCCGCTCAGCCTGGCGTCGTTCGCTGCCGGTGACGAGGCCCTGGCCGCGCCACTGGACATGGAAGGACTGGGGCCATTTGCGGTCAATCTGCGCAGCGCCAGCCAGGACGAACTGATCGGGCATCTGCGTGCCTTGACGGAACATTTCGAAAACCAACGAAACAACGTCGCCGGCGCACTTGCCGTGCGCCAGCGCCTGGCCATTCCGGGGCTGGTCGTCGATGAGCACGCACCGCCGATGACCCTCGGCAAGTCGCAGCCCGAGACGCTGTTCACCGACAGTAGCGCATCACGCTGGCCACAGCCCGCGAACTGGTTGCTGCACAAGGGACAAGCGTTGCCTTCCCGTGAAGAGCAATCCCGGGCCGACCTCGATCTTGGTCAGTACGGCCATGGCCCGGCGTTGGCCCGGGCTGCCGAGGCGCGGGCGATGCCGGGCAACGCCACCCCGGTCGGCTTCCGCGTGTTGCAGTTGAAGGACGACTCCATGCTCGAGAACGCCGATCCCGAACGGCTGCGCAGCGCACCGGAGAAGGCCTTGGGCAGCACGCTGCTGGCCGCCGACGACTACATCCTCGTGCCCGGCCAGTTCAAGTTCGTCGAGTTCGCCGATGTCGATGAAGACACCCGCTACATCGCGGTGGTCGCCGATTTCCACGATCCCAATGCCGAACGCTGGCACGACGTGTTCCGCATCGAATCGCGGGGCCGCAAGTACCCGCTCATGGTGATGCTGCAGGGCAGCCGCGTCGCGATCACCGATGAAAGCTACCGACCCGCACCCGACCCTGCCGGCGTCCGCAACCCTGCGAGATCCTACCGATGACCACCCGTAATCCCGTCGTCTGGGGCGAAGGCCTCTTCGTCAAACCCCAGCACTTCCAGCAGGCCACCCGTTACCTGGAGCACTGCATCAACGCCCGCAGTAGCAGCCGCTACGGGTTTGGCTTCAGCGAGCTGGAGCTGAACCAGGAGTTCCTCGCCTTCGGCAAGATCGCCATCGTTCGTGCCCGCGGCATCATGCCGGACGGTACGCCGTTCGATATTCCCCATGACCAGCCGCCACCGGATCCGCTGGCCATTCCCGATGCCAGCGCGGCCAACCAGGTCGTGTACCTCACCTTGCCATTGCGCTCTGACGGCACCGGGCAGGTGCGCTGGCCGGACAGCCAGGGTGACGCCCGTTATCTGCTGCGCTCGGAGGAGGTCCGCGATACCCATAGCCACCAGGGCGACCACACGCCGCTGGACCTGGCCGTGCCGAATCTGCAACTGGCCCTGGAACGCGATGACCGCAGCGCCTTCACCAAACTGGCGCTGGGGCGCATCCTCGATCTGCAGCCGGATGGCAGCCTGCTGATGGATACCGGCTTCTACATTACCGGCCTGCACCTCCACGCCATTCGCCCGCTGGCGCACTTCATGGAGGAAATTTCCTCGCTGATGCACGAGCGGGCCAAGAGCATCGCCCAGCGCATCGGTTCGCCAGGGCAGTCGGGCGTCGCGGACTTCACTGACTTCAGCCTGCTGCAGGCGCTCAACCGCTGGCAGCACCAGTTCCGCCATCTGGCCCGGGATCCGGATGTACGGCCGCTGGATGCCTACCTGGCGTGCGGCCAGGCGAGCGGCGAACTGGCCACCTGCATCGACGAGTCGCGGCTTGCGCCCGAATTCCCCGCGTACCAGCACGACAGCCCGAAAAATACCTTCCTTATGCTGGAGCAGACCCTGCGCCGGCTGCTCGGCACCGTGCTGCAACCCCGCGCCATGTCCCTCCCGCTGGTGCGGCAGGCGCACGGCATGCTCACCGCGCAGGTCAACGACGACAGCCTGATGGACGGCGCCGACTTCATCCTCGCGGTGAACGCCCGCATGCCGCTGGAAAGGATGCGCCACCTGTTCCTGCAGCAGGCCAAGGTGGCCTCCCAGGAAAAACTGCCCGAGCTGATCCGCCTGCAACTGCCCGGCATCCCCCTCAGCCCGCTGCCCGTGGCACCGAGGCACCTGCCGTTCCACGCCGGCTTCACCTACTTCCAGCTTGATCGCACTGCGGCCAATTGGCCAACGCTGATGCCCAAGGGTGCGAAGAGCTTTGGTTTCCATATCAGCGGCGACTTCCCGGAGTTGCAGTTGCAGTTCTGGGCTATCAGGAGTCAGTGAGATGAGTACTTCCATCAAGATTGGCAGCGACCAGCCTGGGTCGGGGGAGGCCAACCCGCCCGACTCCGCCCGGGAGGATCTGCCCCTTGCAACACCCGCCGAGAGCGTCGAGGGGAAGGTCAGGATGTGCTACGGAACGACGAGCAGTTCCGACCAGGATCCCGACCTGCAATTCCAGTTGCGCGGTCACAGCCTCAACCCGTTGATAGATGCTGCACAACCGCTGCTTGGCCTGGTGATACGCCTGCGTCGGATCGACGAGTGTGGCGATGTAACAGAGCTTTATATGACCGTCCGCGAGCAGATCACTGCTGTCTCCGAGGAGATCCGTCAACGGGGTTACGACGGCGTTACGCAACTGGCCTACCGCTACGCCCTCTGTGCATTCATCGATGAAGCCGTCATGGCCACTGCATGGGGGCGCGCATCCAGTTGGCCGCATCGCTCCCTACTCAGCTACCACCACAACGAAACCTGGGGCGGCGAGAAATTCTTCACTGTCCTTGCGCGCATGCAAGTGGACCCGGAGCGCTACCGCGACGTCCTGGAGTTCAAGTACCTGTGCCTGTGCCTGGGCTTCGAGGGCAAGTACGGCCTGCAGCACAACAACCGGGAAATCCTCAACGGGATCATCGGCAAGCTGCATCGGGTGCTGCGCTCACAGCGCGGCGACACGCCCGAGCGCCTGACCGAAGTGCCGGAGCACGTGGCATCGCGGCGCTACCGCCTGGCACGGCAGTGGCCGCTGTGGACGCCATGGGCCATTGCCGGCGTGCTCCTGCTCGGCAGCTATCTGGCGTTTTCCATCAGCCTCGGCAACTCCACGCGAGAGGTGCTCGAGTCCTTGGAGTTCATTCTCAAACCATGACTTTCGGGCCGCTCGAGCAAGGCCCGCAAGCTTGAAGCAGCCGTTGCTTCAAACCCTTCGCCATCAGTGATGGCGCGACGGCCCACAAGGCCTTCAATTCAATGAAACAAGGAAGCGAACCATGTCTTTGCCTGCTTATATCTCGATCACGGGCCAAACTCAGGGACTCATAACCAATGAAGCCTCCAGCCAGGAATCCCTCGGCGCCTCTTCCATAGAAGGGCACCTGGACGAAATCCTGGTTCAGGAGATCCATCACGAGATCAGCACACCGACGGATCCGCAAAGCGGCCAGCCTACGGGCAAGGCCGTGCATGGCCCGCTGACGTTTACCACGATAATGACCAAGGGCACACCGCTGTTGTATCAGGCCCTTGCTGATGGGGAATTGCTGCCCAAGGTGGTGTTGAAGTGGTACCGCCCATCCGTTGAACGGATGGCCGAACATTTTTTCACCATCGAACTCCAGGACGCCTACATCGTTGGCATAACGGCAGTGCTACCCCACGCCCAACTGATGGATAACGACAGAACCCGTGAGCAGTTAAAGGTCGCTCTGTCCTATCGCAAGATCACCTGGAAGCATGGGCCCGGCACTACCGAGGGCTCCTACGACTGGCGACAGCCAAAGGAAAAGCAGGATTGAGCACCGGTCTCGTCTGACGACCGGCGCAGCAATGCGCCGGTTTCTCCTATGCAAAGGATCGTTGGCCCTGTCACGGGCTGATAAGGATTTCCCATGCCTGCCCAATCCGACCTGAGCTTCACCTTCACCGCAGCAGCCGGTAAATTCGATGTCGTCGAGTTCCACCTCACCGAGGCCCTCTCCGAAACCTTTCGCCTCGAAGTCGACCTGAGCAGCACCGATGCCGCC
>NZ_JBMAWR010000040.1:0-25897 GCF_048586865.1 Pseudomonas bharatica | reverse complement strand
GGTACGCGTCGTGCTTTGGAACTGTTCTCTGCGCGACAGCGCAGCCTGAAAGGCTGGGCGGACTCCCACAGTGTCCTGTGGGAGCTGGCTTGCCAGCGATGAGGCCCTGAAGGTCAATCAATCAGCATCGGCCTCGAACAACCGCTCCAGATCCAGCCGCGCTTCCTTGGCCGTCTGCATCACCTTGGCCTTGTCATCCCGCACCCGGCCCTGGGCGGCCAGCACTTCCTCGTCGTGCCGGGTGAAACGCTGGATCCGGTCCGCCGCCTGGTCCTCGCTCAAGCCCAGCCCGACCAGGGTCATCCGGCTCATTTCCAGGCTCGAATGGAAGGTCTCGCGAATCGGCTCGGCACCCACGTCCACCAGCTCATGCACATGCTGGCGATTGCGTGCCCGGGCCAGGACCTTGAGGTGCGGGTACATTTGCTTGACCCGCTGCGCCGTGCGCGTGGTGGCCTCGGCGTCGTCGGTGGTGATGACGAAGTATTCTGCCTCGCCGACCTTCGCCGCATGCAGCACCTCGGGACGTTGCGGGTCACCGTAGAACACTGGCACCTGCTCGAACATGCGGGTCATCTCGATGGTATCCACCGAGGTTTCCAGAGCGAGGAAAGGTATCTTCTGCGCGCGCAGGATCCGCGCCACGATCTGGCCCATCCGGCCCATGCCGACGATCACCACCCGCGGCGCATCGGTGTCGATGTCCTTGTATTGCTCCGGCACTTCGCGCACCACCTGCGGGCGCTTGCCCAGGCGGGCGCAGCCGAGCAGCAGGAGCGGGGTGATGGCCATGGACAGGGTGATGGTCATCAGCAGCATGTCGTAGGTTTGCAGGTCGAACAGGCCCTGGTCGCGTCCCAGCTTGAACACCACGAAGGCGAACTCGCCACCGGCGGCCAGCACCACGCCCAGGCGCAGGGCATTGACCTTGTTCAGGCCACCGGCGAAGTAGCCGACCAGCATCAGCAGCGGCAGCTTCACCGCTACCAGCAGCAGCGTCATGCCGATCAGCAGCAGCGGCATGTCCAGCAGCAGGCGCAGGTTGGCCCCCATGCCCACGCTGATGAAAAACAACCCCAGCAGCAGCCCTTTGAACGGCTCGATCTGCGCCTCAAGTTCATGCCGGTATTCCGAGTCCGCCAGCAGCAAGCCAGCGAGGAAAGCGCCCAGGGCCATGGAAATACCTGCTTCCTCCATGAGCCAGGCCGTACCGATCACCACCAGCAGGGCGGTGGCGGTAGATACCTCCGGCAGGCCGGTGCGGGCCACGATGCGGAACAACGGACGCAGCAGGTAGCGGCCGCCGACGATAACGATGGCAATGCTGCCGAATACCTTGAGGCCGTGGCCCAGACTGTCGCCATGGCTGGTATCCGGCCCGGCGGCGGCCAGCAGCGGCACCAGGGCGATCAGCGGAATCGCGGCGATGTCCTGGAACAGCAGGATGGCGAAGGCCAGGCGACCATGGGGCGCATTGAGCTGCTTGCTTTCGGCCAGGCTCTGCAAACCGAAGGCGGTGGACGACAGGGCCAGGCCAAGGCCCAGGACAATCGCCGCCGGCAGCGAGCGGGCAAAGCCGAACAGCGCGATGGCGCCGATCACCGCACCGGTCAGCAGGACCTGTGCCAGGCCCACGCCGAACACCGACTTGCGCATCAGCCACAGGCGCCGTGGCGACAGTTCCAGGCCGATGATGAACAGCAGCAGGACCACGCCCAGCTCGGAGATATGCGCAACGCTCTGGGTGTCGCGGATCAGCCCCAAGGCTTGCGGGCCGATCACCACGCCAGCCAGCAGGTAGCCGAGCACGGCGCCCAGTTGCAGGCGCTTGGCCAGGGGAACGGTAACGACCGCGGCGAGGAGGAAGATCACCGCGGTTTGCAGAAGGCTGCCTTCGTGTGGCATTGCTCGGTCTCCATGAACTGCTTGAGGCAGCGGTTGCTATGAAAGTCCGGGCATTTTCCTGGGGATTGGTGTTTCCGACAATCCGGCTGGGTGTGGATTGATTGTCTCCCTGTTGGTGACAATAAGCGGGTCAGGCCTGTGAATCAGTACTCGGCAATCACTTCGTCGGTGCCGGCACCGGTCAAGCCGATGACCTGGTAGGCGTCCTTGTGATCGCCCATTTCCATGCCCGGGGAGCCCATTGGCATACCCGGTACGGCAATGCCTTTCAGGTCGGGGCGTTTGCCGAGCACTGCAATCTGTTCGGCCGGGACATGGCCTTCGATGAACTGGCCGTTGATCACGCCGGTATGGCAGGAAGCCAGGCGCGGCGCCACGCCGAGTTTCTGCTTGACCGCGCTCATGTTCGGCTCGACGTGGTCGTTGACGGTATAGCCGTTGTCGCGCAGATGGCTGATCCATTCCTTGCAGCAGCCGCAGTTGGGGTCGCGGTAGACATCGATGGTCTGCCCGGCCTGGGCCAGGGTGGTCAGGGCCAGCAGGCCGAGGGCTGCCAGGTTTTTCTTCAGCATGGTCTTTCTCCTTTTGGATTCTGTGTTGTCTGACCGGGCCTAATCGCTGGCAAGCCAGCTCCCACAGGGTGCGTACACCGCTGAACCCTGCGGGAGCTGGCTTGTCGGACCGCCGCACCGCAGCGATCGGGGCGACACGATCTAGAACCTTAACCTGATACCCGCCACCCAGCGCGTCTGCCCGATATCCTCGCCTTCATCCCGGGCCATCGCCGCCGTCTCGCCATACATCCGGTTGAAAGTCACCCCTACATAGGGCGCGAATCCCGGGGTGATTTCGTAGCGCAGGCGCACCCCGGTCTCGCTGTCCGCCAGCCCTGAGCCTTGTCCGCGGCCGGCGTCGTCGCGCCCATGGAAATTGGCTTCGACCATCGGCTCCAGCCGCCAACGCTGGGTCAGCAGGATAGCGTAGGACGCTTCCACCCGCAGCGCGGTCTGTTGTCGCTCGCCGGCGTACAGCGTGGCTTCCAGCTCCATGCCATAGAGCGGTGTGCCCTGGACGCCGAAGGCCGCCCAGGTCTGGCCGCTGCCCGGTTTGAAGTCCTGGCGCACGCCCGCGACCACTTCCCACCAGGGGCTGAAGGCGTGCCCCCAGAGTGCCTGCAATTCTGCCTTGTGGGTGCGTCCCTGTTCCCGTTCGCCTTCGCTGCGCAGCCACAGGCGGTCGATATCACCGCCGATCCAGGCGTTGGCATTCCAGTTCAGCGCGCTGCTGTTTTCGAAATTCTGGTACTCCAGTTGTTCGACGGTCACCGCCCAGTTGATCTGCCGGTCATGCACCTGGTGCCCGGGCAGGGGCGGGAAGGCTGCCTGGCGATCGGCGTCGGTAATCGGTTTGAGCGGTGTACGTGGTGGTTGCGGTGCATCGTGGTTCATCGAGCCATGCGTCATTGCTCCGTGATTCACTGCTTCATGACCCATTGCTCCATGGTTCATCGCGCCATGGCCCATGCCCGAATGATCCATACCGGAGTGATTCATGCCGGAGTGATCCATCGTTGCCGCACGAATCTCCTCGCTGCCCAGCAGCAAAAGCAGGGCAATGCCGCCGATCAGCGGCCTGTTCGATCGTTCATTCATCGACGCGCACCTCGCGGAACATGCCGGTTTCCATGTGGTAGAGCAGGTGGCAGTGGTAGGCCCAGCGGCCCAGGGCGTCGGCACTGACCCGGTAACTGCGGCGGCTGCCCGGTGGCATGTCGACGGTGTGCTTGCGCACCTGGAATCGCCCGTGTTCATCCTCCAGGTCGCTCCACAGGCCATGCAGGTGGATGGGGTGGGCCATCATGGTGTCGTTGACCAGGGTGATGCGCAGGCGCTCGCCGTATTTCAGGCGCAGCGGTTCGGCATCGGAAAAGCGGATGCCGTCGAACGACCAGGCGAAGCGCTCCATGTGCCCGGTGAGGTGCAGTTCGATCTCGCGCCCCGGTTCGCGGCCATCCGGGTCGGCGAAGGTGCTTTTCAGGTCGGCGTAGGTCAGTACCCGCCGGCCGTTATCGCGCAGGCCGATGCCGGGATCGCCCAGGTTGGCCTTGGGCATCATGGTCTGCATGTCCACCAGCGGGTTGCCGTTCTCCGAAGCCGGGTGCTGCTGCATGTCCATGCCCGGCATGGCGTGATGCATGCCGGCCATGCTGCCGTGGTCCATCGCGCCCATGTCGCCATGGCCCATGTCCGCCATGCTCAGCACCGGCTTGGGCTCCAGCGCCGGAATCGCTGCACTCAGGCCATGGGCCCGGGCCAGGGTACCGCGGGCATAGCCACTGCGGTCCATGCTTTGGGCGAACAGGGTGTAGGCCGGCAGGTCGCCGACCGTGACCAGCACATCGTAGGTTTCCGCCACCGCCAGGCGCAGTTCGTCCACCGTGACCGGCTGCACCGGCTGGCCGTCGGCGGCGATCACGGTGAGCTTGAGGCCGGGAATGCGGAAGTCGAAGTAGGTCATCGCCGAGCCGTTTATCAGGCGCAGGCGCAGGGTTTCGCCGGGCTGGAACAGGCAGGTGAAGTTGCCCTCGGGGGCCAGGCCATTGAGCAGGTAGGTGTAGGTGGCAGCGCTGATATCGGCGATATCGGTGGGCGTCATGTGCATCAGCGCCCATTCCTTGCGGTTGGCCAGGGTCGCCGACCAGCCGTCGCGGGCCACGTCATCGATGAAGTCGCCGACGGTGCGCTGGCGCTGGTTGTAGTAGTCGGACTGTTTCTTCAAGCGGGTCAGCAGGGCGGCGGGCTTCTCGTCGCTCCAGTCGCTGAGCAGCAGCACGCAATCGCGCTGGTAGACGTGGGGCTCGGGGGTCTTCGGCTCGATGACGATGGCGCCGTAGACCCCGGCCTGCTCCTGCAGGCCGGAATGGCTGTGGTACCAGTAGGTGCCGTGTTGCTCCAGGGTGAAGCGGTACAGGTAATCACCACCGGGCTCGATGCCGGCGAAGCTCAGGCCGGGCACGCCGTCCATGTTGGCCGGGAGGATGATCCCGTGCCAGTGCAGCGAGGTGCTTTCGTCCAGGCGATTGCGCACCCTCAGGGTCACCGTATCGCCTTCGCGCCAGCGCAGGACCGGGCCGGGCAGGCTGTTATTGATGGTCAGCGCGGTCCGTGGCTTGCCGGTGATATTGACGGCGGTCTGGCCGATGAACAGCTCGAAATGCTGGCCGTCCAGCTCGACGGCATCATGCGGCCCGCGGGCCCATGCGTTGCTGCGCCAGAGGCCGAGACCGCCCAGGGCGCTGGCTGCGGCCAGGCCCTTGACGAAGGTGCGGCGGGTAGGAAGGTGGGGCATGGGGTGTCAGTCCATCAACAGGGATGCCCGACCTTAATCCGTTGTGGCTGACAGCAAACTGAGGTTTGAATTACAGATTTGTCAGGGAGCGCTGGGCAGCGTCGCCCGAGCAAACGGATCAACACACAATAACCAGCCCCAGCCCCAGCCCCAGCCCCATTCACCGCTCCCCGAGAATCTCCTCCACCCGCGCCATCAACCCCTCCAACGTAAACGGCTTGGTCATCACGCTGATCCCCGGCGCCAGTCGCCCATCGCTCAGCGCGGCGCTTTCGTCATAGCCGGTGATGAACAGCACCGGCAACTGCGGGTGCACCTGGCGCACCGCCGCCGCCATTTGCCGACCGCTGAGCCCGCCCGGCAAGCCAATATCGCTGATCAGCAAATCCGGCGGCGTCCCGTCCTTCAACCTTGGCAAGGCCAGCACAGCGCTTGCGTAGAACTCGACCCGGTGACCGGACTCTTCCAGGATCTCGGTAATCACCCCGCGCAAAGTGTCCTGGTCTTCCACCAGCACGATGCGCGCTCCGCTGCCCAGGCCCGGGACATTGCGCGCGCTGGTGCGGGCCGGGCTTGCCGCCGCACTCTGGTGATGGCGCGGCAGGTACAGCTCGATCCGCGTGCCCTGGCCAGGGGCGCTGACGATACGCAGTTGCCCGCCGGACTGACGGACGAAACCGTAGGCCATCGACAGCCCAAGCCCGGTGCCCTGGCCCAGCGGCTTGGTGGTGAAAAACGGGTCGATGGCCCGCGCCGCGACATCGGCGGACATCCCCGTGCCGTTGTCGGCGACGCTCAGGCACAGGTACGGCCCTGCGGCCAGGTCCAGCGGGCGTCCGCGTTCTTCGTCCAGCTCGATATTATCGATGGCGATTTCGATCAGCCCGCCATTGGGCAGGGCATCCCGGGCATTGATGCACAGGTTGAGCAGGGCGCTTTCCAGTTGCGGCGGGTCGATGAAGGTCGGCCACAGGTCATCCCTGAACTGGCTGCGAACCGCGATGGCCGGGCCGACGCTGCGCTGGATCAGCTCCTCCATGTCGCGCAGCAGGGCACCGACATCGGTGGCCTGGGGTTGCAGGGTCTGTTGTCGGGAAAAGGCCAGCAGGCGGTGAACCAGCGACGCCGCGCGCTGGGCCGAGGTGCTGGCGGCTTCCAGCAGTGGATGCAGTTCGGCGTGGCGCTGCTGGTCCAGGCGCTGGCGCATCAGTTCGTGGGCACCGAGGATACCGCCGAGCAGGTTGTTGAAGTCATGGGCGATGCCGCCGGTAAGCTGGCCCACCGCTTCCATTTTCTGCGCCTGGCGCAGGGCCTCCTCGGCGCGCAGCAGGCGTTGCTGCTCCTCGACCCGGGCACTGATGTCATAGGCGAAAAGATAGGCGCCGAGCAATTCGCCCTGGTCGTCGTGCAGCGCATTGAAGCGCAGTTCGTAATGACGGCGGCGGTCACCGCTGCCGAACTCGACGGTTTCGATGAACACCTCACCGGCCAGGGCCCGGCGCCACAAGGACAGGGTCCGCGCGCAATCGGCGGGGAAGCGGCGCAGGACGTGCTCCACCCGGTCGCCGACCTTCGGTGCCTCGTCGTAGAGGTGATAACAGTCCTTGAGGGCTTGCTGGTTGATCGCCATCCAGCGCAGGTCGGGGCTGACCACCTGGACGCAAGCCACGCTGTTGTCCACCAGTTGAGCGAGCAATTGGCGTTCGGCCAGCGCGTCGCGCACCCGTTGCTCCAGTTGCTCGTTGAGCCGATGCACGGCCCGTTCGGCGTTGCGTCGTTCGGTCACGTCCTGGAACAGCACCGCAACCTGCTTGCGCTCGGCCGGTTCGATGCGGAAGGTGGTGACCGACAGCACGCGGCCGGTGGCGACCAGTTCCTGTTCGAAATGCAAGGGCTCACCGGTGCGCAATACCGCGCCATAACGGGCGACCCAGTCGTCGGCCTCGTCGGGGACCATTTCCCGCAGTTTCTGCCCGACCACGTTGGGAATCCCGGCGTGGCGAGCGTAGGCGGCGTTGGCCACGACGTGGATGTAGTCGCTCAGCGGGCCATGGGGGCCATCGAAAAACTCGATGACACAGAAGCCCTCGTCCATGGTGTCGAACAGAAAGCGGTAGAAGTCCTCATCCTGCGCCCGTTGCTGCAGTAGTTGCCGTTCGAGGGCGGCATTGCGTTGTTGCAGGGTCTGGAGTTGCAGGCGCAGTGAGTCGAGTTCGCGGGAGGGCATGGAAAGGTCCGGACGCAGGCCAATGGCGCCACTTTAGACCGCCGCTGATCCGGCGGCTAGAAGGAGCGTACGATCCGTCCGAGTGTTTCCATGGCTTTTTCCGATTGCTCGGTCCAGGGGCTGCCGTAATTCAAGCGGATGCAATGACGGAAGCGCCGGGTCGGCGAGAAGATCGGCCCCGGGGCGATGCTGATGCCCTGGGCCAGGGCCATCTGGAACAGTTTGAGGGAGTCCATGCTCTCCGGCAGTTCCAGCCAAAGGAAATAACCGCCCGAAGGATGGCTGACCCGTACCGAGGCGGGAAAATGCCGGGCGATGGCGGCGAGCATGGCGTTCTTCTGTTCTTCCAGGGCGTAGCGCAGGCGGCGCAGGTGGCGGTCGTAGCCGCCGTGCTGGAGGTAGTCGGCGATGGCCGCCTGGGCAGGCATCGAGGCGCACAGCGAAGTCATCAGCTTGAGCCGTTCGATGGTGCGGGCGAAACGTCCGGCGGCTACCCAGCCAATGCGATAGCCGGGGGCGAGGCTCTTGGAGAAGGAACTGCAATGCATCACCAGGCCCTCGGTGTCGAAGGCTTTCGCCGGCTTCGGCGCCTGCTGGGCGTAATACAGCTCGGCGTAGACGTCGTCCTCGATCAGCGGCACCTGGTGCTGGCGCAACAACTCGACCAGCGCCCGCTTCTTTTCTTCCGGCACGCTGGCGCCCACCGGGTTCTGGAAGTTGGTCATGCACCACACGGCCTTTACCGGGTGCCGCTCCAGGGTCTGGGCCAATACCCCCAGGTCGATGCCCTCGCGCGGGTGCACGGGGATTTCAACGGCCTTGAGCTTGAGGCGCTCAAGCACCTGCAGGCAGGCGTAGAACGCCGGTGCCTCGATCGCCACCAGGTCGCCCGGTTCGGTCACCGCCTGCAGGCACAGGTTCAGGGCTTCCAGGGCGCCGTTGGTGATGAGCAGTTCCTCCATCGGCAGCATCAGCCCGCCGACCATGTAGCGCAGGGCGATCTGCCGGCGCAGTTGCGGATTGCCCGGCGAAAGGTCGGTGACCACCATGCGCGGGTCCATGTCTCGGGTCGCGCTGGCCAGCGAGCGGGCCAGGCGTTGCAGGGGGAACAGGGCAGGGCTGGGGAACGCCGAGCCGAACGGCACGGTGTGCGGGTCCTTGATCGATTCGAGGATGGAGAACACCAGTTCGCTGACGTCGACCTCGGTGGACTCGCTGGCCGGCTCGCCGATCCGTGGTTCGCTGAACGGTTTCGGCGCATGGGCGTTGACGAAATACCCCGAGCGCGGCCGCGCGCGGATCAGCCCGCGGCGTTCCAGCAGGTAGTAGGCCTGGAACACCGTGGACGGGCTGACCCCGTGGGTCTGGCTGGCGTAGCGCACCGACGGCACGCGCTGGCCGGGTCCGAGGACCCCGGTGTAGATCAGTTCGGCAATGTCGTCGGCGAATTTCTCGTAGCGTTTCATCATGGCTCTGCTGGTTCGAAGTGCACGCAGTGTAGGGGATCAGCGGTTGAGCGGGGCAACGAAGCGGCTGCGGGCCACGGCGCGGATTGCCGGTTCGTCGCTGTCCACCAGTTCGAAGTCCAGTTCCTGCGAACTGCTGCTTGCCCGTTCGCCCAGCATCGCCACCGATACCGGCAGCTCGGCCATTTCCCCGGCGGGAATGCTGAAGCGGGTCTGGCCATGCAGTTCGAAGCCCTCGGCATCCAGCAAGCGCAACTGGTAGTTCTGCGCTACCTGGGTCTTGTTGATCACCTTGAGCACGTAGATGTTCTCGATCTGGCCGCGGGCATTCTCGCGGAACAGGCCGCGGTCCTTGATGACGTCCATGGACAGCATCGGCCGTTCATGCAGGGCGATGACCAGGGCACCGATCATCACCACCAGTACGGTGACGTAGCCCAGCAGGCGCGGGCGCAGCCAGTGGGTGCGCCCGCCTTGCAGGCTGTGCTCGGACTTGTAGCCGATCAGGCCGCGCGGGTAGTTCATCTTGTCCATGATGCTGTCGCAGGCGTCGATGCAGGCGGCGCAACCGATGCATTCCATCTGCAGGCCATCGCGAATATCGATGCCGGTCGGGCAGACCTGCACGCACATCGTGCAGTCGATGCAGTCGCCCAGGCCGGCGGCCTTGTAGTCCTGGTCCTTCTTGCGCGCACCGCGGTTCTCGCCGCGACGCGGGTCATAGGCCACGGCCAGGGTGTCCTTGTCGAACATCACGCTCTGGAAGCGGGCGTAGGGACACATGTGCATGCACACCGCCTCGCGCAACCAGCCTGCATTGATATAGGTGGCGCCGGTGAAGAACAGGATCCAGAACAGGCTGACGCCACCGGCCTGCAAGGTGAACAGCTCTTCTGCCAGCGGGCGGATCGGCGTGAAATAGCCGACGAAGGTCAGGCCCGTCAGCAGGCTGATGGCCAGCCAGAGACTGTGCTTGAGGGCACGGCGGGCCAGCTTGTTCGGCCCCCAGGGCGCCTTGTCCAGTTTTATGCGCTGGTTGCGGTCGCCTTCGCTGACCTTCTCGCACCACATGAACAGCCAGGTCCAGGTGCTTTGCGGGCAGGTATAGCCGCACCAGACCCGCCCGGCGAACACGGTGATGGCGAACAGGCCGAAGGCGCAGATGATCAGCAGCGCCGAGAGCAGGATGAAATCCTGTGGCCAGAAGGTCGCGCCGAAGATATGGAACTTGCTCTCGGCCAGGTCCCAGAGCACGGCCTGGCGGCCACCCCAGTCCAGCCAGGCGGTGGCGAAGAACAGCAGGAAAAGAAAGCCTGCGCCACCCAGGCGCAGGTTGCGGTACAGGCCAGTAAAGCTGCGGGTAAAGATCTGCTGGTCGCTGCTGGCGGCCTTCTTCTTGTGGGTCGGCTCGGCAACTTCAACGATCTTGACGGGAATAGGTTCGCTCATGGTTCGTCGCTCATCAGGCCTCGATCAGGCCAGGGCACTATGGCGAGCGATCTGTATTCAGAACAGATTCAGGTATCCCGATAAAAACCGTATCAGATTTTCCGCAAAAGGCCTGCAGGTCTTAGATTATCGAGCCTGGAGCGCTGCTTTTCAGGTGCCTGCGACCATCCACCGCACCAGCCACGGTCAGCGCATCGGCTTCCGCTTCGGTGATCGGCACGCGCTTGCCGGCCAGTTCGGCCACGGACATGCGCAGGTTCTCGTCGGTCAGCACCTGCACTTCGCTGGCGTTGCCTTCGATATTCAGTTCTTCGCTGATCAGGGTGCAGCGCTGGGTGGTGTCATCGATCTGGATGGGCATGGTGTGTTCCTCGTGCAAAGGGCCTATGGGGTAGACCATCGGCCCGTCCCGCTTGCGGCCTCGAGCCGATCAGCGGTTGCATCGCACTTTGTCGAAGCGGCTGTTGTCCATCGACTGACAGCACTGACAAGGAAAACGCCATGGATGTCTGGTGGGATGAAGTGTGGATGACGCTTGTGGCGGAGTTCGCCGACATTACCGATGCGAAACAATTGACCCAGGTTTCGGTACGCCTGCTGATGGCCGCGCTTCTGGGGGCGGTGCTCGGTTTCGAGCGCGAGATGAAAGGCAAGGCCGCCGGGGTGCGCACCCATATGCTGGTGGCCATCGGGGCGGCACTGTTCGTCCTGGTCCCGCGCATGGCCGGGGCTGACGATGCGGCGCTGAGCCGGGTGGTGCAGGGGATCGTCGCCGGGATCGGCTTCCTCGGCGCCGGTACCATCCTCAAGGGGCACGATCTGGATGCCAGTCACGTCAAGGGCCTGACCACCGCCGCCGGCCTGTGGATGACCGCCGCCATAGGCGTGGCCGCCGGAATGGGCCGCGAGGCCACGGCGCTGTTCAGCACGATATTGGCGCTGGTGGTGTTTTCGATCATGCCGTGGGTGGTGGACCTGTTCGAGGACGAGGAACACAAGAGGAGGCGCAAGGAGGAGGGAGACAAGGAGGAAAATGGCAAGGCCTGAATGCACTGAGGGGAGCCGAAGCTCCCCTCAAAGATTGTTGCGTGCTCTTTTTTTGTTATTGGAGGGCGGTCTGTTGTTGTTTTTGTCAACCGTGGCCTCTTGTCGCTGTTTTTGTGCGACCCCCATCCGGGGTCAAGAGCAAACGTATTTTTTTGAGCGCTGATCGACCTTCATCATTGCTGATCCAACCGTGACGGGCGCTACCTTGAGGTAGTTTTATTGTTCTCTGTCTGGTTGCGGGGCACGCCCCGGAAAAGCCATCCACTTCAAAAAAATCAGTTAGCTTCGTCTCTGCCGTATTGTTCTTGTTATGTCAGATCCGGTACGTCTTGTTTTTATTGGGTTTGCCGCATTTTTTATTCTTGTTGTGCCAGAGATATAGCAGGTGCCGTGCCAACTTTTAAAAAACCAATAAAATCAACAGGTTGAAGAATTTGGTGGAAAAGCCTGCGCGGGAAAAACCGCTGATTTGTTTCCGTGTTACCCGGAATTTCCCTGGGCAGTGGGTAGGCGGTAACACTTTGTGACCGAGTGCACAGTGTTACCACTTCCTCAGCAGGCGTTACGCGCACGTGCTACCCGCGAGCCAGTGGCGCGACCGAGCACGGCGCTGATGCGCTGGCCAGCGGTGATCAACCGCTCCAGGTCGATGCCGGTATCGATGCCCAGGCCTTGCAGCATGTACACCACGTCCTCGCTGGCCACATTGCCGCTGGCGCCCTTGGCGTACGGGCAGCCGCCGAGGCCGGCGACCGAACTGTCGAACACGTTGATGCCTTCCAGCAGGCTGGCATAGACGTTGGCCAGGGCCTGGCCGTAGGTGTCGTGGAAATGCCCGGCCAGGTGCGGGCGTGGCACCTGGGCGCCGACCACGTTGAACAGATGACGGGTGGCCCCCGGGGTGCCGGTGCCGATGGTGTCGCCGAGGGACACTTCATAGCAGCCCATTTCATAGAGCTCGCGGGCCACGGCGGCGACCTGGGCTGCGTCCACCTCGCCCTCGTACGGGCAGCCGAGCACGCAGGACACATAGCCGCGTACCCGCACACCGTGCTGGCGCGCAGCCTCCATGATCGGCACGAAGCGTTGCAGACTCTCGCTGATCGAGCAGTTGATATTGCGCTGGGAGAAGGCCTCGGAGGCGGCGGCAAACACCGCGACTTCCTTGACCCGGGCGGCGAGGGCGTCCTCGAAGCCGCGCATGTTCGGCGCCAGGGCGGCATAGGTGACGCCCGGCTGCTGGCGGATGCCGGCGAAGACTTCGGCCGAACCGGCCATCTGCGGCACCCATTTCGGCGAGACGAAACTGCCCACTTCGACGTAGGACAGGCCGGCATCGGTCAGGTCGTCGACCAGGCGCACCTTGTCGGCGACGCTGATGGGTTGGGCTTCGTTCTGCAGGCCGTCGCGGGGACCGACTTCGACCAGACGCACTTTGGCGGGCAATGGCATGGCGGGGGCTTCCTGGTGGGGCTCAATGGCCGTTGTTGTTCTGCGTGTTCAGGGTTGCTGCCAGCGCCTGCTGGCAGCGTTCTTCGGCGGTATCCAGTTCCAGTTGCATCTGCTGGATGTCGAGCAGTTGCTGCTCCAGCTGGGCACGGCGCTCGGCGATCTTCGCCAGCATGCTGTTGAGCTGCCGGGTATTGCCGCCGGTGGGGTCGTACAGCTCGATCAGTTCGCGGCACTCGGCGAGGGAAAAACCGATGCGCTTGCCACGCAGGATCAGTTTCAGGCTGACCTTGTCGCGTGCCGAATAGACCCGTTCCAGGCCGCGCCGCTCGGGGCTCAGCAAACCTTGTTCCTCGTAGAAGCGGATGGCCCGGGTGGTGATGTCCAGCTCGCGGGACAGGTCGGAAATACTGTAGGTCTGGCTGCTCATGGGCTGGCTCTGCATGAAGGCGATATGGCGCCTAACCTAAAGCCAGGTTGACGTATACGTCAAGGTGATTGGAGTCTGCACTGAACCCTGTGGGAGCGGGTTCACCCACGATTACGGTAGTGGATTCACCATCGTTATCGCGGGTAAACCCGCTCCCACAGGGTCCGCGTCGCTCTTCAGATGCTTTTAATGACTTCCCACAACCGCGGATCCTCGAAATCCGCCACCACCAACTGCGCCCCCGCCGCCCTCAATGCCTCCACCGTCTGGCTCGTCGACAATCCCACGGTAAAGATCCCCGCACCACTGGCCGCCTTGACCCCCGGCACCGAATCCTCGAATGCCAATGCCCGTTCCGCCTGCGCACCCAGGCGCTGCAACCCGGTGAGGTAGGGCAGCGGGTCCGGCTTGGCTTTCGGCAGTTCCTCCGCCACCAGCACGTGCTCGAAACGCCCGGCCAGGTCCAGCGCCTGGAGCATGTGCTCGGCATTGGCCCGCGGTGCATTGGTCACTACCGCCATGCCGATGCCACGGTCCTCGGCGTACTCCAGCAGGCGGAGCAGGCCCGGCGTCGGCTGCAAGGTCGGCGACAGCTCGCGAAAGCGCGCCTCCTTGCGGTCGGCAAAGGCCCGGTGTTCGTTCACCGGGCGATCGGGAAACAGGTAGCGGCACAGGTCGGCATTGGCCCGTCCGCTGATATGCGCCTCGAATTCCGCCTCGGTCAGGGTACGGCCATCCTCGTGCAGCAACTGCTGCATGGCCAGCAGGTGAAGCTTGTCGGTATCCGCCAGGGTGCCGTCGAGGTCGAAAAGCAGGGCGTCGAGCATGGTGCATATCCGTAGAACGATGAACGGCCATCATACCCGCCGATCGATGGTGCTGGTCAGTGGAGTACGAAAAGAGTACAAATGTACCCCATGACCAGACTCTCTCCCAAACGCAGCGCCATCCTCACCTTCATCCGTGATCGCATCACCGGAGAAGGGCGGCCGCCGAGCCTTTCCGACATCGCCCAGGCCTTCGGTTTCGCCTCGCGCAGCGTGGCGCGCAAGCATGTCCAGGCCCTTTGCGAGGCCGGTTTCATCGAGATCACGCCGAACCAGGCGCGCAGCATCCGCCTGGCCGGTCCCTTGCGTCGGCCCGAGGTGCTGGACATCCCGGTGCTCGGCCAGGTGGCGGCGGGCCGACCGATCGGCCCGGACGTGGATATCCACGAGCAACTGCTGCTCGATGCCCACCTGTTCAGCCGCAGCCCGGACTACCTGCTCAAGGTCCGTGGCGATTCGATGATCGACGACGGCATCCTCGACGGCGACCTGGTGGGCATCCGCCAGCAGCCCGACCCCCGGGACGGCCAGATCGTGGTCGCGCGACTCGATGGCGAGGTGACCATCAAGCGTTTCGAACGTGGCAACGGCCACTACCGCTTGCTCCCGCGCAACCCGGCCTATGAGCCGATCATCGTCGGTCCGGACCGCGACTTCGTCATCGAAGGCGTGTTCTGCGGCCTGGTCAGGCGTGACTGATGGGCGCGGTGGTCAGCCTCGACGGGCTGCTCGATACCCGCCGTGTCTGGAAAGGCCGGCCGGTGGTCGAGGACCATGGCCTGCAGCCCACAGGGCATGCCGCACTGGATGCGGTGCTGCCTGGCGGTGGCTGGCCGGCGGCCGCCCTCACTGAACTGTTGCTGGCGCAGGAGGGCGCGGGTGAGCTGCAACTGCTCTGGCCCAGCCTGGCACGCCTGACCTCGGCTGGTGAGCGGGTGGTGCTGGTGGCTCCGCCGTTCATTCCCTATCCTCCGGCCTGGCAGGCCGCGGGCGTGGATTTGCGCTGGCTGTCGGTGATCGAGGCGGGCAGCAAGGAAAGCCTGTGGGCTGCCGAGCAATGCCTGCGCTCCGGCAGTTGCGCCGCCGTGCTGTGCTGGCCACAACGTGCCGATGACCGTGCATTACGGCGTTTGCAGGTGGCTGCCGAAACCGGCCAGGCCCTGGCCTTCGCCTGTCGCGACCAGGGTGCTGCGCTCAATCCGTCGCCTGCGGCCCTGCGCATCGCTGTCGATAGCAAGCCGGCGCAATGGCGGGTACTCAAGTGCCGTGGCGGGCTGGCGCCGGCCCGGCCAATCGCCGCCAGCGGACGCACAGGGTGAGACGCCATGCTCTGGGCTTGCATCCTGTTACCGCAACTGGCGCTCGACAGTGTCCTGCGCAGGCGTGAAGACGCCGATCAACCGCTGGTTCTGATTACCGGTCCGGCCAATCGCCGGATAGTGCAGGCGGTCAATCCGCCTGCCCGGGCCCTTGGCCTGCGCGCCGGGCAAAGCCTGGCCACGGCCCAGGCCCTGGCCGGCGGTTTCACCACGGTGGAGCACGATCCTGCTGCTACCGAGTGCCAGCAGCAGTTGCTTGCCGCCTGGGCCTACCGCTTCAGTTCCCAGGTCAGCCTGCATTACCCCCGTGCCCTGCTGCTCGAAGTGGAATCCAGCCTGGGCCTGTTCGGACCCTGGCCCAGATTCGAGGCCTGCTTGCGCAAGGAATTGAAGGCCCTGGGCTTCAGCCACCGTATCGTCCTGGCCAGCAACCCGGTGGCGGCGCGGATGCTGGCCAATGCCCATGACGGGCTGGCAGCCAGCGATGCCGAGCTCACCCGTGCCGCACTGGCGGCCATGCCCATCGATCGCCTTGGCCTGCCTGCGGACGCCGCCACGGCCTTCAGCCGCATGGGCCTGCGCCACTTGCACCAGGTATTGACGCTGCCCCGCGAAACCCTGGCCAGGCGTTTCCCCGCCCAGGTGCAACTGCATCTGGACCGTTTGCTGGGGCTGCGTGCCATGGCCCTGGACTGCTACCTGCCGCCGGACCGTTTCGAGTCGCGGCTGGAGCTGAACTTCGATGTGGAGTCCAGCCAGGCCCTGCTGTTTCCGCTACGGCGGATGATCGAGGACCTGGCCGCCTTTCTTGCCGGGCGCGATGCCGGGGTGCAGCGCTTCGACCTGTTCCTGGAACATGCCGAGGGCGCCGACACGCGGCTGCAGGTCGGCCTGCTGGCGGCCGAACGCGACGCCGGGCGCCTGCTGGAGCTGGCCCGCGGCCGCCTGGAGCAACTGACCCTGCGCGCTGCGGTGCGCAACCTGCGCTTGAGTGCCGAGGAACTGCCGGCCTTCGTGCCCCTGGCCGGCGAATTGTTCTCGGCCAGGGCCCAGCAGCAACAGGGTTGGGAGCAGTTGCGCGAACGCCTGCGGGCCCGTCTCGGCGATGATGCGGTGCGTACCGTGGGTGTGGTGGCCGATCACCGTCCGGAATATGCCTGGCGCAGTGCTGATCTGCCGGCTGCCTGCGCTCCTGGCCCGGCACCGCGTCCCGGCTGGTTGCTGGAAGCGCCGCGATCCCTGCCGCTGAACGGCCTGCGCCTGCTGGCCGGGCCGGAGCGCATCGAGTCCGGCTGGTGGGATGGCGGCGATGTGCGCCGTGACTATTACCTGGTGGAGACCGCCGCCGGCCAGCGCGGCTGGGCTTATCGCCAGTTGGGCGAAAGCCGCGACAGCCCGCTGTGGCTGCAAGGCTGGTTCGCATGAGTGGTTATGCCGAGCTGCATTGCCTGTCGAACTTCAGTTTCCAGCGCGGGGCATCGAGTGCGATGGAGCTGTTCGGGCGAGCGAAACAGCAGGGCTACAAGGCCCTGGCGATCACCGACGAATGCACCCTGGCCGGGATCGTCCGGGCCTGGGATGCGGCGAGAAAGGTCGAACTGCCGCTGATCGTCGGCAGCGAGATGCGCGTGGAAGACGGCCCGAAGCTGGTGCTGCTGGTGGAAAGCCCGACGGGTTACCAGCGTCTGTGCGGCTTGATCACCCAGGCCCGGCGGCGTACGGAAAAGGGCAGCTACCGGGTTCTGCGCGAAGACTTCGAACAACCCATGGACGGCCTGCTGGCGCTCTGGGTTGCGGATGCTACGGACGACCCGGCCCCGGGCCGCTGGCTGCGCGAGATTTTCGGCGAGCGCCTGTGGCTGGCCGTGCACCTGCACCATGGCCATGACGACCGCCAGCGCCTGCAGGACTTGCTGGCCCTGGCCCGTGAGCTGGATATCCGTCCGCTGGCCTGCGGCGACGTGCATATGCACAGCCGGGGGCGACGAGCCTTGCAGGACTGCATGACCGCCATCCGTCATCACACCACCGTTGCCGAGGCCGGGCACCGCCTGTTCGCCAATGGCGAGCGCCATCTGCGTGCGGTCGAACAACTGGCCGCGCTGTATCCACCGGCCTTGCTGGAGGAAACCACGCGGATCGCCGCACGCTGTCACTTCGAACTCAAGCGCGACATCAACTACCAGTACCCCCACGAAATCGTGCCCCAGGGCTACACCGCCGGCGCCTGGCTGCGCGACCTCTGCGAGCGAGGAATCCCCACGCGCTGGCCGGCGGGCATCAGCGACAAGAATCGCCAAGCACTGGAACACGAACTGCAACTGATCACCGACCTTGAATACGAGTCCTACTTCCTCACCGTCCATGACATCGTCCGCTTCGCCCGCGAGCAGGGCATCCTGTGCCAGGGCCGTGGCTCGGCGGCCAATTCGGTGGTGTGTTTCGTCCTCGGCATCACCGAGCTGGACCCGAGCCAGACCAGCCTGCTGTTCGAACGCTTCCTGTCCCGTGAACGCAAGGAGCCGCCGGATATCGATGTGGACTTCGAGCACGACCGCCGCGAGGAAGTCCTGCAATACGTGTTCAGGCGTTACGGTCGCCATCGCGCCGCCCTGACGGCGGTGGTCAGCACTTACCATGCCTCCGGCGCGATACGCGATATCGGCCGGGTGCTGGGCCTGCCGCCGGACCAGTTGGGCGCCTTGTCCGACTGCTGCGGGCGCTGGAGCGACCGGGTGCCGTCGCCCGAGCGCCTGGTGGAAGCCGGCTTCGACCCGGACAGCCCGCTGCTGCACCGGGTCCTGACCCTGACCGGCGAGCTGATGGGCTTCCCCCGGCACCTGTCCCAGCACCCCGGCGGCTTCGTTATCAGCGAGCAGCCGCTGGATACCCTGGTGCCGGTGGAGAACGCTGCGATGGAAGAGCGCACGGTGATCCAGTGGGACAAGGACGACCTCGACATGATGGGCCTGCTCAAGGTCGATGTACTGGCGCTGGGCATGCTCAGCGCCTTGCGCCGCTGCTTCGATCTCTACGAGGTGCATCGCGGCAAGCGCCTGAGCATCGCCGCAATCCCGGCGGACGACCGCCCCACCTACGACATGATCAGCCGCGCCGACACCATCGGCGTGTTCCAGATCGAGTCGCGGGCGCAGATGGCCATGCTGCCGAGGCTCAGGCCGCAGAAGTTCTACGACCTGGTGATCCAGGTGGCGATCGTGCGGCCGGGGCCGATCCAGGGGGACATGGTGCATCCCTACCTGCGTCGGCGAAACAATCAGGAAGAGGTGGTCTATCCCTCGGAAAAGCTCAAGGCGGTCTTCGAACGCACCCTCGGCGTACCGCTGTTCCAGGAGCAGGTCATGTCCCTGGCCATCGTCGCCGCCGACTTCACCCCCGGCGAAGCCGACGAGTTGCGTCGCTCCATGGCGGCCTGGAAGCGTCATGGCGGGCTCGAGCCACATCGCATTCGCCTCACCGAGGGCATGTTGCGCAACGGCTACGACCTGGCGTTCGCCGAACGCATCTTCGAGCAGATCAAGGGCTTCGGCAGCTACGGCTTTCCCGAGTCCCATGCCGCCAGTTTCGCCCTGCTGACCTACGCCAGTTGCTGGCTCAAGTGCCATGAGCCGGCGATCTTCGCCTGCGCCCTGATCAACAGCTGGCCCATGGGTTTCTACAGTCCGGACCAGATCCTCCAGGACGCGCGCAGGCATGCCATCGAGATCCGCCCGGTGGATGTCCGGCACAGCCACTGGGATTGCAGCCTGGAACCGGGGCAGGGCGGCGCGCTGGCCCTGCGTATCGGCCTGCGCCAGGTACGCGGGTTTCGCGAAGAGGATGCCCGGCGTCTGGCCCTGGTGCGGGAAGTACAGGCGTTCCGCGATGTCGGTGACCTGTGCCTGCGCGCCGGGCTCGACAACCGCGCCCGCGACCTGCTGGCCGATGCCGGTGCACTCGCTGCACTGGCGGGGCACCGTTACCAGGCGCGCTGGGAAGTGGCCGCGGTGCAGGCGCAACGCCCCTTGTTCGCCGGCATCGAGCCGACTCCGGAAATCGCGGTGGCGTTGCCCGCGCCCAGCGTGGGCGAGGACCTGTTCGCCGACTACAACAGCATCGGCACCACCCTTGGCCCGCATCCCCTGAGCCTGCTGCGCCGTCGTCTCACCGCCCTGGGCTGTCGCAGTTCGCGGGCGCTGGACGATGTGGCGCATGGCGACAGCATCAGCGTGGCCGGGCTGGTAGTCGGTCGGCAGCGCCCGCAGACCGCCAGCGGGGTGACCTTCGTTACCCTGGAAGACGAGTTCGGCATGCTCAACGTGGTGGTCTGGCGCGATCTGGCCGAGCGCCAGCGACGGGTGCTGGTAGGTGCACAACTGATGCAGGTACGCGGCAAGCTGGAGTTCGCCGATGGCGTACGCCATCTGATCGCCCGGCGCCTGGAAGATCTCAGCCCGCTATTGAGCGGGCTGGATGTGCGTAGCCGGGACTTTCACTGAGGGTCAGACCACCGCCAGGCGTTGCTTGCGGGTCGGGGCAGGGAAGGCCTGGTCGATGGCTTGCAGGTCCTCGGCATCGAGGACCAGCCGGCCTGCCGCCGCATTGAGCTGTACATGGCGCGGTTCCACCGCCTTGGGGATCGCGATCACCCCGTCATTGCGGGTGACCCAGGCCAGGCTGACCTGGGCGGGTGTGACGCCGTGGCGTTCGGCGACCTGCGCCAGGACCGGATGGCGCAGCAGGCGCCCGGCCTGGGCCAGCGGGCAGTAGGCCATGACCGGTACCTGGTGTTCGCGGCACCAGGGCAGCAGGTCGAACTCGATGCCGCGTTGCTCCAGGTTGTACAGCACCTGGTCGGTAGCGCAGGCCGGATTGTCCAGCTCGCGCATATCGTCGCTATCGAAGTTGGACACTCCCCAGCGCCCGATCTTGCCCGCTTCGCGCAGGCGCTCGAAGGCCTCCACGGTTTCTTCCAGCGGGTACTGGCCGCGCCAGTGCAGCAGGTACAGGTCGATATGGTCGGTGGCCAGGCGTTGCAGGCTGCGCTCGCAGGCGGCAATGGCCCCTTGGCGGCTGGCGTTGTGCGGATACACCTTGCTGACCAGGAAGACCTGGTCCCGGCGCCCGGCCAGGGCTTCGCCGACCACTTCCTCGGCGCCGCCTTCGGCGTACATCTCCGCCGTATCGATCAGCGTCAGGCCAAGGTCGATGCCTTGCTGCAGGGCGGCGACCTCACGCCGGCGCTGGCCCGGGTCTTCACCCATGTACCAGGTGCCCTGGCCGATGACCGGGACCTGGTGGTTGCCGAGTGTTGTCGTTCTCATATTTGAAGTCTCTCCTGTCTCTCAGCCTTGTGCGGACCCTGTGGGAGCGGGTTCACCCGCGATTGCAACAGTGAATTCACTACCGCAATCGCGGGTGAACCCGCTCCCACAGGGTCCGTGTTCTCAAGTCAGAACCGGCGCAGTCACTTCTGCCTCCAACACATCCAGAACCGCCTGCGCCGCTGCCGACAACTTATGATCCGCCAGCATCGTCACGCCGATCCTGCGCTCCACCACCGGCTCCACCAGCGCCACGCACTGCGCTCCCAGCTCACGCATCTGGCCGATGCACAGCGCCGGCACGGCACTGACCCCCAGTCCGTTGGCGACCATCCGGCCAATGGTAGACAACTGGTGACTTTCGAACGCCACCGCCAGCTTGCCGTGATCCGCCGCCACATGCCGTTCCAGCAACAGGCGCACCGCCGACGGCCGCTGCAGGGCAATGAAATCCTCGCGCAGCAACTCCGTCCAGCTCACTTGGGCCTGCCCTGCCAGCGGCGAGTCCTTCGGCACCACGGCGACGAAACGGTCCAGGTACAACGGCCGGAACAGCAGCGGCTCGCTGGATTCCGGTTCGAAACCGATGCCCAGCTCCACTCGCCGATGCCGGACCAGTTCCAGTACCTGTTCATTGATCACGTCATGCACCGTGACGTTCACCCGCGGATAGCGCTGGCGAAATAGCTTGAGCACCGGCGGCAGCAGGTTGCCGGCAAAGGCCGGCATCGCCGCGACCGAGACCCGCCCCAGTTGCAGGGTGAAATGCTGGCGCAGCACTTCCTCGGTGTTGTCCCAGTCCGCCAGCAGGCGCCGGGCCAGAGGCAGCAGCACTTCGCCCTCCGGCGTCAGGCTGACACTGCGCGTGGTACGGCTGAGCAGGGCGCCGCCGAGTTGCTCTTCCAGACCCTTGATGGTCAGGCTCAGGGCAGGCTGCGATAGATGCAGGTGCTCACCGGCCTGGGCGAAGCTCTGGTAGGTGGCGACCGCGACGAAGGCGCGCAATTGCTTGAGGTTCATGGAATTGTTTTGAAATCCAAATCAATCAATGAGAAAAACAAAATTAACAAATCAGTCTGCAGGGAGGAAGATCCGTCCAGCCCTACAACGACAACAAGGCGGATCACATGGCCGGACTGGACAAGCGCGTAGCAACCTATGAACAGGCCCTCGAAGGCCTGACCGACGACATGACGGTACTGGCCGGCGGTTTCGGCCTCTGCGGCATTCCCGAGAACCTCATTGCCGAGATCAAGCGCCGCGGTGTCACTGGCCTGACCGTGGTCTCCAACAACTGTGGCGTCGATGGCTTCGGCCTCGGCGTGCTCCTGGAAGACCGCCAGATCCGCAAGATGATCGCCTCCTATGTAGGCGAGAACGCCGAGTTCGAACGCCAGTTGCTTAGTGGCGAACTGGAAGTGGAACTCACCCCGCAAGGCACACTGGCCGAGAAGATGCGCGCCGGTGGCGCCGGGATCCCGGCCTTCTACACCGCCACCGGCTACGGCACCCCGGTCGCCGAAGGCAAGGAAGTGCGCCAGTTCAACGGGCGCCATTACATCCTCGAAGAAGCCATCACCGGCGACTTCGCCATCGTCAAGGGCTGGAAGGCCGACCACTACGGCAACGTGGTGTACCGCAACACCGCACAGAACTTCAACCCGCTGGCCGCCACCGCCGGCCGGATCACCGTGGTCGAGGTCGAGGAGATCGTCGAACCGGGCGTGCTGCTGCCAAGCGAGATCCACACCCCGGGCATCTATGTCGACCGGGTCATTGTCGGCACTTTCGAGAAGCGCATCGAAAAGCGCACCGTCAAAGCCTGACCCGTCCCCAGAACAACGAAGAGATCCTGACCATGGCACTTACCCGCGAACAAATGGCCCAGCGCGTCGCCCGCGAACTCAAGGACGGCTACTACGTCAACCTCGGCATCGGCATTCCGACGCTGGTGGCCAACTACGTCCCCGCCGATATGGACGTGATGCTGCAATCGGAAAACGGCCTGCTGGGCATGGGCGAATTCCCCACCGAAGGCCAGCTCGATGCCGACATGATCAACGCCGGCAAGCAGACCGTGACCGCCCGCCGTGGCGCGTCGATCTTCAACTCGGCCGAATCCTTCGCCATGATCCGCGGCGGGCATGTCGATCTCACCGTGCTCGGCGCCTTCGAAGTGGACGTGGAAGGCAACATCGCCTCCTGGATGATCCCCGGCAAGCTGGTCAAGGGCATGGGCGGGGCGATGGACCTGGTGGCCGGTGCCGAGAACATCATCGTCACCATGACCCATGCGTCCAAGGACGGCGAATCCAAGCTGCTGCCACGCTGCAGCCTGCCGCTGACCGGCGCCGGCTGCATCCGCAAGGTGCTGACCGACCTGGCCTACCTGGAAATCGACAATGGCGCCTTCATCCTCAAGGAGACGGCGCCTGGGGTAAGTGTCGAGGAGATCATCGAGAAGACCGCGGGCAAGCTGATCGTGGCCGACGATGTGAAGGAAATGACCTTCTGATTTTGTGGTGAGCTTTAGGGCCTCATCGCTGGCAACGCCAGCTCCCACAAGGTCGTGTGTCGACCGGTGGGCCTGAGTACGACGCCGACTCTGTGGGAGCTGGCGTTGCCAGCGATGAGGCCCTCGAGGTCACCACACTTGTGAGTAAAAACACAATCGCGGAGCCTGTTCAGGGCAGGGAACCACGCACTCCCTGCCCCTGACCGGTCCCGCGATTGCCTTCCCGCCTACTGCTTCGCCTCCCGCTCATCCTGCGCCACCACCGCCTGGCACAATTCGATCATCTGCTCGCGCATCCAGCGGTTGGCTGGGTCCTGGTCGGTGCTTTCATGCCAGTACAGATGGGTTTCCAGTGGCGGCACGTCGTTCACCGGCAAGCGTACGTAGTTCAGTTGATGACGCCGGGCGAAACGCTCCGGCACGGTCATCACCATATCGGTCTGCTGCAGCACCTGGGAGGCCATCAGGTAATGCTGCGAGCGCAGGGCGATGCGCCGTTGCAGGCCCATCTTGCCCAGTGCCAGGTCCACGTAACCCAGACCGTTGCGGCGGCTGGAGATATGGATATGGGTCATGCTCATGTACTCGTCGAGGCTGATCCGCTCCTTCGCCATCGGATGCCCCTGGCGCAGGGCGCAGACGTACTGGTCCTGCATCAGCTTGACGTGGCGCACCTGCGGGTCGGTGTTGAGCGGCGCATCCACGGCGAAGTCCAGGCGCCCGGCGGCCAGCTCCTTGGTGGTCTCGCGGCGCTTGCACAGGAAGCTTTCGATCACCACCGCCGGCGCCAGGCGGCGCAGGCGCTGGAACAGCGGCGGCAGCACCACCGCCTCGGTGAGGTCGGTCATGCTGATGCGGAACGTCTTGTTGGCCTGCAACGGGTTGAAGATCCGGCTTTCCTGCACCGATACGCGCAACAGCGACAGGGCGTTGCGCACCGGGCCGATGATGTTCTGCGCCATCGGCGTCGGCACCATGCCCTGGGCAGTACGCACGAACAGCGGATCGTTGAAGGTTTCGCGCAGCCGGGCCAGGGCGTTGGACACCGCGGGCTGGGTAATGCCGACGATCTGTCCGGCACGGGTCAGGTTGGCTTCGGTGTAGATCGCATCGAAAACGATGAACAGATTCAGGTCGACCTTGTTCAGGTTCATGGGCACTGCTCTTGTTGGTGTTATCGGCCGATCATATATCGGTTATGAATGTTTATACACGCTGAAAATAGACTAGGTGGATTGTGACCGGTGTTCTAGCATCCGTTGCAGATCCCTTTCCCGAAGAAGGTACTGCTGATGGATTTCGCCTACACACCCAAGGTCCAGGCCCTGCGCGAGCGCGTCACGGCGTTCATGGATGCCTATGTCTATCCCGCCGAAGCGGTGTTCGAGCGCCAGGTCGCCGAGGGTGATCGCTGGCAACCGACGGCGATCATGGAAGAGCTGAAGAACAAGGCCAAGGCCGAGGGCCTGTGGAACCTGTTCCTGCCCGAGTCGGAGCTGGGCGCCGGCCTGACCAACCTGGAATATGCGCCGTTGGCCGAGATCATGGGCCGTTCGCTGCTGGGGCCGGAGCCGTTCAACTGCTCGGCGCCGGATACCGGCAATATGGAAGTGCTGGTGCGCTACGGCAGCGAGGAGCAGAAGCGCCAATGGCTGGAACCGCTGCTGCGTGGCGAGATCCGTTCCGCCTTCGCCATGACCGAGCCGGACGTAGCCTCGTCCGACGCGACCAACATGGCCGCCCGCGCCGAGCGCCAGGGTGACGAGTGGGTGATCAACGGGCGCAAATGGTGGACCTCCGGTGCCTGCGATCCGCGCTGCAAGGTAATGATCTTCATGGGCCTGAGCAATCCGGACAACCCGCGTCACCAACAGCATTCGATGATCCTCGTGCCCACCGATGCGCCAGGGGTGAAGATCGTTCGCCCGCTGCCGGTATTCGGTTATGACGACGCGCCCCATGGCCATGCCGAAGTGTTGTTCGAGAACGTGCGGGTACCGTACGAGAACGTGATCCTCGGCGAGGGCCGTGGTTTCGAGATTGCCCAGGGACGCCTCGGTCCTGGCCGTATCCACCACTGCATGCGCTCGATCGGCATGGCTGAACGGGCCCTTGAACTGATGTGCAAGCGTTCGGTGGCGCGTACCGCCTTCGGCCGTCCGCTGGCGCGGCTGGGCGGTAACGTCGACAAGATCGCCGACTCGCGCATGGAAATCGACATGGCCCGCCTGCTGACCCTGAAGGCGGCGTACATGATGGACACCGCAGGCAACAAGGTAGCCCGCAGCGAAATCGCGCAGATCAAGGTGGTGGCGCCGAACGTGGCGCTGAGGGTGATCGACCGGGCGATCCAGATCCATGGTGGCGCCGGGGTTTCCGGGGACTTCCCGCTGGCCTACATGTACGCGATGCAGCGCACCCTGCGCCTGGCCGACGGCCCGGATGAAGTGCACCGTGCGGCGATCGGCAAGTACGAGATCGGCAAGTATGTGCCGAAGGAGATGCTGCGTAGCGGCCACTGATTTCAAGGATGGCAGTGAACCCTGTGGGAGCGGGGGGGGCCCCCCGGGGGGGGGGGGGCCCACCCCCCC
>NZ_JBMAWR010000004.1:0-307404 GCF_048586865.1 Pseudomonas bharatica | reverse complement strand
AAGGACGTACAAGGCCGGTGATCAACTGGCAAGTATTGGTTTTACGGCTGCGGCAGCTATTGCCGCCGGCTCAGCACTGACTGCGCTTGGAGGCTCCATAGCGTCTACATCCGTACTCCTTTTCCCGCTCGCGGTCGCCGTATTCCTGGGTTTTGTAGGATTTGGGTTTGCGGTGTGGGCCAAAAAGCAAGAATCGCAACCTCTGGAAATGTGGGCGCGACACTCACTTTGGGGGTTGCCCGAAGACCACCGACGCTGGAAAGACTCATATGACATGGATACGGCTATTGGTGCGTTGAATGCCGCGCTACTGGGTTTCACAGCAGAACTTGACGTGACAGTTCGGATACAAAGGCCAGGTGACAAAGTATCAGGACGCGGTGGAACCATGGAGTATCAGGTCGTTCTACCCGGATATACCCCTGACTTATCGCATTACGAATGGGAATTGTGGGGATACCGGCCTGGTGAAACATCGGGAGGAATTATTGTAAGCGGCCGTACCGGTAGTACGGACCCGCTGTCGGCTTCAGATTTCTGGAAACGGTCTGGATACGAGACCGACACTACGGCTCCGATCATTGATTACGATGCGGAGTCAAGAGAGCTCAGGATTAAAGGGTGCGTCGCTTTCCGTGGCAATCTCGATTTTCACGCTTTACAGCTTATCGTGACCTACTGGCCTAACAAGTCAGATGAAGCCGGAGTAGCCCGACTCACCACAAGAGAAGACAAGATAAGTGGATGGTTGGGATGGAAGTCTTATGAAAAGTCCTAACCTCAGCCCTTCTTGCCCTGGCTGGCAAGAAGACCTCCCCGGCCCTGACGAGCTGCCGGTAATGGCCCCAGCGCTTGGGTTCGACACACCTAACCACCAAGATGATATTTTTCTTGAGCTACCGCGTGCTTCGGCTTTCATAAGAGGCTTGGTGATCTGGTTTGTACCACTCATGAGCGTCCTGTTTTTCGTGCTGAGCTGGCTCGTTATAACTATTGAGCATGCGATCAACCTCGAAGCCTGGGCGATAGTCGGTTCGGCGACACTCGTTATAGTGTGGTCGATCTTGTTTTGCATTAAGTTCGACTTATCGGCACCTCGCGATCTACCACTGCGCTTCAACCGCTCCCGCAGCCGTATCTACGCCTACAACTTTAACTACCGCTGGTGGAACCCCTTCGAACGCTGGCGGGTTGAACCAGTAGCCTACGACTGGTCCCAAGTCCGAGCCGAACGCTGGTTGAAACGTGGCGCAACCGCTCAAGGCGGTCTCGTCATCAAGGGCGGTGTAGTGCTCTCCATCGTCAAACCCGGCACCAACGAAGTCATCGACCGCTTCCCTCTAACCACCATGGGCGCCGACGAGCATGCCTGGGCCTATATCTGCACCTACATGCAGCAAGGCCCTGATGCCCTGCCACCACCCGGTCCGCCGAAGGATCACAACGATGTGTCATGGTGCAACATCGCCCTGCTGCTGGCCCCGAAGGTCAAATGGCCCGCCGATATGGATCTGGAGTCGAGGACGGCGCCATGACGATTCCGCGTGAGCAGATCTGTGAAGAAAACAGATGAATCTGGAGCGACGCGAACCCTGTGGGGTTCACCCGCGATTGCCACGATGGATTCACTACCGCAATCGCGGCGGTTCGGCGGTCCGATAAACCCCACACACAAGGTACGCGTTCGCTTCTGGTTCAGCGTTCAGAATGCCCCTGCGCCATCGCCACCACCACCTTCCGCTTCCCGGTAAACGGCGACCGCGCGTGGGCCGCGAGCATGTTGTCGAGCATCATCACGTCGTTTTCCAGCCACGGGAACTTGATGGTGCAGTCGTCCAGGACACCGCGCACTTCATCCAGCAGGTCCACCTCGATCGGCGAGCCGTCGCCGTAGTAGACGTTGCGCGGCAGGTCTTCCTCGTCCACCACGTCCAGCAGGCTTTCGCGCACTTCCGGCGGCAGGTTGGAGACGTGGAACAGGTGCGCCTGGTTGAACCAGACCCGGTCCTGGGTGACCGGGTGGGTGGCCACCGATTGGCAGATCTGCCGGGTGCGCAGTTCGCCGTCGTCCTTCCATTCGCACTGGATCGCGTGCGCCCGGCAGTAGGCCTCGACCACGCTTTCGTCCTCGGTGTTGAACACCTGGCTCCATTCCACATCCAGGCCGTTGCCGTAGTTGCGCACGTACATCAGCTTCTTTTCGACGAAACGCTCGCGGATTCGCGCCGGGATGCGTCGGTAGATTTCGCGGCTGTCGGCAATCGGCGTTTCGCCACCGGTCTCGGCGGCGATCATGCTGTAGAACCAGATGCGCATCGGCCAGTCGAGGGTGTAGGCCTGCTCGTTGTGCAGGGGGATGCTCTGGTGCGCCGGGTACTCGGTGGAGGTGTAGACGCCCTTGGTCACGTTGCTGCGAGGGGTCGAGCCGAATTCGTAGCTGAGCAGCGGGTCGCCGAAGCCGGCGGCGAATTCGCGGAAGCGTTCGGCGCCACCCACCTCGAAGCCGCGGAAGAGAATGCCGCCAGCGCTGTACAGGTGCTGCGCCACCAGTGGCTTGAATTCGCCCAGCGCTTCCATCAGGTCCAGGCCCGGCTCCGGTGCCTCGATCAGCATGGGCAAGGTGCCTGACCCGCCCAACAAGGGGCGGATATCCAAACTCAACGCATGACTCATGAAGGTTCTCCCTGAAGGCTGTGGCCACCCAAGCCCCAACGGCAGGGCACGCCTCGTCTGCTGAGGGAACGTTTGGCCGGAGCGGAAAATTAGCCCGGCCGGCGCCCGCCCCCATACGCAGAAACATTTGCTTGCATCTTCGCTGCAGGTTTTGCCTAAAAACGTCCCGTGCCTGTTCGTAAAGAAATGGATGTCCTTCACGGATTTGCAGCGAGAGCGTTACCCATGTCGAAGAAGTCCCGCTCGAAACTCTGGTTTCTGGTGCACAGCTGGCTGGCCCTGCCGATCTGGTTCTTCGTCCTGATTGTCTGCGTCACCGGGACCCTGGCGGTGGTGAGCAAGGAAATCATGTGGCTGGCCTACCCGGAGATGCGCGCCACCGCGCCGTCGGAGGATGCCCGGCGCCTAAGCTTCGAGGAGATCAAGGATCACCTGGCGCAGAAGCATCCCGAGGCGATCATCGCGGCGCTGTACCAGCCGGACGGCGACTATTTCGCCCTGAACGCCACCATCAGCCTGCCCGGCGGACGCACCAGCATGGCCTACGTGAACCCGTACAGCGGCGAGATCCAGGGCTTTGCCCCATCGTTCGATTTCCGCCGCTTCACCCGTGCCCTGCACGGCTGGTGGCTGATCCCGGCAACCAACGGGCATTCCTGGGGCTGGTACCTGGTGTCCTTCCTCGGCCTGCCGCTGCTTGGCTCGCTGGTTACCGGGCTGGTGGTCTACAAGCGCTTCTGGAAAGGCTTCTTCAACCCGGTGCTGCGCCTGCGCCACGGCGCGAGGATCTTCTGGGGCGACCTGCATCGGCTCAGCGGCATCTGGTCGATCTGGTTCATCGCGACCATCTCCATCACCGGCACCTGGTTCCTGGTCCAGGCGCTGCTGGAGGACAACCAGGTGAGCATTTCCAGCTATTCCCCGGCGACTCTGGTGATGGCCCACAACAGCGTGCCGCTCACCGCCGACGGCGAGCCGCCGCCGATGATCAGCCTGGACCGCGCGGTAGCGATCGCCCGGGAGAAAATCCCCAGCCTGGACACCAGCAATATCATCATGCCCAGCAACACCTACGGCACCCTGCAGGTGGGTGGGCGCAGCTGGTATCCGCTGATTCCGCAACTGGTGGACATCCATCCCTACACCGGCGAGATCGCTGCGTCGCGGCTGCTCTCGGACCGCACCGGCGTGGAGCTGCTCACCGAGTCGATGCGACCGCTGCATACCGGGGACTTCGGCGGCTTCTGGATCAAGGCGATCTGGGCCTTCTTCGGCCTGGTGTTGAGCCTGATGGTGCTAAGCGGGTTGCTGATCTGGACCAAGCGCACCGCACTGGCCACCGCCGCCGCGCTCAAGCGCGAAGCCCGGGAAGCGCGCAAGCCGCGCCCCGTCAACACCGTGGAGAACACCCTGTGACCAAGGACCTCGCTGCCCGGCCGGAATCGTCGCTCGGGCGCTTCTGGCGCAAGTGGCGCTTCCATTTGAATATCCTGCTGATCCTGATTCCGCTGGGCTTCATGCCGCGGTACTTCGCCGAGACCGCGCTGTTTCGTGGGGATCGCGGGCTGGGGCAGCGGGTGGTCGGCGATATCCAGGTCGGGCCCTGGAGCCTGACGCTGGCCGAACTGAAGGAGCGCGGGCCGGAGCTGGATGGCGCATCCGGCTTTATGAAGAGCTTCAATGCCGAGCTGTGCGAAGCCTGCGCCAGGCGGGTCAAGGCGACCTACCTGAGGATCGGCAAGCCGCGCAGCCTGCGGGCGGCGGGGGTAATTTTCTTTGGTTCGGCGCATCGGCTGGGGGCGAGCTTGCCGGTGCCGAAAAACACGCCGGTGGATGCGCAGCTGTGGATCACCATGGAGGGCTGGGACGGGGCGGTGCATCAGGCGGCGATTCCGTTGGCGCAGGCTTCGCCGCGGACGGTGGAGTGGCTGCAAGCGCAGGCTGGCAGATGATAATGCGGTGACCTTCAGGACCCTATCGCTGGCAAGCCAGCTCCCACAGGGTCCGGCGGTGTACGCGGTCATTGTGGGAGCTGGCGTTGCCAGCGATAGGGCCGGGACAGACAACACAAAAAAGCCCCGGTGTTCACCGGGGCTTTTTCGTTATTGCGCCGCCTGCGCGTCCATCTTCTGCCGCAGGCTCAGCGGGCGCATGTCGGTCCAGACCTCTTCGATGTAGGCCAGGCAGTCTTTCTTCAGCCCGCTCTTGCCCACGGTGCGCCAGCCCGCCGGGACTTCCTTGTAGTCCGGCCAGATGGAGTATTGCTCCTCGTGGTTGACCACCACCTGGAACTGGATGTCGTCGCGGTCGAAAACTGAAGTCATTGCTGTTCTCCGAAAGTTGATATGTACCTAGACGTCCGGGGACGCCGAAAAATTAAAGGCTGGACACCGCCGCGGCCAACGCCCGGGCAAAGATCGCCGACACGTCGTCGATCTGCTCGGCGGTGATCACCAGCGGCGGCAGGAAGCGCACCACGCTGCCGTGACGCCCACCCAGTTCGAGAATCAGCCCGCGCTTGAGGCATTCGCGCTGCACCAGCGGCGCCAGGCGCGGGAAGTACGGGGCATGGCCCAGGGCGTCGACTTCGCCCTGCGGGTCCACCAGTTCGACGCCAAGCATCAGCCCGCGCCCGCGGATATCGCCCAGGTGCGGGTAGTCCTGCTGCAGCTCGCGCAGATGCCCGGCCAGGCGCTCGCCCATGGCGGCGGCGTGGGCGCAGATATCGTGCTCCTTGAGGTAGCGGATCACCGCCGCCCCCGCCGCCATGGCCATCTGGTTGCCACGGAAGGTCCCGGCATGGGCACCCGGCGCCCAGCTGTCCAGCCACTGCCGATAGACCACCACCGCCAGCGGCAGGCTGCCACCGATGGCCTTGGACATCACCACCACGTCGGGAATGATCCCGGCGTGCTCGAAGGCGAACATCTTGCCGGTGCGGGCGAAACCGCTCTGGATTTCATCGACGATCAGCGCCACCCCGGCCTGTTCGGTGATGGCGCGTACCCCGCGCAGCCACTCCAGGTCCGCCGGGATCACCCCGCCCTCGCCCTGCACCACCTCGACGATCACCGCCGCCGGCAGTTGCACGCCGGCTTCGGGATCGCTCAGCAGGTTGTGCAGATAGGCCAGGTTGGCCTTGACCCCGGCCTCGCCACCGAGGCCGAACGGGCAACGGTAGTCGTAGGGATAGGGCATGAACTGCACGCCATTGCTCAGCAGCGCACCCAGCGGGCGCTTGGGGCCCAGGCTGCCCATCAGGCTCAGGGCGCCCTGGCTCATGCCGTGGTAGCCGCCCTGGAACGACAGCACGGTGCTGCGCCCGGTGGCGGTGCGCACCAGTTTCAGCGCGGCTTCCACCGCGTCGGTGCCGGTCGGGCCGCAGAACTGGATCTTCGCCTCGGTCGCCAGTGCCGGCGGCAAGATGCTGAACAGGTCCTGGACGAACTGGTCCTTGACCGGGGTGGTGAGGTCCAGGGTGTGCAGCGGCAGTTCGTCCGCCAGCACCTGCTGGATGGCCTCGATCACCACCGGGTGGTTATGGCCCAGGGCGAGGGTTCCGGCACCGGCCAGGCAATCGATGAAACGCCGGCCTTCAACGTCCTCGACATGGATGCCTTTGGCCCGTTTCAGCGCCAGCGGAATCCGCCGCGGATAGCTGCGTGCGTTGGATTCCTGGCGGCTTTGCCGGGCCAGCAGCGGCGACTCGTCGAACTGGTAGAGCGTTTCGCCGGCCTCCTGGCCTTCGGCAAACCTGATAGCGACTGACATCTGTGCAACCCTCAAGAAAGATGGATGAGGTGGGTTTCCTTGCTGGAGAAACGCACCAGCGCGGTGGGGATTTACCGGGTGGAACAGGTTTTTTTCCAGTTTGCGGGGGCCGTGTGGGAGCGGGTTCACCCGCGATTGCGCCGGTGAATCCACCATCGTCATCGCGGGTGAACCCGCTCCCACAGGGTCCGTGTTTACAGGGCCTCCAGCTCGGCCATAAGGTCCGACAGGCGATCCACCTTGGCCTCGTCGATGCGTTTGTCCTGCTGGCCTTCGATGTAGGCCGCCAGGGCCTGCAAGGTGTTCAGCTCGAACATGGCGCGCAGCGGCACGTGGTGTCCCAGTTCCTTCTGCACACGGCTGACGATCTGCGTCGCCAGCAGCGAGTGCCCGCCCAGTTCGAAGAAGTCGTCGCTCATGCCCACCTTGTCCACCTTGAGCACCTCGGCCCAGATCGCTGCGAGCTGCTCTTCCAGCTCGCCCTGCGGCGCCACGTAGGCGGCGTGGGCGTGGCCGATGTCCGGCTGCGGCAGGGCCCGGCGATCGAGCTTGCCGTTCGGCGTGAGCGGCAACCGTTCCAGGAACAGCCACTGCGTCGGCACCATGAAGCCCGGCAGGTCATGGGCCAGAAGCCCTTTCAGTTCGTGGACAAGCTCGTCGCCCGTGACCACGCCCTGCTCCGCCACTATCCAGGCCACCAATTGCGTGCCGTTGGCGCTTTCCCGCGGCAGCACCACCGCCTCGCGCACCGTTGGCAAACGCAGCAGCAGGGCCTCGATCTCGCCCAGTTCGATACGCAGGCCGCGGATCTTCACCTGATGGTCGATACGCCCCAGGTAGTCGATAACGCCATCGGCGCGGTAGCGCACCAGGTCGCCGGTGCGATACAGGCGTGCGCCCGGGGTGAACGGATCCGGCACGAAGCGCTCGGCGCTCAGCTCCGGACGCTGGTGGTAACCGCGCGCCAGGGAGTCGCCGCCGACATACAGCTCGCCGGCACTGCCCACCGGACACAGCTGCAGATTGCTATCCAGGACATAGGTGCGCACGTTGCCGATCGGTCGGCCGATGGCAGCGATCGCGGTGTCCAGCGGGCCGTCGATCAGCAGGCTGCTGGTATCGATGGTCGCCTCGGTCGGGCCGTACAGGTTGTACACCTGGCCGCCCCACTGTTCGCGCAACTGCCCGACCAGCGCCGCACTCAGGGCCTCGCCACCGAAGGCCAGGGTCCGCAGCGAATCCAGCTGACCTGCACGTACTTCCGGCAGCAGCGCCTGAAGAACCGACGGCGCCAGTTGCAGGATGCTGATCGCCTGTCCGGCCACTTCGCGCCACAGCAGGGTCAGGTCATCGCTCAGCGCCGGGCTGGCGAGGACCAGTTGCGCACCGTTGAGCAGCGGCAGCCAGAATTCCCACACCGAGGCGTCGAAGCTGAAGGCGGTCTTCTGCAGGACGCGGTCGCTCGGTAGCAGTTGCAGCTCGTCCTGCATCCACAGCATGTGGTTGGTCAGGGCGCCGTGGCGGATTTCCACGCCTTTCGGCCGGCCGGTGGAGCCGGAGGTGTAGATCACGTAAGCGAGGTTGTCGGCATTCACCCGGACCTGCGGCGGCGCGGCCTCGGCGAGGTCCTGCCAGTCGATCAGTTCGTCGAGGCTCAGGCTGGTCAGGCCGTCGTTGATCGGCAGGTCGGCGAGCAACGACGACTGGGTCAGCAGCAGGCGGATCCCACTGTCGCGAACCATGTAGTCCAGACGCTCGCGCGGGTAGGCCGGGTCCAGCGGCACATAGGCACCGCCGGCCTTGAGGATCGCCAGCAGGCCGACCACCATTTCCAGGCTGCGCTCCAGGGAAATCCCCACCAGCACATCCGGGCCGACACCCAGGTCACGCAGGCGATGGGCCAGACGGTTGGCCTGGCGATCCAGTTCGGCGTAGCTCAGTTGCAGCTCGCCGAGGATCAGCGCGGCAGCGTCCGGCGTGGCCTGGACCTGCTGTTCGATCAGCTCGTGGATGCAGGCTTCGCTGTAGTCGGTGGCCGTGGCGTTCCAGTCATGCAGCCGGTGCTGGCGCTCGCTCTCGTCGAGCAGCGACAGTTCGCCGAGCAGCGCCTGGCTGTCGGCAGCCAGGGTCAGCAGCAGGTGCTCGAAGTGCCGCAGCAGTTGTTCGATGGCGGCCCGGTCGAAGTGCGCCAGGTCATAGCCTACCGCCAGCGACAGGCGCTCGCCCGCCTCCACCGCCAGGGTCAGCGGATAGTGGGTCTGCTCCTGGTTGACCACCTTGGCAAAGCTTGGCGAACGCGGCGACGCCTGTTGCAGGGCCTCGGCGATCGGGTAGTTCTCGAACACCATGATCGAGTCGAACAGCGCCTCGCCGCCCCAGCCGGCCCAGCGCTGCACCTCGTAGAGCGGGGTGTGCTCGTGCTCGCGCAGTACCAGGTTGAGCGCCTGGACTTCCTGCACCCAGTCCTCGACGCGCTGCTCGGCATGCGGGCTGCCGACCACCGGCAGGGTGTTGATGAACAGGCCGAGCTGTTCCTCGACACCCGGCAGGTCCGCCGGACGCCCCGCCACCGTGGCGCCGAAGGTGACCGTGGCCTGCCCGGTATAGCGTTGCAGCAGGAGCATCCAGGTCGCCTGCAACAGGGTGTTGAGGGTGACGCGCTGGTCCCGGGCGAACTCGCCCAGTTGTGCGCTCACCTCGACGGCGAAGTCGTGGCGCAGCTCGCCATGACCCTGCCCCGCTGCGCGGAAGCACGGTGCCAGGCGGGTCGGTGCTTCCAGCTCGGCCAGTTGGCCGCGCCAGAAGTGCTCGGCCAGCGCCGCGTCCTGGCGTTGCAGCCAGTGGATGTAGTCCTGGTAGCGACCGCTGGCCGCCGACACCGCCTCGCCGTGATAACGCTGGAGCACCTCGCCGAACATCCGCGAGCTGCTCCAGCCATCCAGCAGGATGTGGTGGCAGGTGAAGATCAGTTGATGCACGCCCTCGTCGGTATGCAGCAGGCTCAGGCGCAACAGGGCGTCGTGTTGCAGATCGAAACCGCGCTGGCGATCGGCTTCGGCGAACTCGACCAGTGCGGCTTCGACGTCCTTGCGCCCGCGCCAGTCCTGCAGTTCGAACGGCACCGCCAGTTGCTTGCGGATCAACTGCAACGGCTGACCGAAACTGCTGACGAAGCTGGCCCGCAGCACCTCGTGGTTATCCACCACGGCCTGCCAGGCGGCGATGAAACGCTCGACCTCGATACCGCGCACTTCGGCGCGCATCTGGTTGACGTAGCTGGCCTTGTCCTGCTCGTACAGGCTGTGGAACAGCATGCCCTGCTGCATCGGCGACAACGGGTAGATATCGGCGATCTGCGCCGCCGGCAGCGGCAGGCTGTCGAGCTGGCGCTGGTCGAGGCCGGCCAGGGGGAAGTCCGACGGCGTCGCACCACCGGCATTGGCCGACAGGCAGTGCTCGATCAGCAGGCGCAGTTCGCTGGCGTAGGCGTCGGCCAGCCCTTGCACCGTGCTGCGTTCGAACAGTTCGCCGCTGAAGCTCCAGAGCATTTCCAACTGGCCGTCGAGTACCTGCCCGTTGATCGCCAGCAGGCTCTCCAGCGGTGCTTCGTCGCCCTGGCCCTGGCCACTGCCTTCGCCGGATGGCGCCAGCAGCGCGTCGTCGGCGGCGAAACTGCCGTCCAGCTGGCCAAGGTAGTTGAACACGATCTCGCCCTGGGGCAGCGCCGCCAGGGTGCATTGCGCCCGCTCGTCGCCGAGCCAGCGCAGCACACCGTAGCCCAGGCCCTTGTGCGGCACTGCGCGCAACTGCTCCTTGATGGTCTTCAACGACGTAGCAAGGTCGTCGGCGGCACTGAGCCTGACCGGGTACAGGCTGGTGAACCAGCCGACGGTGCGGTGGGTGTCGATGCCCTCGAACAGCTCTTCACGCCCGTGGCCTTCCAGGCGTACCAGGGTGTCGCTGCGCCCGGTCCAGCGGCCGATCACCCGGGCCAGGGCGGTCAGCAGCAGATCGTTGATCTGCGTGCGATAAGCCGCCGGAGCCTGCTGCAACAGTTGCCGGGTAAGGCCGGCATCGAGGCGGCTGCTGACGGTGACTTCATGCTGGTGCTGGCGGCCGCCGTCGGCGTGGTCCAGCGGCAGTTCGTCGCTGGCACCCTGCAACTGCGCCTGCCACCAGCCCAGTTCGGCGGCCAGTTGCGGCGTGGCGGCCCAGGCGTGCAACTGCTCGGCCCAGACCTTCACCGAATGGGTCTTGTCCGCCAGCACCGCGCCGTTATAGGCCGCCTGCAGGTCTTCCAGCAGGATGCGCCAGGACACGCCATCCACCGCCAGGTGATGGATCACCAGCAGCAGGCGTTGTTCGCCCTCCGGCAGGTTCACCAACAGGCCGCGCAGCAGCGGGCCCTCGACCAGGTTCAGGCTGCGCTGCGCTTCATCGCACAGGGCACGCAACCCCTCGCGAGACTCCACATCGCGCACCCACAGCAGTTCACCGCTGACCGCATCGCGGAAGCTGGCGCGCGCGTCGACGAAACTCAGGCGCAGCGCATCGTGATGTGCCACCAGGCGTTGCAGCGCAGCTTCCAGGCGTCCTGCCTCCAGTGCGACGGTCGGGGTGAACAGCACCGACTGGTTCCAGTGATGACGCTCGGGCACCCGGCTGGCGAAGAAACGCTGCTGGATCGGCAGCAACGGCGTCGGCCCGCTCAGGGCGCCCTGCTCGATGCGCACCGCCGGCGCGCGGCTGGCCACCTGGGCGATGCCCTGGATGGTCTGGCGCTGGAACAGGTCCTTGGCGGTGAACAGGATCCCCGCCTGCCGCGCACGGCTGACCACCTGGATGGAGATGATCGAGTCGCCGCCCAGCTCGAAGAAGTTGTCGGTCACGCCGACCTGCTCCAGCTTCAGCACGTCGCGCCAGATGGCCGCCAGTTCCGCCTCGAGCGGAGTGCTCGGGGCCACGCCGGACGAGGCGTTCTGGCTCAGGTCGGGCTTCGGCAGGGCCCGGCGGTCAAGCTTGCCGTTGGCGTTCACCGGCATGCGCTCCAGCCAGAGGAAGTGGCTCGGCACCATGAATTCCGGCAGGTGCACCTTGAGGTGGGCCTTGAGGATTTCCTTGAGCTCGTCAGTGTTCTGCTGGGGATCGCGGGCAACCAGGTAGGCCGCCAGTTGCTTGCCGTTGGCGCCGTCGATATCGATGACGCTGGCCTCGCGCACCGCCGGGTGCTCCTGCAGCCGTGCATCGATCTCGCCCAGTTCGATGCGCAGGCCGCGGATCTTCACCTGGTGGTCGATACGCCCGGCGTATTCGACGATGCCTTCGCCGCGATAGCGGGCCAGGTCACCGGTGCGGTACAGGCGGCCGCCGTCGGTGGAGAATGGATCGGGCACGAAGCGCTCGGCGGTCAGCGCCGGACGCTTGTGGTAGCCGCGGGCCAGGCCGACGCCGCCCAGGTACAGCTCGGCAGCGCAACCCGGCGCGGCCGGCAGCAGGCCGTCCTCGAGGATATGGGTCTTGATGTTGTCGATCGGATGGCCGATCGGCACGTTCAGGTCATCGAGGCTGCAGGTCCAGTGGGTGACCTCGATCGCCGCCTCGGTCGGCCCGTACAGGTTGTGCAGGTCGGCATGGGGCAGGCGCTTGAGTACCTGGACCGCCAGTTCCACCGGCAGCGCCTCGCCGCTGCACATCACCCGGCGCAGGCTGGTGCAGGTCTCGACGTCTTCATGGGTCATGAAGGCCTGGAGCATGGACGGCACGAAATGCACGGTGGTGACGCCGTACTGGCGGATGGTTGCCAGCAGCCGGTCCGGGTCACGGTGGTCGCCCGGCAGGGCTACCGCCAGGCGCGCGCCGCACAGCAGCGGCCAATAAAACTCCCAGCCCGAGACGTCGAAGCTGAACGGGGTCTTCTGCAGCACGGTATCGCTGGCCTCCAGCCCATAGGCCTTCTGCCCCCAGTGCAGGCGGTTGATCACCGCGCGATGGCTGTTGCCGGCGCCTTTCGGCTTGCCGGTGGAGCCCGAGGTGTAGATCACATAGGCGAGGTTGTCGGCCAGGCTCACCGGCACCGGGTTGGCGTCGCTGTAGTGCTCCAGCGACAGCCGATCTAGGCTCAGGGACCGGACATGGCCCGGGATCGGCAGGCGCTCCACCAGGGCTTCCTGGGTCAGCAGCAGTTCGACGCCGCTGTCCTCGATCATGTAGGCCAGGCGGTCGCTCGGGTAATCCGGGTCGAGCGGCACATAGGCGCCGCCGGACTTCATGATTGCCAGCAGGCCGATGACCATTTCCAGGCTGCGTTCCACGGCGAGGCCGATCAGCGCATCCGGACGCGCCCCCCGTTCGCGCAGCTTGTGCGCCAGCTGGTTGGCCCGGCGGTTGAGCTGGGCGTAGCTCAGTTGCTGGCCGGCGAAGACCAGCGCCGGGGCGTCCGGGGTCTTCGCCACCTGGGCTTCGAACAGGTGGTGGATGCCGGTATCGCCGGGGAACGGCGCGGCGGTGGCGTTCCACTGCTGGACGATACGGCGCTGGGCGGTCGCGTCGAGCAGGGCCAGCTCACCGATGCGCTGCTGCACATCGGCGCTGATCGAGCGCAGCAATTGCTGCCAGTGCCCGGCCATGCACGCGATGGTGTCGGCTTCGAACAAGGCGGTGGCGTAGGTCAGCGAGGCGCTCAGGCCGTCGCTGTGCTCCACGGTATGCAGCATCAGGTCGAACTGCGCGGTGTGCTTATCGGACGGCACCGCTTCCAGTTGCAGGCCGGCCAGTTGCGGCACCAGGTGAGCGGCTTCGCTCTGGTGGTTGTACATCACCTGGAACAGCGGGCTGCGGCTCAGGTCACGCTCCGGTTGCAGGGCTTCCACCAGTTGCTCGAACGGCAGGTCCTGATGGGCCTGGGCCTCCAGGGCATGGCGCTTGACCTGTTGCAGCAGCTCGACGACGCGGGTCTGGGAATCCAGCTCGGCCTTGAGCACCTGGGTGTTGACGAAGAAGCCGATCAACGGCTCGGTTTCGGCGCGGTTGCGGTTGGCGATCGGTACGCCGACGCGTACGTCGCCTTGGCCCGAGTAGCGGTGCAACAGGGTCTGGAACGAGGCCAGCAACAGCATGAACAGGGTCACGCCCTGCCCTTGCGCCAGCGTTTTCAGTGCGGCCGCCAGTTGCGGGTCGAGGCTGAAGCTGAACTGCGCGCCGGCAGTGCTCTGTACCGGCGGCCGCGGATGGTCGGTCGGCAGTTCCAGCACCGGTTGTTCGCCGCCCAGTTGTGCGGTCCAGTAGACCAGTTGCCGGGCTTTCTCGCCCGCCTCCAGCCATTCACGTTGCCACAGCGCGTAGTCGGCATACTGGATCGCCAGCGGCGCCAGGCGCACTGCCTCGCCCTGGCTGTAGCCGGCGTACAGGCGCATCAGTTCATCGACCATGATCGGCATCGACCAACCGTCGGTGACGATATGGTGCTGGACCAGCACCAGCACATGTTCATCAGCGCCCAGGTGCAGCAGGCGCACGCGCAGCAACGGCCCCTGTTCCAGATCGAACGGGCGCAGGGTCTCGGCCTCGATGAACAGGCGCACCTGTTCCTCACGGGGCAGCCCGGACGCCGGCAACTGTTCCGCTTCCAGCACGAACGGCGCCGGGGCGTGAATCACCTGCACGGCCTGGGCACCGTCCTGGCGGAAGGTGGTGCGCAGGGTTTCGTGGCGGGCGACCAGGCTTTCGAAGCTCAGCTCCAGCGCAGCGATATCCAGCGCGCCGCGCAGGCGCAGGGCGGCCGGCATGTTGTAGGCGGCGCTCTGCGGTTCCAGTTGCCAGAGGAACCACTGGCGTTGCTGGGCATAGGACAGCGCCAGCGGCTGGCTGCGGTCGGCCAGGGTGGTCGCCTGCTGCTGGCTGCTTTCGGCGGCGGCGACCTGGCGGGCGAAACCGCGCAGGTCCCGGGCCTCGAACAAACTGCGCAATGCCAGCTCGATCTTCAGGCTTTGACGGACACGGGAGATGACCTGGGTCGCCAGCAACGAGTGCCCGCCCAGCTCGAAGAAGCTGTCGTCGAGACCGACCCGCTCGATCTTCAGCACTTCGGCCCAGATCGCAGCCAGTTGCCGTTCCAGTTCGGTTTCAGGCGCGACATAGGCCGTCTGCGACAGGCTGGTATCCGGCTGCGGCAGGGCCTTGCGGTCGAGCTTGCCGTTCGGCGTCAGCGGCATGGCCGGCAACTGCACGATGTGGGTCGGGACCATGTAGTCCGGCAGGCTGGTTTTCAGCGAAGCCTTGAGCTGATCGACATCCAGCGCGCTGCGGGTGACCACATAGGCGGCGAGCTGCTTGCCCTGTGGGCCATCGATATCGAGCACCACGGTTTCGCGAATCGCCGGGTGCTCCAGCAGGCGCGCTTCGATCTCGCCCAGTTCGATGCGGTAGCCGCGGATCTTTACCTGGTGGTCGGCACGGCCGACGTATTCCAGCACGCCATCGGCACGGCGCCGGGCCAGGTCGCCGGTACGGTACAGGCGCTCGCCCGGGGCGCCGAACGGGTTGGGAACGAAGACAGGAACGGTTCGGCGGGTGTCGCTGACATAGCCGCGGCCGACGCCGGTACCGGCGACGCACAGCTCGCCTACGGCTCCGATAGGAACCAGTTCCAGGGCGTCGTCCAGCAGGTAGATCAGGTTGTTGTCGGTCGGGGTACCGATGGGCAGGTAGGTGCTTTCGGTGGACGCCAGATCGACCCGGAAGAAGGCCACGTCGTCCGAGCATTCGGCCGGACCGTAGGCATTCACCAGTCCGATCTGTGGATAACGCAGCAGCCACTGGCGCGCCAGTTCCGGCGGCATGGCTTCGCCGGTCGGCAGCATCCAGCGCAGGCCGTCGAGGCTGACCCGTTCTTCGGCCAGCAGGCCCTGGATCAGCGACGGCACGCTTTCCAGCACGCTGATGCCCTGAGCCTGGACATGCGCCAGCAACGCTTGTGGATCACGGGCGATATCGTTCGGCACGATATCCACCCGGGCACCAAACAGCGGTGCGGCGAGGAACTGCCAGACCGAAATGTCGAAGCTCTGCGAGGCGGTCTGGGCGATCACGTCCTGGTCGCTCAGGTCGAGGTACGGGACCTTGCTCAGCTGGTTGTTGAGCATGCCGCGCTGCTCGACCATCACGCCTTTCGGCAGGCCGGTGGAGCCGGAGGTGAAGATCACGTAGGCCAGGTTGTCCGGGCTGCTGTAGCGACCGGGATTGGTGGTTTCGGCGCTTTGCTGGACCTGTTCCCAGACCAGCAGTTGCACCGCTTCATTGCCGAGCAGCAGCTCACGGGCCTGGGCTTCGCAGGCGGCGCTGCACACCAGCACCGGCGCCCTGCTCTGCCCGATCACGCCGCTCAGGCGCTGGTTCGGCAATGCCGGGTCCAGCGGCAGGTAACCTGCGCCGGCCTTGAAGCTGCCGATAATCATGCCCAGCAGGTCCGGGCCGCGCTCGGCCAGCAGGGCGATCGGCTGGTCGAAGCCGGCGCCCGCCGCGATCAGGGCATGGCCCAGGCGGTTGGCGGCCTCGTTGAGTGCTTGGTAACTGATGCGGTCGGCCAGATGGCTTACGGCAATCCGCTCGGGATGGGCCGCAACCCGCTCCTCGAACTGCACCACATAACTGCGCTCCAGCGGATATTCGCGGGCACTCTGGTTGACGCCACGGGTCAGGAACTCGCGCTCATCGTCACCCAGCAGCGGCAGCGCCGCCATATCGCCGTGGAAGCCTTCCACCAGCGCCAGCAGCAGGCGCTTGAACTCCGCCAGCATGCCTTCGACGGTGCTCTGGTCGAAGTAGCGCTGGTCGTAGGACAGGTGCAGGCCAAGGTCATCGCCCGGGTAGCACACGGCAGTCAGCGGATAGTTGGTGTGGGTGCGACCGGAATCCGAGGTGGCATTCAGGCTTTGTGCACGGTCCAGCACCGAGACTTCCACCGGCGCGTTCTCGAACACGAACAGGCTGTCGAACAGCGGCAGGCCCTTGGGCAGCTCGCTGAGCTCCTGGATATTCACCAGCGGCAGGTATTCGTACTCGCGCAATTGCATGTTGCTGTCGAGCAGGCCGTTCAGCCACTGGCGCACGCTCTGCCGCTCGCCATCGCCAGGCAAACCGACACGCAGGGCGATGGTGTTGATGAACAGGCCGACGGTGCGCTGCATCTGCGGCATATCCACCGGGCGCCCGGCCACGGTAACGCCGAACAGCACGTCGCGCTCGCCGCTCAGGCGGCGCAGGGTCAGGGCCCAGGCGGCCTGGGCGAAGGTGTTGACGGTCAACTGGTGCTGCTGCGCCAGCTCGCGCAGGCGGGCGCCTTCACTTTCGTCGAGGCGGGTGTAGACATCGCCCACCACCATGCCGCCGCTTTCGCCGGCATGCTCGCGCAGGTACGGACGGTCGCTGGGGATCGGCGTCGGCCGCTCGAAACCGCGCAGATTGGCCCGCCACCAGTCACGGGCCTGCTCCAGGCCGCGCTGTTGCAGCCAGCCGATATAGTCGCGGTAGCGCGGGGCCGGCGGCAGTTGCGCCTCGCGGCCTTCGCCAAGGGCCATGTACAGGTCGAAGAAGTCGTTCATCAGCAACGAACGGCACCAAGCATCGATGAGAATGTGGTGGTTGCTCATCATGAACCAGTAGCTGGCCTCGCCGACGCGGATCAGGCGCAGGTGGAACGGCGCCTGGTGCAGCAGATCGAAGCCGGCCTCGCGCTCGCGCTTGTGCAGGGCTTGCAGTTGCGCTTCCTGCTGTTCGGCAGGAATACCGCGCCAGTCGAGGTAGTCCACCGGGGTATCGCCCGGCTTGTGGATAACCTGGAGCATGCCTTCGCCGATATCCCAGCAGAACGACGCGCGCAGCGCTTCATGGCGGGCCACCACGGCCTGCCAGGCGCGGGTGAAGCGCTCGGGGTCGAGGGCGCTGTCGATGCGGTAGCGGTCCTGCATGTAGTACAGGCCGGTGCCGGGTTCCAGCAGGGTATGCAGGAGCATGCCCTCCTGCATCGGGGTCAGCGGGTAGACATCCTCGATCCGCGCCGCCGGCACCGGCAGCGCGTCCAGCTCGGCCTGGGTCAGGCGGGCCAGGGGGAAGTCGGACGGGGTCAGGCCGCCGCTGTCTTCGTCCAGGCAGTGCTCGACCAGCGCCTGCAACTGGGCCAGGTAAGCCTGGGCGATGGCTTCGATGGTCGCCTGCTGGTGACGCTCGGCGCTGAAGGTCCAGCGCAGGACCAGTTCGCCGCCATAGACCTGGGCATCGATGCTCAGCTCGTTGGGCAGCGGCGCCTGCGGGTCATGAGCGATGCCGGCGGGCTCTTCCAGCGGGCGGAACAACGCGTCGCTGGCGAAGCTCTGGTCGAACTGGCCGAGGTAGTTGAAGGTCACCGGTGCCACCGGCAGTGCCTGCATCGCGGCACGGCTGTCGGCGTCGCCGAGGTAGCGCAGCACGCCGTAGCCGAGGCCCTTGTGCGGTACTTCGCGCAGTTGTTCCTTGATCGCCTTGATCGAGCCGGACAGCTCGGCCGCCGGAGTCAGGCGCAGCGGATAGGCGCTGGTGAACCAGCCGACGCTGCGGGTCAGGTCGATCCCGTCGAACAGGCTTTCGCGGCCATGGCCTTCCAGCTGGACCAGCGCCGACGGCTGCTCGGTCCACTGGCAAAGCACACGGGCCAGGGCGGTCAGCAGCAGGTCGTTGACCTGGGTGCGGTAGGCGCTCGGTGCCTGTTGCAGCAACTGGCGGGTGCGCTGGGCATCCAGGCGTACGCTGACGCTGGCGGCATGGCGGTTTTCCTGGCCACCGGCCTTGTCGGTGCCCGGCAGCGGCATGGCCTCGCTGCCCAGGTGGGCCTGCCACCAGTCGCGTTCCTCGCGCAGCGAATCGCTGGCGGCATGGGCGGCCAGGCGCTCGGCCCAGTCGCGCATGGCGCTGGTCTTGGCCGGCAGCGGCTGTTGGCGATAAGCGTTTTGCAGGTCTTCCAGCAGCACGCGCCAGGACACGCCATCCACCACCAGGTGATGGATCGCCAGCAGCAGGCGCTGTTCGCCTTGTGGGCCACTGACCAGCAGAGCACGCAGCAACGGGCCCTGCTGCAGGTCGAGGCTGCGCTGGGCTTCGTCGTAGAGCACGGTGCATTGGGCCATGTCGCTGACCTGGGCGACCCGCAGCAGGCTGTCCTCGCCGTCGCGGAAGGCCGCCTGCCAGGCGCCATCCTGCTCGCGGAAGCCGAGGCGCAGGGCGTCGTGCTGCTGTTGCAGGACCTTCAATGCCTGTTCCAGTTGCACGGCATCGAGCACCTGGGTCGGCTCCAGCAGGACGGCCTGGTTCCAGTGCTGGCGGTTGGCGATCGGGGTTTCGAAGAACCAGTGCTGGATCGGCGTGAGCGCCGAAGCACCGGTCAGTTGCCCTTGCTCGGCGCTGACCACTTCGCGGGTGGTGGCGACGGCGGCCAGGGCCTGCACGGTCTGGTGCTGGAACAGGTCGCGCGGGGTGAAATGGATACCAGCGGCACGGCCACGGCTGACCACCTGGATCGACAGGATCGAATCGCCACCCAGCTCGAAGAAGTTGTCGTTGAGGCCGACCCGGGCGACGTTCAGCACCTCGCCCCAGATCCGCGCCAGGCGCTGTTCCAGCTCGCTGGTAGGCGCCATGTAGTGCTGGCGGTTCAGCTCCGGATCCGGCATCGGCAAGGCGCGGCGGTCGAGCTTGCCGTTGGCGGTCAGCGGCATGGCGTCGAGCAGGACCAGGTGGGTCGGGACCATGTAGTCCGGCAGTTGCGCCTTGAGCGCGGCCTTCAGTTCGTCACGCAGGCGGGCCTGCTGTGCTTGATCCTGATTGGCGACATCGCTGACCAGGTAACCGGCCAGTTGCTTGCCCGCCGGCGTATCCAGCGCCAGCACCACAGCTTCGCGGATGGCGGCATGCTCCAGCAGGCGGCTTTCGATCTCGCCCAGTTCGATACGGAAGCCACGGATCTTCACCTGATGGTCGACCCGGCCGATGTATTCCACCAGACCGTCGGCACGCTGACGCACCAGGTCGCCGGTACGGTACAGACGGCCGCCGTCAGTGGCGAACGGATCGGCGACGAAGCGCTCGGCGGTGAGGCCGGCACGCTCGTGATAACCCACCGCCAGCCCCGCGCCGCCGACATACAGCTCACCCGTGGCGCCCTGCGGTACCAGGGCCAGGTCGGTATCGAGGATATAGGCGACCCGCGCCCCGACCACGCTGCCGATCGGCACGCTGGCCTGGCCCTCCTCCAGCTCGGCCGGCGCCAGGCAGGCCAGGGGCATGACCACGGTTTCGGTGGGGCCGTAGGCATTGAAGAACAGCTCCGGGGCAAAGGCCGCGCGAATGCGTTGCAGGTGTTCGCCGGTCAGGGCTTCGCCGCCGGTGATGCACATGCGTACCGGCAAACGCTGTTGCCGGGTCGCCAGCCACTGGGCCAACTGGCTGCCATAGCTCGGGGTAAAGCCGAGGATGTTCACCCCCTGCTCGCGGATCAGCGCACAGATTTCCTCGGCATCCCATTGGCCCTGGGCACGCAGCACCACCCGTGCACCGCTCAGCAGCGGTACCAGCAGACGCTCGGTGGCGGCGTCGAAGTTGATCGAATAGAAATGCAGCTCGCAGTCGCTCGGGCGCATGTCGAAGCGCTTGATCACCGCCTGGCAGTGCATGGCGATTTCACCATGGCTGACCACCACGCCCTTCGGCAGGCCGGTGGAGCCGGAGGTGTAGATCAGGTAGGCCTGGTGCTGCGGCAGGCTGATGAACGGCGGTTCGCTGTCCGGGTAAGCGGCCAGTTTCGCCAGGTCGTCCTCCAGGCTCCAGCGCGCCACGCCTTCCGGCAGTTCGCCGAGGGCTTCGAGCAACCTGGTGTCGCTGAGCAGCAGGCGCACGCCGCTGTCGCGGATCATGTAGTGCAGGCGTTCCAGCGGGTATTCCGGGTCCAGCGGCACATAGGCGCCGCCGGCCTTGAGGATCGCCAGCAGGCCGATGACCATTTCCAGCGAACGCTCCAGCGCCAGGCCGACCCGCACCTGCGGGCCGACGCCTTGCTCGCGGAGCATCCAGGCCAGGCGGTTGGCCCGGGCATCCAGCTCGGCGTAGCTGAGGGTCTGGCCGCGGAAGGTCAGCGCACCCGCATCCGGAGCGGTCTTGACCCGCTCGCTGAACAGGCTGTGGATGCACTGGTCGAGACGCTGCTCGCCAGGCTCCACGCCGAGGCTGTCGAGCAGCTGCTGGCGCTCGTCGTCAGCCAGCAACGGCAGCTCGGCCAGGCGCTGTTGCGGATCGGCCAGCAGCGCTTCCAGCAGATTGCGCCAGTGCGCGGCCATACGGGCAATGCGCGGCTCGTCGAACAGGTCGGTGCTGTAGGTCAGGCAGCAGCCCAGGCGGTGGTCGAGCTCGGTGACTTCGAGGTTGAGGTCGAACTTGGTGGCACGGGCGTCGTTGACCAGGTACTCGACGGTCATCCCGGCCAACTCGCGGCTTTGCTGGAATTCCCAGCGCTGCACGTTGCACATCACCTGGAACAGCGGGTTCCAGGCCGCGCTGCGCGGCGGCTGCAGGGCTTCCACCAGGTGATCGAACGGCAGGTCCTGGTGGGACTGGCCGTCGATCACGGTCTGGCGCACCTGTTCGATCAGCTCACCGACGCGCATCTGCCCGTCGAGCTGCACGCGCAGCACCTGGGTGTTGAGGAAGGCGCCGATCAGCCCTTCGCTTTCCGGACGGATGCGGTTGGCCACCGGGGCACCGATGCGCAGGTCGGTCTGGCCGCTGTAGCGGTAGAGCAGCATGGCCAAGGCGGCGGTCATGGTCATGAACAGGGTCAGGCCATTCTTCGCGTTGAAGGCGCGCACGCGGCCGGCCAGGTCATCGCTGAGATCGAAGCGGAACAGTTCGCCCTGGTGGCTTTGCACGGCCGGCCGCGGACGGTCGCCGGGCAGTTCCAGCAGCGGGTGTTCCTTGCCCAGTTGGGCCGTCCAGTAGTCCAGCTGGCGCTGGCGCTCGCCGGATTCCAGCCACTGGCGCTGCCACACGCTGTAGTCGAGGTACTGCACCGCCAGCGGTTCCAGCGGCGACGGCTTGCCGTCGAGGAAGGCCTCGTAGAGCAGGCCCAGCTCGCGGGCGAAGATATCCATCGCCCAGCCTTCGGTGACGATATGGTGCAGGGTCAGCACGAAGTAGTGCTCCTGCTCGCCGGCCTTGACCAGGCAGGCACGCAGCAGCGGGCCGGTTTCCAGGTCGAAGGGCTTGTGCGCTTCGCTGTCGGCGAAGGCTTGCAGGCGTACCTGGCGCTCGGCGGCGGGCAGCGCGGAAATATCCAGCCACTGCATGGCCACGCCGGTCTCTTCGGAAACCTTCTGGCAGGCCACGCCATTGACGCTGGGGAAGGTGGTGCGCAGGGTTTCGTGGCGCAGGATCAGCGCCTGCAGGGCCGCTTCGAAGCAGCCGATATCGAAGGCGCCACTGAGTCGTGCCATGCCGCCGACGTTATAGGCGGGGCTGTCCGGCTCCATCTGCCAGAGGAACCACATGCGCTGCTGCGAGTAGGACAGCGGCACCGGCTGGCTGCGATCGACCCTGGCGATGGCCTGCTGGCTGTTGCGTGCGCCAGCGGCCTGCAGCGCAGCGATCTGCTCGGCGAAGGCGCCCAGCTCGCGGTGGTCGAACAGCACCCGCAGCGGCAGTTCGACGTCGAAGGCCTGGCGCACGCGGGAAATGATCTGGGTCGCCAGCAGCGAGTGCCCGCCCAGTTCGAAGAAGTCATCGGCCAGGCCGACTTGCGGCACGCCCAGCACTTCGCGCCAGATGGCGGCGATGCGGTGCTCCAGTGCGGTCTGCGGCTCGATATGTTCGCGGGACTGCCAGTGCGGCTCGGGCAGTGCGCGGCGGTCCAGCTTGCCGCTCGGGCCCAGGGGCATCGCGTCCATGCGCACCAGTTGTGCCGGAACCATGTACTCCGGCAGCTCCAGGGCCAGTTCGGCCTTCAGGCGGGCGCTCTGCGCGGCCTCGCCCTCCCCGGTTTTCTCGGCGGTGAAATAGCCGACCAGTTGCGGACCGGCAAGGGTCTGGCGCACCACCACGGCCGCCTGGCCGACACCGTCCAGCGCCAGCAGGCGGGCCTCGATTTCCTGCGGCTCGACGCGGAAGCCACGCAGCTTGACCTGATGATCGAGACGGCCGAAGTACTCCAGCGCACCATCGGCGGCCCAACGCACGCGGTCGCCGGTGCGGTACAGGCGCGCGCCCGGCTCGCCGGCGGCATCCGGCACGAAGCGTTCGGCTGTCAGCGCGGCGCGGCCCAGATAACCGCGGGCCAGACCCAGGCCACCAATGCACAGCTCACCGGCCACGCCATCGGGCTGGGCATTCAGTTCGCTGTCGAGCACCCGGCAGATGACGTTGCCCAGCGGCCGGCCAATCGGTGAGCGAGCGCCATCGCTGGCCTGGCAATGCCAGTGGGTGACGTTGATCGCGGTTTCGGTCGGGCCGTAGCGGTTATGCAGTTGCACATCGGGCAGTTGCGCCAGCACACGGTTGCGCAGCTCGGCCGGCAGCGCCTCGCCCCCGGAAAATACCCGGCGCAGGCTGGTGCAGTTGGCCGTCAGCGGCTCGTCGATAAACAGCTGGAGCAGCGGCGGAACGAAGTGCAGCGTGGTCACGCCATGCTGCTGGACCAGCTGGGCGATACGGTGCGGATCGCGGTGCTCGCCGGGTCCGGCAAGCACCAGCCGGCAGCCGGTGATCAGCGGCCAGAAGCATTCCCATACCGACACGTCGAAGCTGATCGGCGCCTTCTGCATCAGCACGTCGCTGTCGTTCAACTGGTAGCTGGCCTGCATCCATTGCAGGCGCTCGGCCAGGGCCGCGTGGGTGTTGCCGACGCCTTTCGGCAGGCCGGTGGAGCCGGAGGTGTAGATCACATAGGCGAGGTTATCGCCGTGCAGGTGCAGGCCCGGCGCATGGCTCGGCCAGTTGTCCAGCTTGAGGGTGTCGAGGGCGATGGCGCTGACGCCTTCGGCACTTGGCAGATCGCCAAGCAGATGACTTTGGGTCAGCAGCAGCGAAACGCCGCTGTCGCTCAGCATCCAGGCCAGGCGCTCGCTCGGGTAGTCCGGATCCAGCGGCACGTAGGCGCCGCCGGCCTTGATGATGGCGAGCAGGCCGATCAGCAGTTGCGGCGAGCGCTCGACGGCGATCGCCACCTTCACGTCCGGTCCGACGCCCTTGTCGCGCAGGTAGTTGGCCAGGCGGTTGGCCTGGGCATGCAGGCCGGCGAAATCCAGGCTGCCGCCCTCCCACACCAGCGCGGTGCGCTCGGGGCTGCGCTGGGCCTGTTCATTGAGCAGCTCCGGCAACCAGCGGCTGGCCGGGGTGCACGGGGCGACGCTCCAGCTGGCCTGGCGGGCCTGTTCGGCTTCGTCGAGCAGGTACAGGTCACCGAGGGCGATCTCGGTCGAGGCGCAGACCTGGGCCAGCAGGCGCACATAGTGCCCGGCCAGGCGCTGGATGGTGGCGCGCTCGAACAGCTCGTCGGCGTAGTCGAAGGACAGGTTGATGCGCCCGCTGCGGTCTTCCTCGCTGTGCAGTTGCAGGTCGAACTTGGCCTCGCGGCTGTGCCACGGCAGTTCGTCGGCGAGCAGGCCGGGCAGGCGACGCAGGGCGCCGAGGTCGCGTTGCTGGTGGTTGAACATGACCTGGAACAGGCCCTGCTCGCGGGCCTGTGGGAAGGCTTCGACCAGTTGATCGAACGGCAGGTCCTGGTTGGCCTGGGCCTCCAGTGCCGCCTGGCGGGTGCGCTTGAGCAGCTCGGCGAAGGGCAGGCGCGCATCCAGTTCGGCGCGCAGCACCAGGGTATTGATGAAGAAGCCGATCAGGCCCTGGGTTTCCCGGCGCGGACGGTTGGCGCCGGGCACGCCGATACGGATATCGGTCTGGCCGCTGTAGCGGTGCAACAGGGTCTGGAAAGCGCTCAGCAACAGCATGAACGGTGTGGACTGGCTGCCCTGGGCCGCAGCTTTCAGGGCTTTGCTCTGCTCGGCGCTCAGGCGCAGGCTGTAGCGCGAGGCACTGTGCTGCTGGCGGGTGGAGCGTGGGTGATCGGTGGCGAGGCTCAGGCTCGGGTGGTCGTCGCCCAACTGCTCTTTCCAGTAGGCCAGCTGGCGCTCGGCCTCGCCCCGGGCCAGCCATTCGCGCTGCCACTGGCCGTAGTCGGCGTAGCGCACCGGCAGTGGCGCCAGGGTCAGCGGCTGCTCCTGCACCGCGGCGGCGTAAAGCCGCGAGAACTCGTCGATGAGCACGTTCAGCGACCAGCCGTCGGCAATGATGTGGTGCAGGGTCACCAGCAACTGGTGTTCCTGTTCGTCCAGGCAGAGCAATTGCACCCGCAGCAGCGGGCTGTTTTCCAGGTCGAACGGCAGGCGTGCCTGTTCCTCGCGGATGGCCTGGGCACGACTGCGACGCTCGTCTTCGTCGAGATCGCCGAGGTCGATGCGCTGGAGGTCGAACTGACCGGCAGGGTCGATGCGTTGCAGGGCCACGCCGTCCACTTCGTAGAAGCGCGTGCGCAGGGATTCATGGCGTTCGACCAGGCGCTGGAAGGCACTGCGCAGAGCGGTTTCGTCCAGCTCGCCGCGCAGGATGAGGCCGGCCGGGATGTTGTAGGCGCTGCTCTGCGGATCCAGTTGCCAAGTGAACCACAGGCGGTTCTGGGCGAGAGACTGAGGCAGGCCTTCGTCACCGGCAAGACGGACGATGCCGTCCTGGGCTTGCGCACCCGACCGGGCGCCTTCGATGGCGGCGACGAAGCCTTGCAGGGTCGGCGCTTCGAACAGCAGGCGCAGGTTCAGCTCGATGTCCAGGGCGTCACGCAGGCTGGCGACCACCTGGGTGGCGAGGATGGAGTTGCCGCCGAGCAGGAAGAAATGGTCGTCGGCAGCGATGTCGTCCACTTGCAGGTGTTCGCGCCAGGTGCGCGCGACCAGCTCACCGAGGTTGGACCGGGCCAGGGCGGTGTCGCTGGCCTTGGCACCGATTTGCGGGAACACCGCGTAGCTGTCGAGGCTGCCGTCGGCCAGGCGGGTGCGGCAGGCCGAGCGTTGCAGCTTGCCGCTGGACGTCTTCGGCAGTGCGCCCGGGTTGAGCAGCACGACGACGGCCGGGGCCTGTTGATAAGCGTCGGCGACGGTTTCGCGCAGGGTACGGATCAGGTCTTCGGCGGGCACGTTCTTCTGCACGCTGCGGCCGATTTCCGCAGCGATGCCGATACCTTCGATACCGTCCTGGTTGACGGCGAAGGCAGCGACCCGGCCCTTGCGCACCACCTCGACCTCGCGCTCGATGGTCTGCTCGATGTCCTGTGGATAAATATTCTGGCCGCGGACGATCAGCATGTCCTTGAGACGCCCCGTGATATACAGCTCGCCGTCGCGCATGAAGCCGAGATCGCCGGTACGCAGCCAGGTCTGGCCGTCGTGCTGGACGAAGGTTTTCGCCGTGGCTTGCGGGTTGCGCCAATAGCCATGGGCGATGCTCGGGCCGCTGGCCCAGACTTCACCGACCTGGTTCTCGCCAAGCCTGTCCAGGCTTTGCGGATCGGCGATCAGCACGGCGTGTTCCGGCTGGCTGGTACCGCAGCTCATCACCGGGCTGCCCTGCCCCGCCCTGGCGATGTTGCGCGCCAGCTCCTGCTCGTCGAGGCGCAGGTGCGGGATGCCCTGGCCGCGCTTGCCACCGGCGACGAACAGGGTGGCTTCGGCCAGGCCGTAGGACGCGAAGAAGCTGCTGGCGTCGAAACCGCAGGCGGCGAACTTCTCGGCGAAGGCCTCCAGGCTATCAAGGCGGATCGGCTCGGAGCCGGAATAGGCGACGCGCCAGCCGCTGAGGTCGAGCCGGGCCAGGGCCGTCTCGCTGACCCGGGCGGCGCACAACTGGTAGGCGAAGTCCGGGCCGCCGCTGATGGTGCCTTTGTACTCGCTGATCGCCTCGAGCCAGCGCAGCGGGCGGGTCAGGAAATAGGCCGGGGACATCAGCACGCAGGGCACGCCGCTGAAGATCGGCTGCAGCAGGCCGCCGATCAGGCCCATGTCGTGGTACAGCGGCAGCCAGCTGACGATCACGTCGTCCGGGTTGATATCGATGCCGAAACCGTGACGGATGAGCTGTTCGTTGGCGACCAGGTTGCCGTGGCTGACCTGCACGCCCTTGGGCAACGCGGTGGAGCCGGAGGTGTATTGCAGGAAGGCGATATGGTCGCCGGTCAGTTCCGGTGCGACCCAGGTGTCGGTGTGTTCCAGGGTATCGACGCAGAGCAGCGCCGGGGCGCCTTCGGCAGCCAGCGCTTCGACTTCCAGCAGGCTGTCGCGCAGCGCGGCGGCGGTCAGCACCAGGGCCGGCTCGGCGTCGGCGATGATCGACAGCAGGCGCTCCTGATGGTGGCGGCGGTTGGACTCCGGTGGATAGGCCGGAACGGCGATGATGCCGGCATACAGGCAGCCGTAGAAGGCGGCGACGTAGTCCGGGCCGCTGGGGAACAGCAGGATGGCGCGGTCGCCCGCTTGCGCCTGGCCTTGCAGGGCGGCGGCGATGGTGCGGGCACGCTGGTCGAGGTCACGGTAGGTCAGCACGCTGCCCTGGTCCTGTTCGTCGGACAGAAAGCGCAGGGCCAGTCGGTCCGGCGTCTGTGCGGCACGACGTTGGAGGGACTGGGCCAGGGTGACGGGGAGTTCGAACGCGTCCATGGAGTGTTCCTGCTTGAATTCGGGCTTGGCAAAAAAGGGGGCGGGTGACGAAAAGAAAACGCGCCGGCCGAGCCGACGCGTGCTGTCGCGTTGGCTCAGCCGGCGGCTTGGGCGGGCTGGCGCCCGGCACGATTGCGCCAGCGGGACAGGTGCTCTTCGGCGTAGCGGCGGATCTGCCGGAGCAATTGGGCCTGTTCGTCGATCAGGTAGAAGTGATGGCCTTCGAACATATCGAGGGAAAAGCCGGTGCAGGTGTCCTCCTGCCAGTCCAGCAGTTCCTCGACCTTGACCGTGTCGCGCTTGCCGCCGAATACATGGATCGGCAGGTCCAGCGGCTCGCGCTGGCCATGGTTGAAGCTGCCGCAGAGCAGGAAGTCGGCACGCAGGATCGGCAGGATCAGTTCCAGCAGTTCCTGGTTGGCCAATACGCCTTCGCTGGTGCCGCCAAGTTCGCGCAAACGGTCGATCAGTTCGGCGTCGGTCTTTTCGCGGGCGTACTCGCTGACATCGCGACGGGACGGGCCGGCGGTGGCCGAAGCGAACAGGCACAAGGGTTGCGGCAGGCCGCGCTCGCGCAGCACATGGGCCAGCTCGAAGGCCAGCAGGCCGCCAAGGCTATGGCCGAACAATGCGTAGGGGCGGTCCAGCTCGACGGCAATTTCGTCGGCCAGCAGCCTGGCCAGGGCGGCCATATCGGTGTGCAGCGGTTCGTCCATGCGCATGCCGCGGCCGGGCAGCTCCAGCGGGCGAATGCTCAGCCAGGCAGGCAGCTTGTGCTTCCATGGGCTATAGCAGGTGGCGCTGGCGCCGGAATAAGGCAGGCAGAACAGGGTCAGGCCGGATGCGTCGCGTTCGATGCCCATTTTTCGTTTTCCTGTAGGTGCACGCCCCGGCCATGACAGCGGCCGGGCTTGTCTCCCAGAAGAACGGATGGCATGTGGAAATAATTAGTCGCATCTGCCGAACGAGATGCCGGAAACGACGCGGATCCTGTGGGAGCGGGTTTACCCGCGATGGCGATGGTGGATTCACTATGGTAATCGCGGGTGAACCCGCTCCCACAGGGATCGCGGTGTATTTGAGAGCGCGGTTTAGAACAGAACGCCAGAAACGAAAAAAGCGACCCGGAGGTCGCTTTCTTCGTTTTGCTTCGAGGAGTTCAAGGGCCTCGAGGCGGATATGGCGCAGCGGACGGGACTCGAACCCGCGACCCCCGGCGTGACAGGCCGGTATTCTAACCGACTGAACTACCGCTGCGTATCGCACAGGCTTTCGCCTGCTTGAAACTGGGATCTGGCCTGAAGGCTTCGGTACCTTCGGACCTCAAACCGGTCATGAACCGATCTGGAGAAAAATGGCGCAGCGGACGGGACTCGAACCCGCGACCCCCGGCGTGACAGGCCGGTATTCTAACCGACTGAACTACCGCTGCGCGATGTGGACTTGCGTCCTGTTCCTCTCTGGTAGACCGTTTCTTTCGAAGCGATCCGGGTCAGGAACTTCCCAGGAAGTGGTGGGTGATGACGGGATCGAACCGCCGACCCTCTGCTTGTAAGGCAGATGCTCTCCCGGCTGAGCTAATCACCCAAACTCATCAAACTTAACTTTCTGCTTTATCACCGCTTTCGCTGTGTTTCTGCTTTGTTACGTTTGCTTCGCTGAGGCCGCGAAATTTACGCAGGTAACGAACCTAAGTCAATAGCCCCATTGAAGTTTTTTTCAAAAAGGACAAAAAAGCTCATTCCCTCCTCCACCGCCCCAACCTCAGGCGCTAGCACAAACCTGCGATTCCTCAAGCGGCTGTCACTGGTAAATCATCTTCCGCGTCATGCCACCGTCGACGATGAACTCCTGCCCGGTCACGAACCCGGCATTCTTCGACAGCAGCCAGGCCACTGCCGCCGCCACGTCCTCCACCGTCCCCACCCTGCCCGCCGGATGCTGGGCATGGTCGGCGTCGCTGAGGGGCTCGGCACGCCGTGCGGAAGGATCACGGGCATCGATCCAGCCGGGGCTGACGGCGTTGACGCGGATCTCCGGGCCCAGGCTCATGGCCAGGGCATGGGTCAGCGCCAGCAGGCCACCCTTGCTCGCCGCATAGGCCTCGGTATCCGGCTCGGACTGGCGGGCACGGGTCGAGGTCAGGTTGACGATGGCCCCGCAGTGCGCACGCAGGTAAGGCGCGCAATGCTTGGCCAACAGCATCGGCCCGCTCAGGTTGACCGCCATGACGCGGTTCCAGTGGGCGAGGCTGAGGCTTTCGAGGGTGGTGTTGTGCGGATCGGCGATCGCCGCGTTGCACACCAGTGCATCGAGGCGGCCGAACTGGCCGAGGACTTCAGCCACGGCGAGGGTCACCTGGACTTCGTCGGACACATCCATGCCGACGAACCAGGCGTTGTCGCCCAGCACCTTGGCGACCTTGGCCCCGCGCACGCGGTCAAGGTCGGTGAGAACTACCTGCCAGCCCTCGGCGATCAGCCAGGCAGCGATGCCCAGGCCGATGCCGCGGGCGGCGCCGGTGACCAGCGCCACGCGACCGTTATGGCTACGCTCGGCAACCGACCAGTCGATCACAGCGCCGCCAGGCCACGGGCAAGGTCGGCCTTGAGGTCGGCCACGTCTTCCAGGCCCACCGCGACACGGATCAGGCTGTCGCGGATACCGGCCGCTTCACGTTCCTGCGGCGACAGACGGCCGTGGGAGGTGGTGCCCGGGTGGGTGATGGTGGTCTTGGCGTCACCCAGGTTGGCGGTGATCGAGATCAGCCGGGTGGCGTCGATGAAGCGCCAGGCGCCCTCCTTGCCGCCCTTGACCTCGAAGCTCACCACCGCACCGAAGCCCTTCATCTGGCGCTTGGCCAGTTCGTGCTGCGGATGGCTTGGCAGGCCGGCGTAGTGCACTTTCTCGATACCGTCCTGCTGCTCCAGCCATTCGGCCAGTGCCTGGGCATTGGCGCAGTGGGCGCGCATGCGCAGGTTCAGGGTTTCGAGGCCCTTGAGGAAGATCCAGGCGTTGAACGGGCTCAGCGAAGGGCCAGCGGTACGGATGAAACCGACCACTTCCTTCATCTGCTCGCTGCGACCGGCGACCACGCCGCCCATGCAACGGCCCTGGCCGTCGATGAACTTGGTCGCCGAGTGCATGACGATGTCCGCACCCAGTTCCAGCGGCTGCTGCAGCGCCGGGGTGCTGAAGCAGTTATCCACAACCAGCTGGGCGCCCTTGGCGTGGGCGATTTCCGCCAGCGCGGCGATATCGACCAGTTCGGCGAGCGGATTCGATGGCGACTCGACAAAGAGCAGCTTGGTGTTGGCCTTGAACGCCTGTTCCCACGCGCCCAGGTCGGCCAGCGGCACGTAGTCCACCTGGATGCCGAAGCGCTTGAAGTATTTCTCGAACAGGCTGATGGTCGAGCCGAACACGCTCTGCGAAACCAGCACATGGTCGCCGGCGCTGCAGAACGACATCACCGTGGCGAGGATCGCCGCCATGCCAGTGGAGGTGGCGACCGCCTGCTCGGCGCCTTCCAGGGCGGCGATGCGCTCCTCGAAAGCCCGTACGGTAGGGTTGGTGTAACGCGAATAGACGTTGCCTGGAACCTCGCCGGCGAACCGCGCCGCGGCATCGGCCGCGGTACGGAACACGTAGCTGGAGGTGAAGAACAGCGGATCGCTGTGCTCACCTTCCGGCGTGCGATGCTGGCCGGCGCGTACCGCCAGCGTATCGAAAGCGACCCCGTCGAGGTCGCTGTCCAGGCGCCCGGCATCCCATTCCTGTGTCATGCCGTTGCTCCTATATCAGTTGTTGTGAAGGTCGATGATCGCGCTGACCGCCTGGTTCTTGGCTTTCGCGAGGTCGTTGCGGGCCCGCTCGATGCGTTCCAGGTAGGCTGCGTCGACGTCGCCGGTGACGTACTGGCCGTCGAATACCGCGCAGTCGAAGTGCTCGATCTTGATCTTGCCGCCGCCAACCGCTTCGATCAGGTCAGGCAGGTCCTGGTAGACCAGCCAGTCGGCGCCGATCAGGTCGGCGACATCCTGGGTGCTGCGGTTGTGAGCGATCAGCTCGTGGGCGCTCGGCATGTCGATGCCGTAGACGTTGGGGAAGCGCACGGCCGGGGCCGCGGAGCAGAAGTAGACGTTCTTGGCGCCGGCTTCGCGGGCCATCTGGATGATCTGCTTGCAGGTGGTGCCGCGCACGATGGAGTCGTCCACCAGCATCACGTTCTTGCCGCGGAACTCCAGCTCGATGGCGTTGAGCTTCTGGCGTACGGATTTTTTCCGCGCGGCCTGGCCCGGCATGATGAAGGTGCGGCCGATGTAGCGGTTCTTGACGAAACCTTCGCGGAACTTCACGCCCAGGTGGTTGGCCAGCTCCAGGGCCGCGGTGCGGCTGGTGTCCGGGATCGGGATGACCACGTCGATGTCGTGGTCGGGACGCTCGCGCTGGATCTTCTCGGCCAGCTTCTCGCCCATGCGCAGGCGCGCCTTGTACACCGAGACGCCATCGATGATGGAGTCGGGGCGGGCCAGGTAGACGTGTTCGAAGATGCACGGCGAGAGTTTCGGGTTGGTCGCGCACTGACGGGTGTGCAGCTTGCCTTCCTCGGTGATGTACACCGCCTCGCCCGGGGCCAGGTCGCGGATCAGGGTGAAGCCGAGCACGTCCAGCGAGACGCTTTCCGAGGCAATCATGTACTCGACGCCTTCGTCGGTGTGACGCTGGCCGAAGACGATCGGGCGGATACCGTTGGGGTCACGGAAGCCGACGATGCCGTAGCCGGTGATCATGGCCACCACCGCGTAGCCGCCGACGCAGCGGTTGTGCACGTCGGTGACCGCGGCGAACACGTCTTCCTCGGTGGGTTGCAGCTTGCCGCGCACCGCCAGTTCATGGGCGAAGACGTTGAGCAGGACTTCCGAGTCGGAGTTGGTGTTGACGTGGCGCAGGTCGGACTCGTAGATCTCCTTGGCCAGCTGCTCGACGTTGGTCAGGTTGCCGTTGTGCGCCAGGGTGATGCCATACGGCGAGTTGACGTAGAACGGCTGGGCCTCGGCCGAGGTCGAGCTGCCCGCGGTTGGGTAGCGCACGTGGCCGATGCCCATGTGGCCGACCAGGCGCTGCATATGGCGCTGCTGGAAGACGTCACGGACCAGGCCGTTGTCCTTGCGCAGGAATAACCGGCCATCATGGCTGGTCACGATACCGGCAGCGTCCTGGCCGCGGTGCTGGAGGACCGTAAGCGCGTCATACAGCGCCTGATTGACGTTCGACTTACCGACGATACCGACGATGCCACACATGCGACGCAACCCCTACTTAATGAAACTGGACTGAACGGTGCTCACGGAGCTTTTGGCCCCAGGAGCTGTTCCTTGAACGGCAGATCAGCGGGAGCGCTGATTCCGCTGGCTAGCCACTGGCTGGTCAACCCCAGGATGAGGTTCTTCGACCAGTCAGCCACCAATAGAAATTGTGGCAAGAGCCGCGACTCCTGCCACCATGGATCCTGTTGTACCGGCCCCAGGCTCAACAGCCCGACGGCCACCACGACGAGCAATGCCCCACGGGCGGCACCGAAGGCCATGCCGAGGAAGCGATCGGTCCCGGACAGCCCGGTGACCCGAATCAGCTCGCCGAGCAGAAAATTGATCATCGCCCCCACCAGCAGGGTGGCGACGAAAACGATGGCGCAACCACCGATGACCCGGGCGGACGGCGTCTGGATATAGCTCTCGAGGTACTGCGCGGCGGAGCCGCCGAACATCCACGCCACCGCACCGGCGACGATCCAGGTGAGCAGGGACAGAGCTTCCTTGACGAAGCCGCGCTTGAGACTGATCAGCGAAGAAATGGCGATGATCGCGAGAATCGCCCAGTCGACCCAGGTAAATGCCACGGTGTTGCCTGCGAACGGTTGAGGCGGCGCATTTTACCAGAGCGCAGGACTATGGGTAAGCAGTGATTTGCCGTCCGGCGCAGGCGCTGGACGGCAGATTTCAGCCACGTTCGGGCTGGAAACGGACAACGAAGCCCTTGAGCTTCTGCTGGCGGCTGATGACATCGCGCAGGCGTTCGGCTTCGGCACGCTCGATGACCGGGCCGACGAACACCCGGTTCATGCCGTCGGCAGAACGGATATAGGCGTTATAGCCCTGGCTGCGCAGGGTTTTCTGCAGGGTGTCGGCGCTGGCCCGGTTGGACAGGCTGGCAAGTTGCACCGACCAGCTGACCGGCAGGCCATTCGGGTCGACCTTGCTGGCGCTGGCCTGGGTTGGCGCCGGGGTTTGCGTTGCCGGTTTGGCCGCAGCCGGGGCCGCCGCGACTGCCGGAGCAGGAACAGAAGCAGGCTTGGCCGCAGGCTGCGGGGTCGGTACCGGTGTGCTCGGCTTCGCTGCTTCCTGCTGGACAACCGGCTGCTGGACCGGCGCCTGCTGGACCGGGGCGATCGGCGTAGCCGGCGCCGTCTGCGGCTGGTCGGCGAGGCTCTCGTCGGGAATCACCTGGGGCTCGGGCACCTGTACCGGTTCGACCTGCACCTGTGGCAACGCCGGCACGGCGGGCGCCGCGGGGGCCTCGACCTTGACCTGGCGCAGCTCGTCCTGCTTGGTGAACAGCATCGGCAGGAAGATGACTGCCAGGGCCACCAGCACCAGTGCCCCGACCATGCGTTGTTTCATGACCTTGTCCAGCCCCGCCATTGGCTCAGTCCTCCATGGCCTGCCGGCCCAGCCACTCCAGGGCTTCGCCGACACAGAAAAATGATCCGAACAGCAGGATCTCGTCATCCGCCGTCGCCTGCGCGCACTGCCCCTCCAGGGCCTGTGCAACGCTGGAATAGGACTGCACCGCTGCACCAAGGTTCTCCAGTGCGGCTTGCAACTCGGCGGCCGGACGGCTGCGCGCAGTATCCAGTGTAGCCACGGCCCAATGACGAACATGCGCCAGCAACGGCTGGATCACGCCACCGAGGTCCTTGTCGGATAGCAGGCCGAACACCGCCAGGCGCTTGCCCGCGACCGGACGCGCCGCCAGGCGCTCGGCCAGGTATTCGGCAGCATGCGGGTTGTGGCCCACGTCGAGCAGGATATTCAGGGGTTTGCCGTTCCAGTGGAACTGGCGGCGATCCAGGCGCCCGACGATGCGCGCCTCCTGCAAGGCCTTGGCCACCACCGCGGCATCCCACGGCAGGTCCAGCAGCAGATAGGCCTGCAGGGCGAGCGCGGCGTTTTCCATCGGCAGGTCCAGCAGCGGCAGGTCGGGCAACTCGACGTCGCTACCGCGAGCATCGACACCACGCCATTGCCAGCACTGTTCGCTGTAGGCGAGGTCGAAATCACGCCCGCGCAGGAAGAACGGGCAGTTCAGCTCACGGGCCTTGTCCAGCAGCGGTTGCGGCGGGTTCAGGTCGCCGCACAGCGCCGGGCGGTCCTGGCGGAAGATCCCGGCCTTCTCGAAGGCCACGGACTCACGGGTGTTGCCCAGCCAGTCGGCATGGTCGACACCGATGCTGGTGACCACGGCAAGGTCCGCATCCACCAGGTTGACCGCGTCCAGGCGCCCGCCCAGGCCCACTTCGAGGACCACGGCGTCCAGCGCCGAGCGACTGAACAGCCAGAAGGCCGCCAGGGTGCCCATTTCGAAATAGGTCAGGGAAATTTCACCGCGGGCCGCTTCGACGGCGGCGAAGGCCTGGCACAGTTGCTCATCGCTGGCCTCGACGCCGTCGAGCTGCACCCGCTCGTTGTAGCGCAGCAGGTGCGGCGAGCTGTAGACGCCCACCTTCAGCCCCTGCGCCTTGAGCAGCGCGGCGATGAAGGCGCAGGTCGAACCCTTGCCGTTGGTGCCGGTGACAGTCACCACCCGAGGCGCCGGCTTGCCCAGCCCGAGCCGGGTCGCTACCTCGCGGGAGCGCTCCAGGCCCATGTCGATGGCCGAAGGGTGCAACTGCTCAAGGTAGGCGAGCCATTCGCCAAGGGTACGTTGGGTCATACGGTGGCAGGCGCCGGTGGCACGACTACCGCGTCAACCGCCGAAGGTACGTACTTCGGCGACGGCTGGCCGGTCATCTGCGCGAGGATCTTCGCCAGGCGCGGACGCAGTTCGGCGCGGTGGATGATCAGGTCGATGGCGCCGTGTTCCAGGAGGAACTCGCTGCGCTGGAAGCCTTCCGGCAGTTTCTCGCGCACGGTCTGCTCGATTACCCGCGGGCCGGCGAAGCCGATCAGGGCCTTCGGCTCACCGACGATGACGTCGCCGAGCATCGCCAGGCTGGCGGAAACGCCGCCGTAGACCGGGTCGGTCAGTACCGAGATGAAGGGGATGCCTTCTTCGCGCAGGCGCGCCAGGGCGGCGGAGGTCTTGGCCATCTGCATCAGGGAGATCAGCGCTTCCTGCATGCGTGCACCGCCGGAGGCCGAGAAGCAGACCATCGGGCAGCGGTTTTCCAGGGCGTAATTGGCAGCGCGGACGAAACGCTCGCCGACCACGGCGCCCATCGAGCCGCCCATGAAGGAGAACTCGAAGGCGCTGACCACGATCGGCATGCCCATCAGGGTGCCGCTCATGGAGATCAGCGCATCTTTCTCGCCGATCTGCTTCTGCGCGGCGGCCAGGCGGTCCTTGTACTTCTTGCCATCGCGGAATTTCAGGCGATCCACCGGCTCGAGCTCGGCGCCCAGCTCGTTGCGGCCTTCAGGGTCGAGGAAGATGTTCAGGCGGGTACGCGCGCCGATGCGCATGTGATGGTTGCACTTGGGGCAGACGTCCAGGGTCTTTTCCAGTTCCGGACGGTAAAGCACGGCTTCGCAGGACGGGCATTTGTGCCACAGGCCTTCGGGAACCGAACTCTTCTTCACCTCGGAACGCATGATCGATGGAATCAGTTTGTCTACTAACCAGTTGCTCATGCTTTATTTCTCCAGTAGCGGCGACCGGCAGGCATTGAGTGCCGGATCGCGCGTATGCCCTTGAGCTTCAAAAATGCTTCGGAAACACCGGCCGCAGCCGTGGGCGCGCCGAAAGCGCTGGCCCGGACGGCATGCGACCGCTCGTCGATTCGTATGGCCGGCCCAAGGGCCTGGCCTGGCAGCACTGGGCTGCGAAAGTTATGGACGATGCCTTGCCGGCCGTCGTCACATCGGCACGCATCACGCGCGGCGTACCGCATCGAGGAAGGCGTCGATGCGCGCCGCGTCCTTGATGCCCTTGGCCTGTTCCACCCCTCCGCTGACATCCACCGCATACGGCCGCACCTGGGCGATCGCCGCGCCGACGTTGTGCGGATTCAGGCCGCCGGCGAGGATGATCGGCTTGCTCAGGTGCCCGGGCACCAGCGTCCAGTCGAAGGCTTCGCCGGTGCCGCCGGGCACGCCGGCCACATAGGTGTCGAGCAGGATGCCGCTGGCCCGGGCGTAGCGCTTGCATTCGGCTTCCAGGTCATCCCCGGCACGCACGCGCAGGGCCTTGATCCACGGGCGGTGGTAGCCGTCGCACGCTTCCGGGGTTTCGTCGCCATGGAACTGCAGCAGGTCCAGCGGCACCGCTTCGAGAATCTCGTTGAGCTCGCAACGGCTGGCATTGACGAACAGGCCGACGGTGGTGACGAACGGCGGCAGCGCGGCGATGATCTCCCGCGCCTGCTGCATGCTTACCGCCCGCGGGCTCTTGGCGTAGAACACCAGGCCGATGGCGTCGGCCCCCGCCTGGGCTGCGGCCAGCGCGTCTTCCACGCGGGTAATACCGCAGATCTTGCTGCGAACGGCAGACATGGGCAGCGAATCTCCAGAGGGCGAAAGTCCCGGATGTTAGCAAATGACCGTCGGGTCGTCAGCCGTTGGAAACTCGAAACCGGTGAGGAAATGCGGGCCGATGAAACGCTTGGGCAGGACGAACTCCTCCGGGTATTCCACCTGCACCAGGTAGAGGCCGAACGGATGGGCGGTGGCCGCGGCCTGCCGGCGGTCGAGGCTGGCAAGGATCTGCGCCGCCCACTCCACCGGGCGCTCGCCGGCACCGATGGTCATCAGTACCCCGGCGATATTGCGCACCATATGGTGGAGGAACGCGCTGGCACGGATATCCAGGACGATCATCTTGCCGTGGCGGGTGACCCGCAGGTGGTGGATGGTCTTGATCGGCGACTTGGCCTGGCACTGGCCGGCGCGGAAGGCACTGAAGTCATGGGTACCCAGCAGGCAGCGCGCCGCCTCGGCCATGCGCTCGACGTCCAGCGGACGGTGGTTCCAGGTGACCTGGTCGCCAAGGTGCGCCGGGCGGATCTGGTCGTTGTAGATCACATAGCGATAGCGCCGGGCGAACGCCTTGAAGCGCGCATGGAAATGCGCCGGCATCCGCTCGGCCCAGGACACGCTGATGTCGTGGGGCAGATGGCTGTTGGCGCCCATGGTCCAGGCCTTGGGGTCGCGGATGGCACGGGTATCGAAGTGCACGACCTGGCCGCTGGCATGCACACCGGCATCGGTACGCCCGGCGCATTGCACGGTGATCGGCTCGGCGGCCACTTTCGACAGGGCTTCCTCGAGGGTCTGCTGCACGCTGAGCACGCCATCGCCCTGGCGCTGCCAGCCGCGATAGCGGGTGCCTTTGTATTCAACGCCCAGGGCGATTCGGTAAAAGCCTTCGGCGGCCACTTCGGACGCCGCGGTATCGATGATTTCCAAGGGAATAACAGCCTGTCGGTTACGCGATGGCGCGGATTATAACGACAACGGCAGCCACGAGGGCTGCCGTTGGTGGTACTGCCTGGCGGATCAGGCCAGCTTCGAGCGCAACTCGGCGGCTTCGCGGCGCTGGGCCTGGTCGCCTTCCTTGTTGACCTCGTCGAGGATGTCGCGGGCGCCGTCATGGTCACCCATGTCGATGTAGGCCCGGGCCAGGTCGAGCTTGGTGGCGACCTCGTCGGTGCCGGCCAGGTAATCGAAGTCGCCTTCGTCCGGCAGGCTGGCGGCGTCCTCGGCGGTGAAATGCGGCTCCAGCGACGGCGTTTCCAGGCTGGCGGAGAGCTTGTCCAGTTCGGCGTTGACGTTATCCAGCTCGGCAGCGAAGTTCTTCGACGCAGTATCGTCCTCGCCCGGCAGGGACAGGTCGAAGTCGTCCGGCAGCTCCAGCGGCGGCAGGTCGGCCTCAAGGCCCAGGTCGTTGTCGAAGGCCGCCAGTTCCGCTTCGATATCCAGCGGTGGGCGATTTTCGGTAGCGACGGTCGGGGTTTCATCCGGAACGCTGAGGTCGAAGTCGGCCAGGTCGGCGCTGGTGTCGGACTGCGCCTTGGTGTGCTCGTCGAGCAGGGCATCGAAGTCGATATCGTCGGCGCTGGCAGTCAGTCCGGATTCCGCTTCAGGCTGCGCCGGCGCTTGCGGTTCGGTAGCGGCGTAGTCCTGGAACAGGGCGTCGAAATCCACATCGTCATCGCTGGCGACAGGTTGCTCCGGCTCGGGTTCTGCTGCCGGCTCGGCTTCCGGCTGCGGTTCGACGGCCTGGGCTGCGGTGTGCTCCTGCAGCAGGCTGTCGAAGTCCAGGTCGTCTACCACCGGCGGCTCCGGCTCCGGGTCGGCTTGCGGCGCGCTTGCAGCAGCCTGGGCGGCCGTCTGCTCTTCCAGCAGGCTGTCGAAGTCCAGGTCGGCGAATGCGTCGGCATCCGACTCCGGCTGTGGAGCCTCGGCGCGGGGTGCTTCCGGGTTGTCCTGCAGCAGGGTGTCGAAATCCAGGTCGTCCAGCGACGGCGGCTCGGCCGACGGTTGCTCCTGTACCGGCTCCTGTACCTGCTCGCTGGCCTGTACCGCAGCCTGGTCGGCCGGGGTTTCCAGGTCCAGGCCGTCCAGATCGTCGAGGCTCAGGTCGAAGGCGCTGTCGAGATCATCATCGGCAGGCAGGTCATCCGACTCGGGCTGCGGCTCTTCCGACATCAGTTCTTCGACGAACTTTTCGTCCAGGCCACTGGCCACGGCAGCACCGCCAGCCGCTGCGGCAGCGACCGCAGCCACGGCGAGCATGTTGGGGAAACGGCTCTTGAGCGATTCGACCGCCGCCAGGTTCTGCGGATTGGCCTGCAGCTGGCGCTCCTGCATGACGAAGCCGGTACGGTCGCCCTGATGGGCATAGACTTCCATCAGCTTGAGGCGCAGGTCGCTGCGCTGCGGGAATTTCTCCACCGCCGGTTCCAGCAGGTTGGAAGCCTGCATCAGGCGGCCGTGGGCGATGCAATCGTCGATCTCGGCCATGAACGGATCGGCTTTCGGCTGCGGCTCGGGCTCGGCGACCCGCGGCTCGCTGACCTGCTCGGCGGCGGTGGCAGCAGCGGCGGAGGCCGCGACCACGGCCGGCGCCAGGGTGACGGTCGGCGGTACGACATCAAGGCCGTCGAAACTGCTTTGCGGCAGCTCGCGGTCAAGACCCAGTTCGTTTTCTTCGGCCAGTGCGCGGGCCATGCGCATGTGTTTTTCCGCTTCCTGCCGGGCCTTGCGCTTGCGTGCCAGCAACAGCAGCAAGAGCAGCAGTACCAGCAGCGCCGAGCCGGCGATCAGCGCCAGCAGCAGCGGGTTGCCAAGAATGCCGTCGAGCGCCGTGCTGCCCTGCCCCGCCGCCTGGGCATCGGCAGGCGCGGTGTCCTGCTCGGGGGCGGTATCGACCGCTGCCGGAGGCGGAGTCACCACCGGCTCGGCGGCCGGGGCCGGATTGGCCTGCAGCTGCGCGTCGATCACCGGCGCTGCGGCCACCGGGGCGGCCGGGGCGTTGCCCTGGGCTTCGAGGCGGGCGAGCTGGTCGTTCTTCAGGTCGATCAGCCGTTGCAGCTTGTCCAGCTGGCTTTGCAGATCGGAGACGCGACTTTTCAGCTCATCGCTTTCACGACGGCTGGCATCGAGGTTTTCCTGGGTCGTCGCGAGCTTGTCGCTCAGCGCCTTGTCGTTTCCGGCGGCAACCAGTTTCAGGTTGTCCTGCTGGGTAATGCGCGACGGCGCGGGCTGGGCGGCGTTGCGGCGGGTGGCGTCGAGCTGGCGGGCCTGGGGACCAAGGCGGCGGCCTTCGCGCCATGCAATGTTCTGTTCGTTGACCTCTTTCAAGGCCTGGGCCTGGGGAATGGCCTGGATCTGCTGCTGGTCCGGCATGCGCAGGACCTGGCCGGTCTTCAACTGGTTGATGTTGCCGTTGATGAAGGCGTCCGGATTCAACGCCTGGATCGCCAGCATGGCCTGCTGCACCGAGCCGCCCTGGCGCGAGCGCGCGGCGATCTCCCAGAGGGTGTCGCGGCGCACCGTGGTGTAGTTGGCCGGAGCGCTGACCGCCGGCGTCACGCCGGCAGCGGCCTGGGCGGCCTGCGGGGAGAACCGGGAAGGGTCGAGCAACACGCTGTAGTCGCGCAGCAGACGGCCTTGCGGCCACATCACCTGGACCAGGAACTTGACCATCGGCTCTGGCAGCGGCTGGCTGGAGGTGATTTTCAGCACGCTCTTGCCTGCCGGGTTGAGCACCGGGGTGAAGGTCAGGTCGTTGAGGAACGCCGGGCGCTCGACGCCGGCCTTGGCGAATTCTTCCGCCGGAGCCAGGCTCGGCTGCACGTCGGCGGCGCTCAGGTCACGCACGTCGAGCAGTTCGATCTCGGCATCGAGGGGCTGGTTCTGCGCTGACTTGAGGGTCAGTTCGCCAAGCCCGAGGGCATGCGCCATACCGGAAGACAGCGCCGACGCTGCGGCTATTGCTAATACCAGTTTGCGAATTCGAAGCATGACCTCATCCTTTGTTTTGAAGCGTCCCCGGGAACCGAGAAGAACTGAAGAACCGCCGTGAGGCTTATTACCGAACCGCTAGCGAATACCGCAGGCAACTTGCGTGCGAACGTTAATGGTCACTATGCAAAGTGTCGCCAAGTATCTTTTACACAAGGCCTTTTATCAACAATTCAGCCAGTTGCACGGCATTCAAAGCGGCACCCTTGCGCACGTTGTCGGTGGTCAGCCAGAGGTCCAGTTGCTGCGGCTCGTCGATTCCGCCACGCACCCGCCCGACATACACCACGTCCTGGCCCACGGCATCGCCGACCGGCGTCGGGTAATCCCCTTCGTCCTGCACCAGCTCGACACCTGGCGCAGTGTCCAGCACCTGGTTCACCGCCGCCAGGTCCACCGCTTCGCTAGCGTTCAGGCTCACAGTGTAGCTATCGCCAAAAAACACCGGGACTTGAACGCAGGTAACTGAAATCTTGAGTAAAGGCAGGTCGAGCAGTTCACGCAACTCACGCACCAGCCGACGCTCCAGCACACCATGCCCCTGTTCGTCGCTCGGGCCGACCTGGGCAAGCAGGTTGAAGGCTATCTGCCGGTCGAAGAAACGCGGCTCCAGCGGCCGGGCATTGAGCAGTTCGGCAGTCTGCCGGGCCAGCTCGCTGACGGCTTCGCGCCCCTGGGCGGACACGGCGAGGCAGGCGGTCACGGTGACGCGCTGCAGGTCGACGAGTTTTTTCAGCGGCGCGAGCACGACGGCCAGGGCAACGGCCGAGGCGCTTGGACTGTGCAGGGTTGCCGGGGCTTTCAGGGTGTCCAGCACCTGGGGGTTGGCTTCGGGAACCACGGCGGGGGCCTGCTCGGCAGGCAAGGCGCCGGACAGGTCGATCACCGTGCAGCCAGCGGCCTGGGCGCGGGGTGCGAAGCTCAGGGTCACGGCCGGGCCGGCGGCGAAGAAGGCCAGGCGGACCTTGGTGAAGTCGAACTCATCGACTTCCCGGGTGCGCAGGTTCTTGCCGCGGAAGCTCACGGCGCTGCCGGCGGATTCGTTGCTGGCCAGCAGGTACAGGGTGCCGACCGGGAAATCGCGTTCCTCGAGGATCTGCACCAGGGTTTCGCCGACGGTGCCGGTGGCGCCGATCACGGCGATGTCGATGGGTTGGGTCATCTGGAATTTCCTCTGGCCTTGAGGGCCTCGGTGCCGGTTGATGGGACGCCGCGAACCTGTGGGAGCGGGTTTACCCGCGATGGCGTCGGTGAATGCACCATCGCAATCGCGGGTGAACCCGCTCCCACAGGGTCCGGGAATTCGGGAGCGGCACTTTACTTTGATTTGTACGAAAACAAAAAACCCGCGCTGTCACCAGCACGGGTTTTCCGGTTACCGCAAGGCGATCAACGCTCCAGCAGGATCCGCAGCATGCGGCGCAGCGGCTCGGCGGCGCCCCACAGCAACTGGTCGCCAACGGTGAACGCGCCCAGGTACTGGGAGCCCATGTTCAGCTTGCGCAGGCGACCCACCGGGATGTTCAGGGTGCCGGTGACGTTGGTCGGGGTCAGCTCCTTGATGCTGATCTCGCGCTGGTTCGGCACCAGTTTCACCCAAGGGTTGTGCTGGCTGATCAGGCCTTCGATGTCGGCCAGCGGCACGTCCTTGTTCAGCTTGATGGTCAGCGCCTGGCTGTGGCAGCGCATGGCGCCGATACGCACGCAGATGCCGTCCACCGGGATCGGGCTCTTGAAGCGGCCGAGGATCTTGTTGGTCTCGGCCTGGGCCTTCCACTCTTCGCGGCTCTGGCCGTTCGGCAGTTCCTTGTCGATCCACGGGATCAGGCTGCCGGCCAGCGGTACGCCGAAGTTTTCGGTCGGGTAGGCATCGCTGCGCATGGTTTCGGCGACCTTGCGGTCGATGTCGAGGATGGCGCTGGCCGGGTTGGCCAGGTCATCGGCCACGGCAGCGTTGGTCGCGCCCATCTGGCGGATCAGCTCGCGCATGTTCTGTGCACCGGCGCCGGAGGCCGCCTGGTAGGTCATGGCGCTCATCCACTCGACCAGGCCGGCTTCGAACAGGCCACCCAGGCCCATCAGCATCAGGCTGACGGTGCAGTTGCCGCCGATGTAGTTCTTGGTACCGGCATCGAGCTGCTGGTCGATGACCTTGCGGTTGACCGGGTCGAGGACGATGACCGCGTCATCCTGCATGCGCAGGGACGAGGCGGCGTCGATCCAGTAGCCCTGCCAGCCGGCTTCGCGCAGCTTGGGGAAGACTTCGTTGGTGTAGTCGCCGCCCTGGCAGGTCAGGATCACGTCCAGGGTCTTGAGTTCGTCGATGCTGTAGGCATCCTTCAGCGGAGCAATGTCCTTGCCCACTGCAGGGCCCTGGCCACCGACGTTGGAGGTGGTGAAGAACACCGGCTCGATGAGATCGAAATCCTGCTCCTCGAGCATCCGCTGCATGAGCACGGAACCGACCATTCCGCGCCAACCGATCAGACCTACACGTTTCATCGCAACTACACCTTCGCTAAAAGTGGGCCGCTGCCCTGTTGTGGTTTCGGCAGCGGGCCAGAGAGATTACAGATTCCGCAGCGCTGCGACTACTGCGTCGCCCATTTGCTGCGTACCGACCTTGGTGCAACCTTCGGACCAGATGTCGCCGGTACGCAGGCCCTGGTCGAGGACCAGGCTCACCGCTTTCTCGATGGCATCGGCGGCGCCGTGCTGGTTGAAGCTGTAGCGCAGCATCATCGATACCGAGAGGATGGTCGCCAGCGGGTTGGCGATGCCCTGGCCGGCGATGTCCGGCGCGGAGCCGTGGCATGGCTCGTACATGCCCTTGTTGTGGGCATCCAGCGAGGCCGATGGCAGCATGCCGATGGAACCGGTGAGCATGGAAGCCTCATCCGACAGGATGTCGCCGAACATGTTGTCGGTGACCATCACGTCGAACTGCTTCGGTGCGCGGACCAGCTGCATGGCGGCGTTGTCGACGTACATGTGGCTGAGTTCGACGTCCGGATAGTCCTTGGCCACTTCCTCGACCACTTCGCGCCACAGCTGGCTGGAGGCCAGGACGTTGGCCTTGTCCACCGAGCACAGTTTCTTGCCGCGCACGCGGGCCATGTCGAAGCCGACACGGGCGATGCGGCGGATCTCGCTTTCGCTGTACGGCAGGGTGTCGTAGGACTGGCGCTCGCCGTTTTCCAGCTCGCGGGTGCCGCGCGGGGCGCCGAAGTAGATACCGCCGGTCAGCTCGCGGACGATCAGGATGTCCAGGCCGGAGACGATTTCACGCTTGAGCGACGAGGCGTCGGCCAGTTGCGGGTAGAGGATCGCCGGGCGCAGGTTGGCGAACAGGCCCAGTTGCGAACGGATCTTCAGCAGGCCGCGCTCCGGACGGATGTCGCGCTCGATCTTGTCCCACTTCGGCCCGCCCACGGCGCCCAGCAGCACGGCGTCGGCCTTGCGTGCACGCTCCAGGGTCTCGTCGGCCAGCGGTACGCCGTGCTTGTCGATGGCGGCGCCGCCGATCACGTCATGCTCCAGGGCGAAGCCGAGCTGGAACCTGTCGTTGGCCAGCTCCAGCACCTTGACGGCCTCGGCGGTGATTTCAGGACCGATACCGTCACCCGGGAGAATCAGAATCTGCTTGCTCATGCTTTCCTCTATCTCGAATCAAGCGGCGCGCCGAGGTGGCGCGCCGGTAAATATCTGCTGGATTTCAGCGTTCGGCCCAGAGCACCAGGACATCGGTACTGAAGGAACCATCGGCTTCGATCCGGTAATACTGCCGTACTTCTTCGCCCATCGCTTGCTGCAATTGCAGGATGGCGGTGCGCATGGCGTCCGGCGTGCGCATGCGCTCGACCCAGGAGGTCCATTCCAGGCGCAGGCTCTGGCGGGCATGGCTGCGCACGCGCAGGCCGGCCTCGCTGACCTGGCGCAGCCATTCGGCAGCGGAATAGTCGCGGACGTGGCTGGTGTCACGGAGGACTTCGACGGTCTGCAGGTAGGTATCCAGCAACGGGCTGCCCGGCGACATGACATCGACGAAGGCGGCCACGCCACCTGGCTTGAGTACCCGGCGCACTTCGCGCAGGGCCAGGCCGAGGTCGCTCCAGTGATGCGCGGAGTAGCGGCTGAAGACGAAGTCGAACGAGGCGTCGGCGAACGGCAGGCGCTCGGCGGCACCGCGTTCGGTGACGATGTTGTCCAGGCCGCGGTCGGCAGCGCTGGCGGCAACCACGTCGAGCATCTGCTGCGACAGGTCGTAGGCCACCACTTCGGCGACCAGGGGCGCCACGTGAAAGCTGACATGCCCGGCGCCGCAACCCAGGTCGAGGACGCGGGCATGTTCGTGCCCGGCCAGCTCGGCCTGGAGCAACGCGAATTCAGTGCCCTGGGCGTGCACGGCACTGCTGAGGTAGGCGCTGGCCTGGTCGCCGAACTGGCGCTGGACAACGTCCTTGTGGCTGCTGGTCATCTGCCTCTCCAAAAATCTTTCGGCTTGTCCGGACCTGTGGGAGCGGGTTCACCCGCGATTACGGTGGTGAATTCACTACAGCAATCGCGGGTAAACCCGCTCCCACAAGGGTCCGTGTCAATCCTTTATTTGGCGTCGCGGAACAACCATGGCTGGCTGGCGCGGTGACGGGCTTCGAAGGCGGCGATGGCATCGCTGTCTTGCAGGGTCAGGCCGATGTCGTCGAGGCCGTTGAGCAGGCAGTGCTTGCGGAACGCGTCGATCTCGAAGTTCAGCACCTTGCCGTCGGGACGGGTCACGGTCTGCGCCTGCAGGTCGATGGTCAGCTGGTAGCCCGGGGCGGCTTCGACCTGCTTGAACAGTTCATCGACTTCCGCGTCGCTGAGGATGATCGGCAGCAGGCCGTTCTTGAAGCTGTTATTGAAGAAGATGTCGGCATAGCTCGGCGCGATGATGCTGCGGAAGCCGTACTCTTCCAGTGCCCACGGGGCGTGCTCGCGGCTCGAACCGCAGCCGAAGTTCTCACGGGCCAGCAGCACGCTGGCGCCCTGGTAGCGGTCGTGGTTGAGCACGAAGTCCGGATTTTTCGGACGCTTGCTGTTGTCCTGGTACGGCTGGCCGACATCCAGGTAGCGCCATTCATCGAACAGGTTCGGACCGAAACCGGTGCGCTTGATCGATTTCAAAAACTGCTTGGGAATGATCTGGTCGGTGTCGACGTTGGCACGGTCCAGTGGGGCAACGAGGCCGGTGTGCTGGGTAAAGGCTTTCATGCTGCGCTCCCTTGGATCAACTCGCGTACATCGATGAAACGGCCGGTAACGGCGGCGGCGGCGGCCATGGCCGGGCTGACCAGGTGAGTACGACCACCGGCACCCTGACGACCTTCGAAGTTCCGGTTGGAGGTGGACGCGCAGTGCTCGCCGCTCTCCAGGCGGTCCGGGTTCATCGCCAGGCACATGGAGCAGCCCGGTTCACGCCATTCGAAGCCGGCTTCGAGGAAGATCCTGTCCAGGCCTTCCTTCTCGGCCTGCTCCTTCACCAGGCCAGAGCCCGGTACCACGATGGCCTGCTTGATGGTCGCGGCCACCTTGCGGCCCTTGGCGATTTCCGCCGCGGCGCGCAGGTCTTCGATCCGCGAGTTGGTGCAGGAACCGATGAACACGCGGTCCAGCTGGATATCGGTGATCGCCTGGTTCGCGCTCAGGCCCATGTATTTCAAGGCGCGCTCGATGGAGCCACGCTTGACCAGGTCGGCCTCGGCAGCCGGATCCGGCACGCGCTGATCGACCGCCAGGACCATTTCCGGGGAGGTGCCCCAGCTGACCTGCGGCTTGATCTGCGCAGCGTCCAGCTCGACCACGGTGTCGAACACCGCGTCTTCGTCGGACACCAGGTCTTTCCAGGCTTCGACGGCCTGTTCCCATTGCTCGCCCTTCGGCGCGTACGGGCGGCCCTTCACGTATTCGACGGTCTTCGCATCGGTGGCCACCAGGCCGACACGGGCGCCGGCCTCGATGGACATGTTGCAGATGGTCATGCGGCCTTCGATGGACAGGTCGCGGATGGCGCTGCCGGCGAACTCGATGGCATGGCCGTTGCCGCCCGCAGTGCCGATCTTGCCGATCACGGCGAGGACGATGTCCTTGGCGGTAACGCCCACCGGCAATACGCCTTCGACGCGCACCAGCATGTTCTTCATCTTCTTGGCGACCAGGCACTGGGTGGCGAGCACGTGCTCGACCTCGGAGGTACCGATGCCGTGGGCCAGGGCACCGAAGGCGCCGTGGGTCGAGGTGTGCGAGTCACCGCAGACCACGGTCATGCCCGGCAGGGTTGCGCCCTGCTCCGGGCTGATGACGTGGACGATGCCCTGGCGCACGTCGTTCATCTTGAATTCGGTGATGCCGTACTCGTCGCAGTTCTCGTCGAGGGTCTGCACCTGCAGGCGCGACACCTGGTCGACGATGGCGTCGATACCGCCCTTGCGCTCGGGCGTGGTCGGCACATTGTGGTCGGGAGTGGCGATGTTGGCATCGATGCGCCAAGGTTTGCGATTCGCCAGGCGCAGGCCTTCGAAGGCCTGCGGCGAGGTCACTTCGTGGATGATGTGACGGTCGATGTAGATCAGCGCCGAGCCATCGTCGCGCTGCTTGACCAAATGCGAATCCCAGAGCTTGTCGTAAAGCGTTTTGCCGGCCATCAGGCGTTCCTCATCAGTCTTTCTATGCCAATAACCCCTTGGCTTGTACGGCTGATGGTATGGGGTTAGATTGGATAACTCAAATTCATAATTTTTATGCTTTGGATAACCAAAGGGAATCCGAAAAGATGGACCTGGCCAACCTCAACGCCTTTATCGCGATTGCCGAAACCGGCAGCTTTTCCGGGGCCGGCGAACGCCTGCACCTGACCCAGCCGGCGATCAGCAAGCGCATCGCCGGCCTCGAACAGCAACTGGACGTTCGCCTGTTCGACCGCCTCGGCCGCGAAGTCAGCCTGACCGAGGCCGGCCGCGCCCTGCTGCCCCGGGCCTACCAGATCATCAACGTGCTGGACGATACCCGCCGGGCCCTGACCAACCTGACCGGCGAGGTCAGCGGACGCCTGACCCTGGCGACCAGCCATCACATCGGCCTGCACCGCCTGCCCCCGCTGCTGCGGGCCTTCACTCGGCAGTACCCGGCCGTAGCCCTGGATATCCAGTTCCTCGATTCGGAAGTGGCCTACGAGGAAATCCTTCATGGCCGCGCGGAAATCGCGGTCATCACCCTGGCGCCGGAACCCCATGGCCTGGTCCGCGCGGTACCGGTCTGGGACGACCCCCTGGATTTCGTGGTCGCTCCCGAGCACCCGCTGGCTCGCAAGGCTGCCGCCGGTCTGGAAGATATCGCCCATCACCCGGCGGTTTTCCCTGGCGGCAACACCTTTACCCACCATATCGTCCAGCGCCTGTTCGAGGCCCGGGGCCTGACGCCGAACATCGCCATGAGCACCAACTATCTGGAAACCATCAAGATGATGGTGTCCATCGGCCTGGCCTGGAGCGTGCTGCCGCGGACCATGCTCGACGAACAGGTGGCTTCCATCAGCTTGCCCGGCATACAGCTCTCTCGCCAGCTAGGCTACATTCTTCATACGGAACGAACGTTATCGAATGCAGCCAGAGCCTTTATGGCACTGCTCGACAGCCATGCGAGAAACCCCTGAGGCCGCCCGCCGCAACGGGCAGGCCAGTACCAAGGAAGCGTATTCGCCAAAGGTCTGGTAATCGATGCCCACTACACCTCGTCTTCCCCGCCTTCCGCGTATCCTCGCCGCCGATCCCCAGGAGTCGGAACAGACCTGGGAAAACGCCCCGCAACTGCTGGCGGCGCTTAACGGCGCCCGTCTCGGCGCCTGGTTCTGGGACGTCGAGACCGGGCGCATCAGCTGGTCCCGCGGTACCCAGGCGCTGTTCGGCTACGACCCGCGCCAGCCGCTGCCCAAGGACCTCGACTACCTGGACCTGCTGCCGCCGGAAGATCGCGAACGCACCGTGCAGGCCTTCTATGCGGTGGTGGCCGGCGAACCGCAGGAGCAGGCGATGCGCCACCGCATCCGCTGGCCCGACGGCACCCTGCACTGGCTGGAAATCAGCGGCAGCCTGACCCACGACAAGGACGGCCGGCCGCAGATGGTCGGGGTGATCCGCGAGATTACCGCCCAGCGCGAGCGCGAAGCGGCGCTCAAGGACAGCCAGGAGCGCCTCGACCTGGCCCTGGATTCGGCACAACTGGGCACCTGGGACTGGCACATTCCCAGCGGCATGCTCTACGGCTCGGCCCGCGCCGCGCAGTTGCACGGCCTTGACCCGGTGCCCTTCCATGAATCCTTCGAGGCATTCTTCGAAGGGGTTCCGGAAGACGAGCGCGCCAGCATGCGCCAGGCTTACCGCAGCCTGCGCGAGGGCCCGGCGGGCAATTACCAGATCACCTACCGGATCCAGCTGGAGAACGGCAACTCGCGCTACCTGGAAAGCCGCGCCCGGCTGTATCGCGACGAGCAGGGCAACCCGCTGCGCATGGCCGGAACCCTGCTCGATATCACCGACCAGGTGGAACGCGAACAGCGCCTGATGGCCTCCGAAGAGAAATTTGCCAGCCTGTTCCAGGTCAGTCCCGACCCGATCTGCGTCACCCGCCAGGACAACGGCCAGTTCATCGAGATCAATCCGGCCTTTACCCAGACCTTCGGCTGGAGCGCCGAACAGGTGCTGGGCCATAGCGCCGAGGAAATCGGCCTGTGGTCGGAGTCCTCGGAACGGGCCAAGCGTATCGAACAGGTCATCCGCGACCAGGCGCTGAACAATGTGGCCGTGGTGGTCAACCACAAGAACGGCCACGCCCTGACCTGCGTGATTTCCAGCCGTCTGATCAAGGTCGACAACCAGACCTGCAGCGTCACCACCCTGCGCGATATAACCCAGCAGCAGCGCGCCGAGGCGGCGCTTAAGGCCAGCGAGGAAAAGTTCGCCAAGGCCTTCCACTCCAGCCCCGACGCCATCAGCATCAGCGAACTGCAGACCGGGCGCTACCTGGAGGTCAACGACGGTTTCTGCCGCCTGACCGGCTACAGTGCCGGCGAGGTGCTCGGGCGCACCGCCGGCCAGATCGGTTTCTGGGCCGACGACAAGCAGCACGACATGCTGGTGACCGAGCTGCAACAGCGCGAGCGTGTGCATCACCGGGAAATGCTCGGGCGCAGCAAGAGCGGCGAGCTGCTGACGCTGGAGGTTTCGGTGGAGCCGATTACCCTCAACGAGACCGCCTGCCTGCTGCTGACCGCCCGGGATGTCAGCCAGTTGAAGAACGCCCAGGCGCAGATTCGCCACCTGGCCTACCACGATCCGCTGACCAACCTGCCCAACCGCGCCCTGCTGATGGATCGCCTGAGCCAGCAGATCGCCCTGCTCAAGCGCCACAACCTGCGCGGCGCCCTGCTGTTCCTGGATCTTGACCACTTCAAGCACATCAACGACTCGCTGGGGCATCCGGTGGGCGATACGGTGCTGAAAATCATCACCGCACGCCTGGAAGCCAGCGTGCGCCTGGAAGACACCGTGGCGCGCCTGGGCGGCGACGAGTTCGTGGTGCTGCTCAGCGGCCTGCAGGGCAGCCGCGAGGAAGTGACTGCGCAGGTCCAGGAACTGGCCGATACCCTGCGCCAGTTGCTCGCCGAGCCCATGTCCCTGGACGGCCAGCGCCTGCAGGTGACCCCGAGCATCGGCGTGGCATTGATTCCCGACCACGGCTCCACCCCGGCCGACCTGCTCAAGCGCGCCGACATTGCCCTGTATCGGGCCAAGGATTCAGGCCGCAACACCACCCAGCTGTTCCACACCACCATGCAAAAGGCTGCAAGCGAGCGCCTGCGCATGGAAAGCGACCTGCGCCTGGCTTTGACCCGCGGCGAACTGGCCCTGCACTTCCAGCCCCAGGTGGACGCCCGCGACAACCGCATCGTCGGCGCCGAGGTGCTGCTGCGCTGGCACCACCCGCTGCTTGGCCAGCAGCCGCCGGCGCAGTTCATCCAGGTGCTGGAGGAAAGCGGGCTGATCCTCGAGGTAGGCAACTGGATTCTCGATGAGGCCTGCGATGCCTGCTCGCATATGCTCCAGGACCGATTGATCGATGCCGAGGATTTCAGCCTGTGCGTGAACATCAGCCCCCGTCAGTTCCGCCAGAACGACTTCGTCCAGCGCGTGCGGCGCAGCCTGGATGACTATCGCCTGCCCTACCGCATGCTCAAGCTGGAGATTACCGAAGGGATCGTGATCCAGAACCTCGAGGACACCATCAGCAAGATGCGCGAACTGAAGGCCCTGGGGGTGGGATTCGCCATGGATGACTTCGGCACCGGCTATTCATCGCTGACCTACCTCAAGCGCTTGCCGGTGGATACCCTGAAGATCGACCAGTCGTTCGTCCGCGATGCACCGCTGGATTCCAACGATGCGGAGATCGTCCGGGCGATTGTGGCGATGGCGCGCAGCCTGGATCTGACGGTGATTGCGGAAGGCGTGGAGCTTTCCGAGCAGCTGGAATTCCTGGAAAGGCAGGGGTGCTTCCTGTACCAGGGGTACCTGCACAGCCGGCCGCTGCCGCTGGGGGATTTCCGGGCGATACTGCTGGAGACTCCCGCTGACTATTAGGGCCTCATCGCGGGTGAACCCGCTCCCACAGAGTCCGTGTGGGAGCGGGTTCACCCGCGATGAGGCCCGAAAGAGCAACAAAAAGGGCGCCTGCATGAGGCGCCCTTCTCTTCACCTACCCCGCATTCAATTCAGCGCAGGCTGCTCCCCGTTGATCGGGATGCGCTTGGCCTTCGCTTCTTCCGGGACCACGCGCAGCAGATCGACGCTGAGCAGGCCGTTGGCCAGGGCCGCCGATTTGACCTCGATATGGTCGGCGAGGCGGAAGGACAGCTTGAAGGCACGCTGGGCAATACCCTGGTGCAGGTAGGTGACGCTTGCATCGCTGTTGTCGCGTTTGCCGCCAGAGACGGTCAGCACGCCTTTTTCCACTTGCAGATCGAGGTCTGCCTCCTGGAAGCCGGCGGCGGCAACAACGATCCGATAATGGTCATCGCCATGTTTTTCAACGTTGTAGGGTGGGTAGCTGCTACCCGACTCGTTACGCGCCGCGGATTCGAACAGGTCATTGAAACGGTCGAAACCAACGGAATGGCGGAACAGTGGAGCAAGAGAGAAAGCGGTAGTCATGGTTACATCTCCTAAACATCAGCGAGTTGGATTTTTTACGCGACCCGACTTCGGCATCGCGTACTCCCTAGATGTGGACCACCGCAACGATTTCAAGCAACACCGATAAAATTTTCTATGCAGCGGCGACGAGCGGCTCGACGCCCAGCAACTGGCCGATCCGCTCGCAATCGGTTTCCCGGCGAAGCTCGGTAAACAGCACGTTGGCCTGCGGGTAGCTGCGGGTCAGCATCGCCACCCACTGCTTCAGCCGGCCCGGCGCCGAACGCGGCGTCAGCTCGACCCGGACCCGGCGCCAGAAGTCCTGGATCAGCGGCATCAGCTCGGCCCAGTCCATCGGCACGACGTCGACGCCATCGCGCACCGCGGCGATCTGCCGAGCCAGGTCCGGACGGGAAACCAGGCCACGCCCGAGCATGATGTCCTTCACCCCGCTGACCTCGCGGCAGCGCTGCCAGTCATCGAGGGTCCAGACCTCGCCGTTGGCGAAGACCGGCACCTTGACCACGTCCTGCACCTTGGCCACCCATTCCCAATGGGCGGGCGGCTTGTAGCCCTCGACCTTGGTCCGCGCATGCACCACAAGATGGGCCGAACCGCCTTCGGCCAGGGCCCGGCCACAATCAAGCGCGCCATCCGGGGTTTCGAAGCCCAGGCGCATTTTCGAGGTCACCGGGATATGGGCCGGCACGGCCTTGCGCACTTCGCTGACGATGCGGAACAGCAGCTCGGGCTCCTTCAGCAGCACCGCGCCCCCACGGGACTTGTTCACGGTCTTGGCCGGGCAGCCGAAATTCAGGTCGATCACCGGTGCGCCCAATTCGCAGGCCAGGGCGGCGTTGTCGGCCAGGCAGACCGGGTCGGAGCCCAGCAACTGCACGCGCATCGGCACACCGGCAGGCGTGCGCGACCCCTGGGCCAGCTCCGAGGCCATCTTGTGGAACGTAGCCTCGGGCAGCACCCGGTCGCAGACCCGGATGAACTCGGTCACGCACCAGTCGATACCGCCGACGCGGGTCAGCACGTCGCGCATGATGTCATCGACCAGCCCCTCCATCGGGGCCAGGGCAATTTGCATGGGGGAAGCCTCGGAAAAAAGTGCGTGCATGGTAAAAGGGGATGTTTCTTACGGCCATATCGGAAGGAACTGGCGTGACGGGCGCGCAATCTTTCTTGAAAGTATCGCGGACCTTGTGGGAGCGGGTTCACCCGCGATTACGTCGGTGGATTCACTACCGTAATCGCGGGTGAACCCGCTCCCACAGGGTCCGCGTATGTCAAATCCAAAGGAGATCGATCACATGTCCACGTTCCTTGCCCACAGCCACCACCCGCGCACCAACGGCCGAGGAACAGGACATGCAGATCAGAAAACACAACTACGACCTTCTCAACTTCGAACCTGACCCGCCTCCCGGACCGGGATTTCGCTTGCCGGAGCCGCCTCGGAAAAGGCGGTCCTTCATTCAGAAAGTCCGGGAAATGCTCAAACCAGGACCTTCTCCATGAACACCCGGTTGAAGCCATGCTCGGTGCCGCGATGGGTTTCGCGGTAGCCGAGGCGCTGGTAGAGCGCCACATTGCCGGTCATGGCGGCGTTGGTGTACAGGCGAATCAGGGAGAATCCGGCTTCGCGGGCACGGGCTTCGGCGAAGTCGACCAGTTGCCGGCCAAGGCCCCGCCCCTGGCACGCCGGGTCCACGGCCACGTTGGACAGCAGCATCGCCGCCGGCTCGGGGCACAGCACCAGCACCGCGCAGTCTTCCAGCAGCCAGACCTGCCCCCGCCGAATCAGATCGCCATAATCATCATCCAACGGCCCCGGACGCACGCCGATCCGCTCGACATACGGCAGGTAGGCCGCCTCGACGACCCGCCGGACAGCGACCTCGTCGCTATCGAGGGCCTGCCGTATCACGCCTGCTTTTCCAGCAAGGGCCTGCCCATAACCTTCGAGGAATTCCTGCGGCATGCGCTTGGGCTTGCCTGTGGACAACTCGATACAGACGAAGGTGGTCCGGGCGCGCAGCAAGGTAATGCCGTCGCGCGGGCGGACCAGCTGGAAATGCCGGGTCATCTTCAGGCGCTGGTCCCAGTCGATGATCCAGGTTGCCAGTTGCAGTTCGTCGTCTTCGTAGGCACTGGCGAGGTAGTCGATTTCGTGACGGACCACGGCCATGGCGCGGTCCAGGCGACGATATTCGGCCAGGTCCAGCCCCAGGCGCTGGGAGTGGCGCCAGGCGCAGCGCTCCAGCCAGGTGACATACACCGCGTTATTGGCGTGCCCCAATCCATCGATATCCTCGGCACCGACCCGCAGGTCGATGACGAATGGCGTTGCCAGATCCCAGCTCATGCCCGCTCCCGTTTGTAATGAACGGGCATGAGTGTAACGGATGATCAGGCCGATTGGCGCAATGGCATTGCTGTGCGCTGCAGCAGGTCGAGGACCCCGGCGACCACCTGTGGATCGGCGAGAACCCGTTGATGGCCTCCCTCCTCCAGCATCAGCAGACGGCTGTCGAACCAGGCGTCGTGGATGCGTTGCGCCTCGCCTGCAGGTACCAAAGCATCATCCTTGGCATGCACGATCAGCCCCGGCTGATCCAGTTGATAGCCACTGACATCCAGGCGCTCGATGGCGACGCCAACATCCCGCTCGACCTTGCGGATGAAGGCCGAACGCGCCTTCGGCGGCAGGTTCAGGCGGCGGGCGAAACCACGCACCACGCCGAGCAACCGCGAAGGTGCGGCGATACTGACCACGGCTTCGGCACGCAGCCCCCATTGCAGGGCAAGCAATACACTGGCGCCGCCCATGGAATGGCCGATCACCGCCTTCAAGGGCGGCAACTCCGCCGCGGCCTCCAGCACGGCCCGCGCGAACAGCCCGACATGGGCAACATCACCGGGCGAGCGACCGTGAGCCGGCCCATCCAGTGCGACTGCCGTGTAACCGGCCTCCACCAGCGCCTCGATCAAGCGAGCGAACTGGGTCGGGCGCCCTTCCCAACCGTGCATCAGCAGGACCGTGGGCCCTTGCCCCCAGCGCAGGGCGGAAAGGCCAAAGCGCAGGGTGATGCGCTCGGCCCGGGCCAGCACCGGCAGTTCCCAGTCACGGGGCGGCCTGGTGTACGGGGTCATGAAGGCACGGTGCATCTTGCTGGCTATATGTCCGGGGACCAGTCGCCCCAGGGTGCCGTTGACGCCGCGAATCCAGCTCAGGGTATTCATCGCTTCGCTCCAGTGGGGTAGTTCAGATCACCGCCGATTTGGCGGCGCGCAAAATACGATCGGACAGTTCATCGGTGCCCAGGGCCCGGGCCAATGCCAGGCCGCCGACCATCAGGGCGAGGTCGGCAAGGAATTTGTCGGCATCTTCGGGGGTGTCCACCAACTGGGCGGTCATCAGCTCGATATGCTCGGCCAGCACCTGGCGGAAATCCTCGGGCAACCGGGTCATCTCGCTCAGGGAGGTGGGCAACGGGCAGGCATCGACCTTGGAGTCACGGTGCTTGCGCGACAGGTAGAACGCAGCGACCAGGGCACGGCGAGCCTGGCCATCCAGCGCCGGATCGACCTGGGACAGCAAGGCACGGCGTTCACCGAGCAACTGGCTGAAGGCCTCCAGCATCAAGGCCTCCTTGCTGTCGAAGTGGGCGTAGAAGCCACCGACGGTCAGGCCGGCAGCGCTCATCACCTGGTTAACGCTGGCATCGGCGGGGCCCTGCTGGATCAATGCGCTGCGGGCAGCGTCGAGGATACGTTCACGGGTCTTGGCTTTCTTGTCGCTCATGATCGGCACCAGAAAATATTATGGGCCTAATATTATGCTCATAATATTTTCTGGCAAGGTTTTTCTCTGGCCGCTTGTCGCGTCCTGATAAAAACTTTTTCGAGGGAAAAAACAAAAGGCTCATTCAATAATCGAATGAGCCTTGAAATTCCGCAGAGCGGATAAAATGGCGTCCCCTAGGGGACTCGAACCCCTGTTACCGCCGTGAAAGGGCGGTGTCCTAGGCCACTAGACGAAGGGGACTTGTAACCTTCGTGCAGATCCGTTTTCACGAATCCTGGCGGAATTGGTGGAGCTAAGCGGGATCGAACCGCTGACCTCCTGCATGCCATGCAGGCGCTCTCCCAGCTGAGCTATAGCCCCGGATTTCTAGCCTCTCGGCCCAGCGACCTCTTTCGATGTCGCTTGTGCAAAACTGGCGTCCCCTAGGGGACTCGAACCCCTGTTACCGCCGTGAAAGGGCGGTGTCCTAGGCCACTAGACGAAGGGGACGAACCTTCTTACCTTCAAGACCCGGTTGCTGGACCCGGTCTTGCTTGCCAGCCTCGGCTGCCAAGCGGAATTTGGTGGAGCTAAGCGGGATCGAACCGCTGACCTCCTGCATGCCATGCAGGCGCTCTCCCAGCTGAGCTATAGCCCCACAATGTCGCTTTGAACTTGATTCGCTTGGCTGGGTGCTTCGCGTTTCGTTTTCGTTCATCGCTGTGGACGGGGCGCATATTAAGAGCGGATGACAGAGCTGTCAAACTTATTTTCAACAAAATTCAAAAATTTTTTCCCAGATAACAACCACTTACCTGCCTTGGGCGAGAAAAGCCCCGTGTTTGCTGGGTATCGCCGCCTTCGGCAGTGATCGAAACGACCGTGGGGCGAGCCCCCTGCCCTGGCCAAAAGCCCACGGCAGAGGGCTCGCCCCACGAAGGAACGAGCGAATGCGATCAGGCGATGGTGCCCAACAGCTTCTCCCATTCCTTGTTTTCTTTCTTCGAAACGCCGCCCAGCAGGTCGAGAGCCTGACGCAAGCGATAGCGGGTCAGGTCCGGGCCGAGGATCTCCATGGCGTCGAGTACCGAGACCGAACTGGCCTGGCCGCTGATCGCAGCGAACATCAACGGCATGGCATCGCGCAGCTTCAGCTCCAGCGCCTCGACCACTGCCTGGATGCAGGCGGTAATGCGGTCCTTTTCCCACTGCCGCAGGCTTTCCAGTTTCCACAGGATCAACTGGATCACCTGGCGTACCTGGTCCGGGGACAGTTTCTTGTGCTCGAACAGCTTCGCATCCAGCTTCAGCGCACCTTCGAAGAAGAAGCCGCCCAGCGGCGCAATCTGGCTGAAGGTCTCGACCCGGCCCTGCACGTGCGGCGCGATTTTCATCATGTAGTCGCTGTTGAACGCCCACTTCTGCACCCGTGCGGCGAACTCTTCCACCGGCAGGTCACGCAGCCACTGGCCGTTGAGCCAGGACAGCTTCTCGATATCGAAGATCGGACCGCCCAGCGAAACACGGGACAGGTCGAAGTGCTCGACCATTTCGGCCAGGGAGAACTTCTCGCGCTCGTCCGGCATCGACCAGCCCATGCGGCCCAGGTAGTTGAGCATGGCTTCCGGCATGAAGCCCATGCGCTCGTAGAAGGTCACCGAGGTCGGGTTCTTGCGCTTGGACAGCTTGCTCTTGTCGGGATTGCGCAGCAGCGGCATGTAGCACAGCTTGGGTTGTTCCCAGCCGAAATACTCGTACAGCTTGATCAGCTTCGGCGCCGATGGCAGCCACTCTTCACCACGCAGCACGTGGGTAATGCCCATCAGGTGGTCGTCGACCACGTTGGCCAGGAAGTAGGTTGGCAGGCCGTCGGTCTTCATCAGCACCTGCATGTCCATGCGGTCCCACGGGATCTCGACATCGCCACGCAGCATGTCCGGGACCACGCAGACGCCTTCGCTCGGCACCTTCATGCGGATCACGTGCGGCTCGCCCGCGGCCAGGCGGCGCTGCACCTCCTCGGGCGACAGCAGCAGGGCGCGACCGTCATAGCGCGGTGTTTCACCGCGGGCCATCTGCTCGGCGCGCATCTGGTCCAGCTCTTCGGCCGTGCAGAAGCACGGGAAGGCGTGCCCCATATCGACCAGCTGCTGGGCGTACTGCTTATAGATTTCACCCCGCTCGCTCTGCCGGTACGGGCCATGCGGGCCGCCGACATCCGGGCCTTCGGCCCATTCGATACCGAGCCAGCGCAGGGCATCGAAGATCTGTTGTTCGGATTCGCGGGTCGAACGCAACTGGTCGGTATCTTCGATACGCAGGATGAACTCGCCGCCGTGCTGCTTGGCAAAGCAGTAGTTGAACAGGGCGATGTAGGCGGTGCCGACATGGGGATCGCCGGTAGGCGAAGGCGCGATGCGCGTGCGAACGGTGGTCATGAGAGTCTCGAACAGGAGGTGAAACAAAGCCGGAATGTTAACAGGGAGCAGGCGCCGGGCTCCAGTAATGGGCGTGATCGTCACTTGCACCGCTGGATCCGATCTTTGTTAAATTTGCTTACATTCTTGGAACGATCGTCCTCATGCCTGCCCAACTCAAGCGTCGCCTGCTGATTTTTCTTTTTCTGGTCCTGTTGGTCGCCCTCGCCTTCTTCGCCCATTGGTATCTGAAGGGGCGCTTTTACGAAAGCACCGACAATGCCTATGTCCAGGGCGAAATCACCCGTGTCTCCAGTCAGTTGAGCGCGCGGATCGACAGCGTGCTGGTGCAGGACAACCAGCACGTGAAAAAAGGCGACCTGCTGATCCGCCTGGAAGCCGATGACTTCCGCTTCGCTGTCGAACGCGCCCGCGCCACCCTCGACACGCGCCAGGCCGAGCGCCTGCAGGCCGAGAGCCGGTTGACCCAGCAATCCAGCCTGATCGCCGCTGGCCAGGCCCAGGTTTCCGCCAGCCAGGCTACCCTCGGCCGCACGCAACTGGACCTGAACCGCGCCCAGGCGCTGCGCAAGCCGGGCTTCGTTTCCGAGGAGCGGGTCACCACCCTGTCTGCGGAAAGCAATGTCGCCCGCTCCCAGGTCAGCAAGGCCCAGGCCGACCTGCAGGGCCAACGCCAGCAGGTCAGCGCCCTGGAAGCCGAACTCAAGCGTCTCGATGCGCAGATCGCCACGGCCCGCACCGACCTGGCCCAGGCCGAACTGAACCTGGCCCGCAGCGAAATCCATGCGCCGATCAGCGGCATGATCGGCCAGCGCGCCGCCCGCGACGGCCAGTACGTACAGAACGGCGCGTACCTGCTATCCATCGTCCCCGACGAGGACATCTGGGTGCAGGCCAACTTCAAGGAAACCCAGATCGGCAGGATGCAACCCGGCCAGCGTGCCGAACTGGTGTTCGACAGCTACCCCGACACCCCGATCGAAGGCCGCGTCGATAGCCTGTTCGCCGCTTCGGGCGCCCAGTTCAGCCTGTTGCCACCCGACAACGCCACAGGCAACTTCACCAAGGTCGTACAGCGTATTCCGGTGAAACTCACCTTCGCCGCCGATAATCCGCTGCATGGCCGGATCCGCCCGGGCATGTCGGTCACCGCCACCGTCGACCTGCACGACGATGGCCGGTGACCAACTGATCCGTCCCGTCGGCGAACCCAGCCGGCGCGACTGGATCGCGGTGATGAGCGCGATGCTCGGCGCCTTCATGGCCGTGCTCGACATCCAGATCACCAACGCCTCGCTGAAGGACATCCAGGGCGCGCTGTCGGCGACCCTGGAGGAAGGCTCGTGGATTTCCACCTCCTACCTGGTAGCCGAGATCATCATGATCCCGCTCACCGCCTGGCTGGTGCAGTTGCTCTCGGCGCGGCGCCTGGCGGTATGGGTGTCCCTGGGCTTCCTGGTGTCTTCGTTGCTCTGCTCGATGGCCTGGAACCTGGAAAGCATGATCCTGTTCCGCGCCCTGCAGGGCTTCACCGGTGGCGCGCTGATTCCCCTGGCGTTCACCCTGACCCTGATCAAGCTGCCGGAACACCACCGCGCCAAGGGTATGGCGATGTTCGCCATGACGGCCACCTTCGCCCCGTCCATCGGCCCGGCCCTGGGTGGATGGCTGACGGAAAACTGGGGCTGGGAGTACATCTTCTACATCAACATCCCACCGGGATTGTTGATGATCGCCGGGCTGATGTACGGCCTGGAGAAAAAGCAAGCCCACTGGGAGCTGCTCAAGAGTACCGATTACGCCGGCATCGTCACCCTGGGTGTCGGCCTCGGCTGTCTGCAGGTTTTCCTGGAGGAAGGTCACCGCAAGGACTGGCTGGAATCGAGCGTCATCGTAGGGCTGGGCAGCATCGCCCTGATCAGCCTGATCACCTTTGTCATCATCCAGTTTTCAAGACCCAACCCGCTGATCAACCTGCGCATCCTCGGCAACCGCAACTTCGGCTTGTCGAGCATCGCCAGCCTGGGCATGGGCGTGGGGCTGTATGGTTCGATCTACCTGCTGCCGCTCTACCTGGCGCAGGTCCAGAACTACAACGCCTTGCAGATCGGCGAGGTGATCATGTGGATGGGCATTCCGCAGCTGTTCCTGATTCCGCTGGTGCCCCGGTTGATGAAGGTGATTCCGCCCAGGGTCCTGTGCGCATTGGGTTTCGGTCTGTTCGGGCTGGCCAGCTTCAGTTCCGGGGTGCTCAACCCGGATTTCGCCGGTGCCCAGTTCAACCACATCCAGATCATCCGCGCCCTCGGCCAGCCGATGATCATGGTCACCATCTCGTTGATCGCCACCGCCTACATCCAGCCGCAGGATGCCGGGTCGGCATCGAGCCTGTTCAACATCCTGCGCAACCTGGGCGGCGCGATCGGCATCGCCTTGCTGGCGACGCTGCTGGATGCACGGACCAAGGTGTACTTCGATTACCTGCGCGAATCGATAGTGCCAACCAATCCCCAGGTGGCGGAACGGTTGGGGCAACTGGCGGAGAAACTGGGGAGCGATGGCGCTGCACTGGGGCGGTTGAGCGAGATAACCCATCAGCAGGCGCTGATCATGGCGTACAACGATGCCTTCCATTTTGTCGGGATCGGGTTGGCGATCAGCATGGTTGCGGTGTTGATGACCCGGACGTTGCCGCAAGGGATCAAGGCTGGAGAGGCTCATTGACCTCTCGGGCCTCATCGCCGGCAACGCCGGCTCCCACAGGATTGGCGAACACCGCCGGACCTTGTGGGAGCCGGCGTTGCCGGCGATGAGGCCCGAGAGAGCAACCAAGAAACATCAGGCAGTAATCAGCTTCTCACGCAATTTGGCGATATCGTCGCGCATCTGCGCCGCCGCTTCGAACTCCAGATCCCGCGCCAGCTGGAACATCTTCTCTTCCAGTTGCTTGATGCGCTTGGTGATCTCCGCCGGCGAACGCAGCTCGGCTTCGTACTTGGCGCTCTCCTCTGCCGCCTTGGCCATCCCTTTGCGCTTCTTGCTGCGCGAGCCCGGCACGTTGGCGCCTTCGAGGATGTCGGTGATGTCCTTGACCACGCCCTTGGGCACGATGCCGTGCGCCTGGTTGAAGGCGATCTGTTTCTCCCGGCGCCGCTCGGTTTCGTCGATTGCCCGCTGCATCGACCCGGTGATCTGGTCGGCATAGAGAATCGCCCGGCCATTGAGGTTGCGCGCGGCGCGGCCGATGGTCTGGATCAGCGAACGCTCCGAACGCAGGAAGCCCTCCTTGTCCGCATCGAGGATCGCCACCAGCGAGACCTCGGGCATGTCCAGGCCCTCGCGCAGCAGGTTGATCCCCACCAGTACATCGAACGTGCCCAGGCGCAGGTCGCGGATGATCTCGACCCGCTCGACCGTGTCGATATCCGAGTGCAGGTAGCGCACCCGCACGTCGTGATCGGCGAGGTAGTCGGTCAGGTCCTCGGCCATGCGCTTGGTCAGGGTGGTAACCAGCACGCGCTCCTCCACCGCCACGCGCTTGCGGATTTCCGAAAGCAGGTCGTCGACCTGGGTCAGCGCCGGGCGGATCTCCACCTGCGGGTCGACCAGGCCGGTGGGTCGCACCACCTGCTCGACCACACGGCCGGCATGCTCGGCCTCATAAGGCCCCGGGGTCGCGGAAACGAAAATGGTCTGCGGGCTGACGCTTTCCCACTCGTCGAAGCGCATCGGCCGGTTGTCCAACGCCGACGGCAGGCGGAAGCCGTATTCCACCAGGGTTTCCTTGCGCGAACGGTCACCCTTGTACATCGCCCCGACCTGCGGAACGCTGACGTGGGACTCGTCGATCACCAGCAGCGCATCCGGCGGCAGGTAGTCGTACAAGGTGGGCGGCGGTGCCCCGGCCGGCCGGCCGGACAGGTAGCGCGAGTAGTTTTCGATACCATTGCAGTAACCCAGCTCGAGGATCATCTCCAGGTCGAAACGGGTGCGCTGCTCAAGACGCTGGGCTTCCACCAGCTTGTTGGCCTTGTGCAGGTACTCCAGACGGTCCTTGAGCTCCTCCTTGATGCCATCCACCGCGTCCAGCAGCGTCTCCCGCGGCGTGACGTAGTGACTCTTGGGGTAGAAGGTGAAGCGCGGCAGCTTGCGGATCACCTCGCCGGTCAACGGGTCGAAGGCCGAGAGGTTCTCCACTTCGTCGTCGAACAGCTCGATGCGGATGGCTTCCAGGTCCGATTCGGCGGGAAACACGTCGATCACGTCGCCACGCACGCGGAAGGTGGCACGGGCGAAGTCCATCTCGTTGCGGGTGTACTGCAGGTCGGCAAGGCGGCGCAGCAAGGCGCGCTGGTCGAGCTTGTCGCCGCGGTCGATATGCAGGACCATTTTCAGGTAGGTCTCGGGGCTGCCGAGGCCGTAGATGCAGGAAACCGTGGTGACGATGATGGCATCGCGCCGTTCAAGCAGCGCCTTGGTCGCCGACAGGCGCATCTGTTCGATATGGTCGTTGATCGAGGCATCCTTCTCGATGAAGGTATCCGACGACGGCACGTAGGCTTCCGGCTGGTAGTAGTCGTAATAGGAAACGAAGTACTCGACGGCATTGTTGGGAAAGAACGCCTTGAACTCGCCGTACAACTGCGCGGCCAGGGTCTTGTTCGGTGCCAGGACCAGGGTCGGCCGTTGCACCTGGGCGATGACATTGGCGATGCTGAAGGTCTTGCCCGAGCCGGTCACACCGAGCAGGGTCTGGTGCGCCAACCCGGCCTCGATGCCCTCGACCATCAGGCGGATGGCTTCCGGCTGATCGCCGGCCGGCTGGAAACGGGTGACCAGTTGAAACTCGGACATGACGGACCTCTGCGCGAATGCGGATACAGGCAACTGTATTTTTAGCCAGTAGTTATACCCAATTAATGCCGCTGTGTGCCAGTTTCAACCCTGGCCGTCCACGGTTGACCGGGGGATTCGACTAACGGTCGAAAAATATTCCCCCAAACAGCGGGAAAAGCTGCGCCCGACTGTCGCAGTGACCGAGCGGTATCACTATACTGACTCCCCGTTTGTGCACCGCTCTAGTGCATTCGGCTGGAGCGTGCAGACCCTACTCACCCTCCATTCAGAGCCAAGGTAATAATGAGCCTGTTTTCCGCTGTCGAGCTGGCACCACGCGATCCCATTCTGGGCCTCAACGAAGCATTCAACGCCGACACCCGCACCGAGAAAGTCAACCTCGGCGTAGGCGTTTACTGCAACGAAGAAGGACGCATCCCACTGCTGCGTGCGGTCATCGAAGCCGAAACCCAACGTGCCGCCCAGCACGCTTCCCGCGGCTACCTGCCGATCGACGGTATCGCCGCCTACGACCAGGCCGTGCAGAAACTGCTGTTCGGTGCCGAGTCGCCGCTGCTGGCCGAAGGCCGCGTAGTCACCGTCCAGGCCGTCGGTGGTACCGGCGCCCTGAAGATCGGGGCCGACTTCCTCAAGCAACTGTCGCCGAACGCCGTCGTCGCCATCAGCGACCCGAGCTGGGAAAATCACCGCGCCCTGTTCGAAACCGCCGGTTTCCCGGTGCAGAACTACCGCTACTACGACGCCCCGAGCAACGACGTCAACCGCGCCGGCATGCTGGAGGACCTGAACAACCTGCCAGCGGGTTCGATCATCGTCCTGCACGCCTGCTGCCATAACCCGACCGGCGTCGACCTGAGCCTGCAGGACTGGAAAAACGTCCTGGAAGTGGTCAAGGCCAAGGGTCACGTGCCATTCCTGGACATGGCCTACCAAGGCTTCGGCGATGGCATCGCCGAAGACGCCTTCGCGGTCCGCCTGTTCGCCGAGTCGGGCCTGGAGTTCTTCGTCTCCAGCTCGTTCTCCAAGTCGTTCTCGCTGTACGGCGAGCGTGTCGGCGCCCTGTCGATCGTCACCAGCGCCAAGGAAGAAAGTGCGCGCGTGCTGTCGCAGGTCAAGCGCGTGATCCGCACCACCTACTCCAACCCGCCAACCCACGGCGCCAGCATCGTCGCTGCCGTACTGAACAGCGCCGAGCTGCGTCAGATGTGGGAAACCGAGCTGGGCGAAATGCGCGGCCGCATCCACGGCATGCGCAAGCAGATGGTCGAGCTGCTGGCCGAATACGGTGCCAAGCGCGATTTCAGCTTCGTCGGTCGCCAGCGCGGTATGTTCTCCTACTCGGGCCTGAGCGTTGAGCAAGTGGCCCGTCTGAAGAACGACTACGGCATCTACGCCCTGGACACCGGCCGCATCTGCGTGGCCACCCTGAACCAGAGCAACATCCACGTGGTGACCAAAGCCATCGTCGAGGTGCTGTAATCGACAATTTCCCGGGGGAAGCTTGACTTCCCCTTGGGAATCAGTAAGATACGCCCCAGATTCCGCGATAGCTCAGTCGGTAGAGCAAATGACTGTTAATCATTGGGTCCCTGGTTCGAGTCCAGGTCGCGGAGCCAAATACTGAAAACCTCCAGATGCGCAAGCACTGGAGGTTTTTCATTTGTGGCAGAAAAATCCGCAACGACCGGTCACTGCCGCCCGATCGGATAGAACTCGCCGCCGCTCCATACCCCGAGCCAGGCCTCACCGTCGATCTCGCGGGACTCCGCCAGCTCCACCAGTTCATAGAACACATTGCGGTGAATCAAGGCTTCAAGGTTGGCCCGTATATGCACGTAGGGCGAAGGTTCCTGGGTCACCGGATCGATGACGAAACGCAGCGGATGATCCGGACCGGCCTCGACCTGGTCCTCCACATTGCTGGTAAAGCGCAGCACCTGCGTTTCACCGCTGCCCTGCACGTCCACGCCGACCGCCACGAACGGCGCATCATCGACCTTGATCCCGACCTTCTCCACCGGCGTGACCAGGAAGTAATCGTCACCGTCACGACGGATGATGGTGGAGAACAGCCGCACCATGGGTTTGCGGCCGATCGGCGTGCCCTGGTAGAACCAGGTGCCATCACGGGCGATACGCATGTCGATATCGCCGCAGAAGTCCGGGTTCCACAGGTGCACGGGCGGCAAGCCTTTTTCCGCCTTTGGAATCTGCGCCAGCAGGTTGCCCGCCTTGCCCGTATCCGCCATGCCCAAGCCCCTCAGTTACTCAGTCCCAGAAGAGCACGAGCGTAGTCCTCCAGAGGCTGGGCAAGCAAATCTTCCGGCTTGTTGTCATGGAATGTCAGCAATCCGCCGCGGGTGTGGATGCGCGCCGTGTCGATGAGGTAGCGGGTGCTGGTTTCGATCAGCATCAACTGGATGGTGCCGGTGTCGATACCCAGGCGGTCCACGGCTTGCTCGTCATACCATTCATCACCGTTGCCGATACGGTTGTCCGCCTTGGCGAAACGGGTATAGAGCAAGTAATGGGCGCCGACGGAGCGCGCTTCGCCCAGCGCATCTTCCAGGCCGATCGGCCCTTGTGCGCGGCGCACCAACGGGAAGTATTCGACGAAGCCCTTGAACGCCTCTTCCGCCACCACGTTGGGACGCGGATAGGCCCGGCCCGGCGGCACGAAAACGCCCTGGGCGATGAAAATGAACGAGTCGGGTTGCAGGCGCAGCGACATCGAACGCTGGGTATTGCTGTGGTCCAGCAGACCGGCATCGCTCATGTGATAGCGGGTGGCTTCACCCATGTCGCTGACATTCATGCAGCCACCCAGCGCGACGAACGCCAGCAGCAGAACCAGGCTACGCATCTTTCCTCCAGAGGCCGGCGACGGAAAACCGGCGGACAGCCCGTGGATGCAGGTTCTGTTCCAGCTTGCCGTCCCTGGAGGGGTTCAACCGCCGATGATCTTCATCACAGTGGCCCCACCGGAGAAGGCCACGCTCTGTTTGTCGCCAAGCGCCTTGACCAGCAGGCCCTGCAACGCCGGCAAAGCCTGGTGGCGAGGCCGGTCGAGCAGGTCGCCGATGTAGTGGCGGTTGCTTGACGACAGGCAACCGTGCAACCAGCCGGTGGAAGAAAGGCGAAGGCGCGAACAGGTACGGCAGAACGGCACGCTCTCGTTGGCGATCACACCGAAACAGCCCTGCCCCGGAATCCGATAGCGCAAGGCAGTGGCATCGATCGGCGCTTCGGCCTGGGCGTACTCGTAGCGCTCGCCAATCACTTGAAGCAGGGTCTCCAGGCCGACGAACTGCTGCAGGAAGGCATTGTTGTCACGTGCCAGGTGGCCCATGCGCATCAACTCGATGAAACGCAGTTCATAGCCGTGCTCCAGGCAATACTCCAGGAGCGGCAGCACCTGGTCGAGGTTCTGCCCGCGCAGCGGCACCATGTTGACCTTGATCTTCATCCCCGCTGCCGCCGCTTGCGCCATGCCATCGAGCACGCTGGGCAGGTCGCCCCCGCGGGAGATGCTACGAAATGCCTTGGCGTCGAGCGTGTCGAGGGACACGTTGAGCCGACGGATCCCCACCTCGCTCAGCAGCGGCAGCTTGCGCGCCAATAACTGGCCGTTGGTGGTCAGGCTGATGTCGTCCAGGCCGAAGCCGGCCACGGTCCTGAGGAAAGTTTCCAGCTTGGGACTGACCAGCGGTTCGCCACCGGTTACCCGCAGGCGCTCGATGCCGGCTGCTTCGATCAGCCAGGCCACGCCGCGAGCCAGGGCTTCGGCGGAAAGTTCGTCCTGGGCGGCGACCAGACGCTTGCCATCGGGCACGCAGTAGGTGCACGCGTAGTTGCAAGCGGCGGTAAGGCTGACACGCAAATTGCGAAAACGCCTGCCTTGACGGTCGACGATCATGGAGAACTCCGGGATGGAATGATTCGGGCCTGCAAAACCTGACTCAAAAATCAGGTTTTTGCAAGCCTCGCCTCCAAAGTATATTCCTGCCCCGTCATCACCGACAGCGACGGTGTCGCAGGCAGGTATCAGTTCGCCGCTGGTTCCGGGTCGCGCTTGCGCTTGTTGCCCATGCGCACGCCGATATCCATCAGGAACTGGAAGAAGCCCTCCTGATCTTCCAGCACGTTGCTCCAGAACGGCGAGTGGTACAGCGCCACGGCGCCGTGTACCAACGCCCAGGCGGCGCAGTAGTGGAAATACGGCGGTACATCCTCGAGCTTGCCCTCACTGATCCGGCCCTTGATCAGCAGGGTCAGGCGGTCGAAGTTCGAGGCGCGGATCTTGTGCAGTTCCTCGACCATTTCCGGCACCTGGTGCCCCTTGACCACCTTTTCCTCAAGGCGGTCGAACAGGCGGTAGCGCTGAGGATCGCGCATGCGGAATTCGAAGTAGGCGCGCGACAGGGCTTCCTTGTCGCGGTCGACATCGGCGGAGTGCAGCAGTTGGTTCAAATCCCGCTCGTAGTCGAGCATCAGGCGCAGGTAGATCTCCGCCTTGGACTTGAAGTGCTTGTAGATCGTGCCTTTGCCGATACCCACAGCATCAGCGATCATCTCGACGGTGACGCTATCTTCACCCTGTTCGAGAAACAGCTTGAGTGCGGTATCGAGAATCTCTTGCTCACGGCGACGAAATTCACGGACCTTGCGAGGTTCTTTCTGCATAAGGAGGACTGGATCAAAATCGAAGCCAAGTATTATGCCTAACTTGCGGGAAAATGCACGGATCATCCAAGCATGTTCATGGCTTCGAGAACCTTTGCCAGGAGCGATGCGCTCTCAGCAGCGGCGGGCGTATTCCAAATCTGTTTAAAAAACGAGCAGCCTGGGCTGGAAGCCCATCAATCCTGATTAATACTTGAATTGTTGGCGGGGCATATCCCCCAAGTGTCTCGCCGATAAAGGTGATCAGGGAGTGTTCGCCTTTGTTTTACTCCTAATGGTCTTGACCCGGATTCCCCCCCCCAGAACCCGGGTTTTTTTTGCCCGTTCGCCGGGCTCAGGCCGCGGACACGCGCGCCAGCGGGAACAGCCGGCGGAAGTTGGCGGTGGTCTGCTCCGCCAGTTGCTCGTAGCGCTCGCCCCGCACCAGGGCAATGAACTCGGCAACGTCACGTACGTATTCCGGCAGGTTCGGCTTGCCACGATGGGGAATGGGCGCGAGGTAGGGCGAGTCGGTTTCCACCAGCAGGCGGTCGGCCGGCACCTGGCGCGCGACATCCCGCAGCGCGTCGGCATTGCGGAAGGTGACGATGCCGGACAGGGAAATGTAGTAACCAAGATCCAGCGCCGCCCGGGCCATGTCCCAATCCTCGGTGAAACAATGCAGCACACCGGCCTGGGACAGGTCGGCCTCGCGCAACAGGGCCAGGGTGTCGGCCCGTGCGGCACGGGTGTGGATGACCACCGGCTTGCCGGTGACGCCGGCAGCCTCCAGGTGCAGGCGGAACGACGCTTGTTGCAGCTGCGCCGCTTCCGGCTCGTAGTGATAGTCAAGGCCGGTCTCACCGATGGCCACCACGTTCGGATGGTTCAGCTCCTGCAGCAGCCAGTCCAGCGCCGGCTCGGCCCCCGGCGCCAGGTCCAGCGGATGGACGCCCACCGAACAGTCCACATCGGCGTAACGCTCGGCCAGGGCCTTGACCTGGGCGGCATTGTCGGCGCTGACCCCGATGCACAGGAAATGCCCGACTCCACGGGCACGCGCCGCGTCGAGCGCAGCATCCAGGGAGCCATCATGGGCAGCGAGATCAAGACGGTCGAGGTGGCAATGGGAGTCTACGAGCATGGCGAAGTCACGATTCGAAAAGGAAATTGAGGAAATTCAGCGCTGCCCGGGCAACATGGCCCAGGAAGCCAGCAGGGCCTCCAGCAACAGCACGCGGTTGAGATTGGCCTTGCCGAGGACTTTCTGGCGCTGTTCGAGAATCCAGTCCTGGATCTCCAGTACCCTGCCCTGCGGGCTTTTCTGTGCGAGGTACTGCACGACCTTGCGCATATCGGCCAGGCCAAGGCCCTCCTCATCCTGGGTCAGCTGGTAGCGCAGGATCAGGTTCGACCAGTCGCAGAACCAGTCGAACAGGTGTAGCAGGGAAACATCCTTCCAGGATTCGGCAAGCTGGCTGGGCGATAGCTGCTGCTTGAGCAGTTTCTTCACCCCGTCGACCACCTGGGCACGGTGCTCCCGCACACCCTGGCCTTGCAGATCGACTGCCATCAGCGGCGACCCCGCGGCCAGGCTGAGCAACTCGATGCGCTCCTGCTCCTCGCATCCAGGCAGGGCCGAGGCCAGCCAGGCCAGGCTTTCGGCCTCCTTCGGTTGCGGGCAGGCAATCTGCTGGCAGCGACTCTTGATCGTCGGCAGCAAGCGGCTTGGCTGGTGACTGACCAACAACAGAACGGTATCGCCGGAAGGCTCTTCAAGGCTTTTGAGCAAGGCGTTGGCGGCATTTACGTTCATCGCCTCCACCGGCTCGATCAATACCACCTTGCGCCCTCCCAACTGGGCGGTCTGGGTGACGAAGCCGACCAGGTCACGAACCTGGTCGACCTTGATCGGTTTGTCCGCCTCTTCCGGCTCCAGCACATAGTTGTCAGGGTGGCTGCCCGCCGCCAGCAGCATGCAGGACTTGCATTGTCCACAGGCCCGGAGTTCCGCAGGACGCTGGCACAACAGCAGCGCCATCAGGTTCTCGGCCAGGGCACGCTTGCCGATTCCCTGGGGACCATGCAGCAGATAGGCATGGGCATGCCGGGCGCGGCCGGCCAATTGCTGCCAGAGCGCCGCCTGCCACGGATACGCTTCAGCCACGGCAACGGTCCACGATCTGCCCGACCAGGCCATCCAGCGCCTGCTGCACCGCTGGCAGCGGCTGCGCCGCATCGATCAGGCAGTAACGTTGCGGGTCGGCCTTGGCCCGGTCGAGGTAGGCCTGGCGCACGGCTTCGAAGAAGCCCTGGCCTTCCTGCTCGAACCGGTCCAGGCGACCCCGGGCGGCGGCCCGGGAAAGGCCGACTTCAACCGGAAGGTCGAACAGCAGCGTCAGGTCAGGCTGCAACCCTTCCTGGACGAACCGTTCGAGCGTGGCGATACGCTCCACGTCCAGGCCACGACCGCCTCCCTGGTAGGCATAGGTGGCATCGGTGAAACGGTCACAAAGCACCACGGCACCACGAGCCAGGGCCGGGCGGATCACTTCGGCCAGGTGCTGGGCCCGGGCGGCGAAGACCAGCAACAGCTCGGTATCGGCATGCATCTTTTCATCACTGGGCGCGAGCAACAGCTCGCGGATCCGCTCGGCCAGGGGAGTGCCGCCCGGTTCGCGGGTCAGCAGCACATCCAGGCCGCAGTCGCGCAGATGCCGGGCCAGATAGTCGCGGTTGGTGCTCTTGCCGGCGCCTTCCGGGCCTTCCAGGGTAATAAACAAACCGCTCACTCGGCGTCCTCGAAAATGGTCATTGCTGGATAGCGTCCCCGGCGGCCGGCGTCTCGACCGGACCAACGGCGGGCGGCACCGCGGGTGCCTCCTGCGGTACGGGCTCGTCCTTCCGGGCCTTGTCATCACCGTTGAGCGGCGCCGGGCTGGAACGATAGTCGGCGCGACGCTTCAACTGATATTCGCGTACCGCCGAGTTGTGGGCGTCGAGATCGTCGGAGAAGACATGGCTGCCATCACCGCGGGCGACGAAATACAGGCTGGTGCCGGGCGCAGGATTGAGTGCGGCATGGATCGCCTCGCGACCGACCATGGCGATGGGCGTCGGCGGCAGGCCGCTGATCACGTAGGTGTTATAGGGCGTGGGCTCACGCAGGTCGGCGCGGGTGATCTTGCCGTTGTAGCGCTCGCCCATGCCGTAGATGACGGTAGGGTCGGTCTGCAACTGCATGCCGATCTGCATGCGCCGGACGAACACTCCGGCGATCAGGCCACGCTCATGGGGTACTCCGGTTTCCTTTTCGACCAGCGAGGCCATGATCAGCGCCTGGTAAGGATCACGGTAAGGCAGTTCGGCGGGACGATCGGCCCACTCCCTGGCCAGCACCTCTTCCAGGCGGGCATAGGCCTGTTGCAGCAACTCGACATCGGAGGTGCCGCGCACGAACTTATAGGTATCGGGGAAGAAGCGGCCCTCGGGGAAAACCGTCGGATGACCCAGTTGGTCCATCACCTCGGCATCGCTCATGCCGTCCAGGGTGTGCTTGATCTTTTCATGCCTGGCCAGGGCTGCGCGCACCTGGCGGAAAGTCCAGCCCTCGACCAGGGTCAGGTTGTACTGGACCACGTCGCCACGGCGCCAGGCGTCGAGCAGATCGCGGACGGTCATGCCCGGCGTCATGCGGTACTCACCGGTATGCAGCGCGGTACCGGCCATATTGAAACGCCAGTAAAGACGCAGCCAGAAGGCGTCCTTGATCAGGCCTTGGCCTTCCATGCGATAGAACATGCGATTGGGGTTGGTGCCGGTGGGAACATCCAGCAGTTCCTCGCCACCAAGGTGCAACGGCTGGTCCACCGACGAACTGACCTTCCAGGCGGAATAGCCGAGCACCAGGCCGCCCAGGATCAGGATGATCTCCAGCAGCAACAACAATTTACGTCTCAAAATCAGGCATCCAGCAGCGTGCGGGCGATGGCCTGCAGTTTACGGGTGAGAGGCCCCGGCGACCAGTTCAGCGATGCGAACGAGCGCACCGGCCAGACACCGTAGACACTGTTGCAGAGAAACAATTCATCCGCCTGCTCGAGGTCGTCCAGCGCCAGGTCGCGGATCTGCACGCCGATACCTTCGCGGCCGGCGGCGTCGAGCAGCGCCGCGCGCATGACGCCTGCCACGCCACAGCGACTCAGGTCAGCGGTAAGCAACTGCCCGCCATGCACCAGGAACAGGTTGCTGTATACCCCTTCGATGACACGACCGGACATATCCAGCATCAATCCTTCAGCGTACTCGGCACCCTGCCATTCGGCGCGCGCCAGTACCTGTTCCAGGCGATTGAGGTGTTTGAGACCAGCCAATAGCGGCTGCTCGGCAAGGCGGGTGCGACAAGGGAAGAGGCTTACGCCCTGGTCAGCATGTTCAGAGGGATAAACCGGTACGGGATTGCCCTGGAGAATCCGCCGCGGCATGGCCCCGGCGACAGCGGCGTAACCGCGCTGGCTATCGCCCCGGGTCAGGATCAGCTTGAGCACGCCGTCGCCGAGCAGCACGGCGTAGCGGCAGCACTCGTCACGAATCAGTTGGAGATCGGCCTCGATGGCCAGGCGCTGGCAACCCAAGGCCAGGCGATCGAGGTGATAATCGAGCAGCGAGGCTTTCCCCGCCTTGACGGCGATGGTCTCGAACAAACCATCGCCATAGGCCAGGCCGCGGCTTTGCAGCGCCAGGGTATCGGCGCCCTGCCCATCGACCCAGGCCTGCATCAGCCGACGAACCGACGGAACACCAGCGAGCCGTTGGTACCGCCAAAACCGAACGAGTTGGACAGCACCACGTCGATTGGCATGTTGCGCGCTTCATGAGGCACGAAGTCGAGGTCGCAGCCGACATCCGGTTCGTCGAGGTTGATGGTTGGCGGCGCCACCTGGCTGTTGATCGCCAGGACGCTGAAGATCGCCTCTACCGCTCCGGCCGCGCCCAGCAGGTGCCCGGTCATGGACTTGGTGGAACTGACCGCCAGGTTGTAGGCGTGCTCGCCGAATACCGACTTGATCGCTGCCACTTCCGCCAGGTCGCCGGCAGGCGTCGAGGTACCGTGGGCATTGATGTAGTTGACCTGCGTCGGATCGACCTGTGCGTCACGCAGCGCATTGGCCATGCAGCGGGCGGCACCGGCACCATCCTCGGGTGGCGAGGTCATGTGGTAGGCATCGCCGCTCATGCCGAAACCGACCAGTTCGGCATGGATGGTCGCACCACGGGCCTTGGCGTGCTCCAGCTCTTCGAGCACCAGGGCACCGGAACCGTCGGACAGGACGAAACCGTCGCGGCCCTTGTCCCAGGGACGGCTGGCGCGGGTCGGGTCGTCGTTGCGCGTGGACAGCGCACGGGAGGCGCCGAAGCCGCCCATGCCGAGGCCGCAAGCGGCCATCTCGGCACCGCCGGCGATCATCACGTCGGCTTCGCCGAAAGCGATGTTGCGCGCGGCCATGCCGATACAGTGCGTACCGGTGGTGCAGGCGGTGGCGATGGCATAGTTTGGCCCCTGCACACCCAGATGGATGGACAGGAAACCGGAAATCATGTTGATGATCGAGCCAGGCACGAAGAATGGCGAAATGCGCCGCGGACCTTGCTCGTGCAGGGTACGACTGGTGTCTTCGATATTGGTCAGGCCGCCGATACCCGAGCCCATGGCCACGCCAATGCGCTCACGGTTGGCATCGGTGACTTCCAGGCCGGCATTGCGCACCGCCTGAAAACCGGCCGCCAGGCCGTACTGGATGAACAGGTCGAGTTTGCGAGCTTCCTTGAGCGACAGGTACTGCTCGACATCGAAGCCCTTCACCGAGCCACCGAAGCGGGTGGAATAGGCAGAAAGGTCAGTATGCTCGATCAGACCGATGCCACTGCGGCCAGCCAGAATGCCCTGCCAACTGCTCGGTACATCGGTACCCAGTGGCGACAGCATGCCCATACCGGTGACCACGACGCGTCTACGCGACACAGCGCTCTCCTTTTTCTATATGTCTACATCTCTTGCAAAGAAAAAACCGCACGCCAGCAAAGGCAGTGCGGTTTTTCCCTGACAAGAAGTAACGACTAAAGCAGTCTTAGCCCTGGTGGCTGTTGACGTAGTCGATAGCAGCTTGAACAGTAGTGATCTTCTCGGCTTCTTCGTCAGGAATCTCGGTCTCGAATTCCTCTTCCAGAGCCATCACCAGCTCAACGGTGTCAAGCGAATCGGCGCCCAGGTCCTCAACGAAGGAAGACTCTGGCTTCACTTCTTCTTCCTTGACGCCCAGTTGCTCGGCAACGATTTTCTTGACGCGTTCTTCGATGGTGCTCATACCTTGTTTTCACTCCTAATGGACATATGTCAGGCAGCTGGCCGGTGTGTAAGTTTATAGAAAGGCGCCTGCTTTTCAAGCTAAACGCGCCCTCCTGCATCGCACCTGCCGCTACCCCTGGAATTTGGTTGCAGCTTTATAACGGATTTTAGTCAGCACGTATGACATTTTTTTAAAACAATCCGTCACATTTAACTACATGTACATCCCGCCGTTGACCGGAATGGTTGCGCCGGTCACGTAAGCCGCACCGTCGGAAGCCAGGAATGCGACCACCTTGGCGATCTCATCGGCCTGGCCCAGACGGCCCAGCGGAATTTGCGTCTGCAGCGCTTCACGCTGCGCTTCAGGCAGCTCGCGGGTCATATCGGTGTCGATAAAGCCCGGAGTCACCGAGTTCACGGTAATGGCGCGGGAACCCACTTCGCGGGCCAGCGCGCGACTGAAGCCTTCCAGACCAGCCTTGGCCGCAGCGTAGTTGGCCTGACCGGCGTTGCCCATGGCACCCACCACCGAACCGATGCTGATGATACGGCCCCAGCGCGCCTTGGTCATGCCGCGCAGGACCCCCTTGGACAGACGGTAGAGGCTGTTCAGGTTGGTATCGATGACATCGAACCACTCGTCATCCTTCATGCGCATCATCAGGTTGTCGCGAGTGATGCCGGCGTTGTTGACCAGGATAGCCGGCGCACCGAACTGCTCCTGGATGGTCGCCAGGACCGCGCTGACGGACTCATCGCTGGTGACGTTCAGTTCCAGGCCGGTACCGGTGATGCCATGCTCCTTGAGGGTAGCGGCGATACGCTCGGCGCCGGACGCAGAGGTAGCGGTACCGATCACGGTAGCGCCCAGGCGACCCAGCTCCAGGGCGATGGCCTGGCCGATGCCACGGCTTGCGCCAGTGACCAGTGCAACTTTACCTTGCAGACTCATGCAGGCTCTCCTAATCAGGCCAGCGCCGCGCGAGTGGCGGCGAAGGCATCCGGGGTATTGAGGTTGTGGGTGGTCACGCCGTCGGCGCACCGCTTGTTGAGACCGGCAAGCACCTTGCCAGGACCGCACTCGACCAGTTGCACCGCGCCCTGGGCAGCCAGGGTCTGCACGCACTCGACCCAACGGACCGGCTTGTACAGCTGCTCCAGCAGGTCGCGCTTGAGGGCATCCAGGTCAGCCGGCACCGCCGCGCTGACGTTCTGCACCACGGGAATGGCCGGGGCCTTCCACTCGATGGCGTTCACCGACTCGGCGAAGCGCTCGGCGGCCGGACGCATCAGTTCGCAGTGCGATGGCACGCTGACCGCCAGTGGCAGGGCACGCTTGGCGCCACGGGCCTTGCAGCCCTCCATGGCACGATCGACCGCAGCCTTGGCACCGGCGATGACCACCTGCCCCGGCGAGTTGAAATTGACGGCGCTGACTACTTCGCCCTGGGCCGCTTCGGCACAGATGGCCACGACATCGGCGTCATCCAGGCCGAGGATGGCAGCCATGGCGCCCTGCCCGGCCGGAACGGCTTCCTGCATCAGTTGACCGCGACGCTCGACCAGCCTGACCGCATCGGCCAGGCTCAGGCTGCCGGCGGCGACCAATGCACTGTATTCACCCAGACTGTGACCGGAAACGAATGCCGGACGCGCACCACCCTCCGCCAGCCACAGGCGCCACAGGGCAACCGAAGCGGCCAGGATGGCAGGCTGGGTTTTATCGGTTTGGTTGAGTTGCTCTTCCGGACCCTGCTGGACCAGCGCCCAGAGATCGTAGCCCAGAGCCTCGGAGGCCTCACGGAAGGTCTCGATGACCAGTGGATACTGGGCGCCCAGCTCGGCGAGCATGCCGAGGGACTGCGAACCTTGACCGGGAAAGACGAATGCGAGGGATGCAGACATTGAACAAGCCCCTAGTGATCTTGTCGTCGAAAATGAGTGTCCAGCCGTAGCTGGACACAAGAAAATCGAAAGTTGGATGGTAACGAGAACCAAGCGGTCACATTTAACCACTTCCCGCCGATTATGCCTAAAGCAACAGATCCTCGAGTCGGCCGTGCAAACGCTCGGGCAGGTTTTCCTGGATTTCGATCAGGGCCCGCTGGATGGCACTCTGGAAACCCTGCACGCCGGCGGAGCCATGGCTTTTGATGACGATGCCCTGAAGCCCGAGAAAACTTGCGCCATTGTGTCGCGCCGGCGCTAGGTCGGCCTGCAGGCGCTTGAGCAGCGGCATCGCCATGGCCCCGACCAGGCGCGATGCCATGCTGCTACGGAACAGCGCTTCGATACGGGCGCCGATCATGGTCGCCAGGCCCTCGCTGGATTTGAGCAGGATATTGCCGACGAAGCCGTCGCACACCACCACGTCGGCTTCGCCGCGATACAACCCGTCGCCCTCGATGAAACCGATGTAGTTCAGGCCGCGGGCCTGCTGCAGCAGATTGGCCGCCAGCTTGACCTGCTGGTTGCCCTTGATGTCCTCGGTACCGACATTCAGCAGCGCCACCCGCGGGCGGGAGATCCCCAGGGCCTGGGCTGCCACCGAGCCCATCACGGCGAACTGGTAGAGATGCTCGGCACTGCAATCGACATTGGCGCCAAGGTCGAGCAACTGACAGTAGCCGGTGCGGGTCGGGATCGCCGCGACCATGGCCGGACGATCGATGCCGGGCAGGGTCTTCAGCACATAGCGTGAAAGCGCCATCAAGGCGCCGGTATTGCCGGCACTGACGCAGGCCTGGACCTTGCCATCGCGCAATAATTCGAGAGCGACGCGCATCGACGAATCGGGCTTGCCACGCAACGCCTGGGAGGGCCGCTCATCCATGCCGATCACTTCGCTCGCCGCAACAATCTGCAGCCGCGCGCGATCCGCTGCCGACTGGCCAGCGATCAGATCTTCAAGGAGGGAGGGTTGACCGACGAGGGTCAGGTGAAGCGAGGGGGTAGCCGAGAGACAAGCGAGACTTGCCTGGACAATGCTGCGGGGACCGAAGTCCCCGCCCATTGCGTCGATCGCAATGATCTGAGCGGACAAGGATTACTCGTCAGCGCCCTTGTCGATCACTTTACGGCCACGGTATACGCCTTCTGGCGAAACGTGGTGACGCAGGTGAACTTCACCGGTGGTTTTCTCTACGGACAGGGCGTTGGCTTCGAGGGCATCGTGCGAACGGCGCATGTCACGGGCAGAGCGGGATTTTTTGTTCTGCTGAACAGCCATAATTGATTAACTCCTAAACGTTTGGGTCACGCTTTAACTGCGCCAATACACTGAACGGGTTGGACCGCTTTACCTCGTCCTCGCTCGGTTCGGGCTCATCGGCGCCCGCCGGCTGCTGGCATTCTTCCGGATGATGAGCAGGCACGATGGGCAAGGCGAGCAACAGCTCTTCCTCGACCAGCGCCCGCAGATCCAAAGGATCCTCGCCCAGTTCCAGCACGTCATAACCTTTCGGCAACGACTGGGTATTCGCACCCTCCTTCACCACGGCGTAAGTACACTCGCTGTGGATCGGCAGGGTGACCAGCTCAAGACAACGCTGGCAAACCATCTTGACCTCGACGTTCAGGTCGGTGTGGAAAACCACCGCGCCCTGCTCGTCTCGCTCAAAATCGAATTTGGCCTGCACCGTACCGACATTGTCGGAAAGCGGGTCGCAGAGTCTCTCCAAATCGGCGAGCGGTACGCTTCCTTCGATGGAAACGCCACGATCGGCCAATTTGCGCGGGTCAACGTGAGGTGGAATCGGGTCATTCAACATAGGCGCAGCATTCTAGGGATGCCCCCCGCCCCTGTCAAAGGAAATTCCGTCCCGGCCCAACATGTTAGAATCGGCGAACCTGCACTGGAGTATTTCATGCTACCGCTGATACTGGCTTCCAGCTCACCCTACCGGCGCGAATTGCTGGCGCGCCTGCATCTGCCATTCGATTGGGCCTCGCCGGATATCGACGAACGGCGCATCGACGACGAGCCCGCCGTCGACCTGGTCAAGCGCCTCGCCCGGGAAAAGGCCCTGGCCCTGGCCGACCGGCATCCGGCGCACCTGATCATCGGCTCCGACCAGGTGGCAGTACTCGGCGAGCAGATCCTCGGCAAACCGCACACGTTCGACAAGGCCTGCGAGCAGTTGCTGGCAGCAAGCGGAAACCATGTCACCTTCCTGACCGGTGTCGCCCTGCTCAACAGTGCAACCGGTGAATGCCAGGTGGACTGCGTTCCGTTCAGCGTGCACATGCGCAACCTGGACCTGCCGCGCATCGAGCGCTATCTGCGCATCGAGCAACCCTACGATTGCGCTGGCAGCTTCAAATGCGAAGGGCTGGGTGTCAGCCTGTTCCAGGGCACCCACGGCAGCGATGCGACCAGCCTGATCGGACTTCCACTGATTCGCCTGGTAGATATGCTGATAAAGGAAGGCGTCAGCGTACCCTGAAGCACCATTCCCGAGAACACCACAAAACCCTGTGGGAGTCCGCCCAGCCTTTCAGGCTGCGCTGTCGCCCAGAGAACAGCTTCAAAACACGACGCGTACCCTGTGGGAGCGGGTTCACCCGCGATTGCTATTGTGAACTCACTACCGCAATCGCGGGTGAACCCGCTCCCACAAGGTCCCTGCAAATCAAAGAGTTATGTTTTGCTCTATGAGAGCTGGCTTGATGCCCAACAAAAAGCCGACCATCGAGGTCGGCTTTTTATCAACAGGAAAGAATCAGCGCAGACTCGGCCCCTGGAACCCCATCCACATCGCCAGGTGCTCGGCGACGCTGGCCCCGAGGCGCTTGGAGAAGCGATCGAACGGAGATTCCTCGATGGTGAAGTCCACAAGATCCTTTTCACCCACCACTTCCCTGGCCACATAGCCAGCGCTGCCCAGGGCATCCACCAGCCCCAGATCCACAGCCTGCTCGCCAGACCAGATCAACCCACTGAACAGCTCGGGATGCTCCTTGTCCTTCAAGCGCTCCCCTCGGCCCTGCTTGACGCTGGCGATGAACTGCTTGTGCGTGGTATCCAGCACACCCTGCCAGAACGCAGTCTCCTCGGGCTTCTGCGGCTGGAATGGATCAAGGAACGCCTTGTGCTCGCCGGCAGTGTAGGTACGGCGCTCGACCCCAAGCTTCTCCATGGCGCCGACAAACCCGTATCCGGCCGCGGTAACGCCGATGGAACCGACCAGGCTTGCCTTGTCGGCATAGATCTGGTCTGCCGCGCTGGCAATGTAGTAGGCACCCGACGCACCGAGATCGGTGATCACCGCATACAGCTTGATCTGCGGATATTCGCCACGCAGGCGGCGGATTTCGTCATACACGTAGCCCGCCTGCACAGGGCTGCCGCCCGGGCTATTGATGCGCAGCACCACGGCCTTGGTCTTGGGATCCTTGAACGCCGCACGCAGGCTGCCGATGATGTTGTCGGCACTGGCCTCTTCCTTGTCGGCAATGACCCCGCGCACCTCGACCAACGCCGTGTGCCCGGTACCTCCGACAGCACCCTTCTCCATCTTCGCCAGCGGCGAGAACAGGAAGAGGATGCCGAACAGATAAAGGAACGTCAGCAACTTGAAGAAGATCCCCCAGCGCCGCGCCCTGCGCTGTTCCTGGACGCTGGCCAGCAAGGTCTTTTCCAGCAACTTCCAGCTTTTCTGCTCTTCGTCGTTTTCTTCGCGAGGCGCTTTCCACTCGTCGACCATGCTTTACCTACCCTGGAAATACCGGTGTAGCCGCCCGGGCAAGCCAGGCCGGCAACTGTGAGAAGTGTTCGATAGACAACTGCGGCCGGTGAACGCTCAACGTCTCCAGCGACATGGCACCATACCCCACCGCGACCGAATGCATCCCGGCGTTCTGCGCCATGAGCAGGTCGAAGGACGAGTCACCGATCATCAGCGACCGCGACGCCGGGACCCGGCAGTGCGCCATGATCTCTTCCAGCATCAGCGGATGCGGCTTGCCACGGGTTTCGTCGGCAGCGCGGGTGATATCGAAGAAATCCTCCCAACCATTGGCCTTGAGCACCCGATCCAGCCCACGCCGGGCCTTGCCGGTGGCGACGGCCAGGCGGTAGCCCTCGGCGCGAAAGGCGTCCAGCGCTTCGACCACGCCTGGGAACAAGGGTGAAGGCTGGTCATCGAGAGCCATGTAGATGTCCGCGTAGTGCTGACGGAAAGCCATGACCTCGGCCTCGACCAGTTGCGGATACAAGGTGCTGATGGCTTCGGGCAGGGCCAGGCCGATGATGCCCTTGACTGCCTCGTCGCTGCACAGCGGATAGCCGGCACGCTCGGCGGAGGCATGCATGGCCTCGACGATACGACCGATGGAGTCGGCCAGCGTACCGTCCCAATCGAAGATCAGCAGGTCGTAGTCACGTTGCACTCAGGCGCTCCACGGTCTGGGCCCACATCTCGTCCACCGGCGCCTCGAGCTTGAGCTCGCCGCCATCGGGCAAGGGCACAGTCAGGGCATAGGCATGCAGGAACAGGCGCTTGCCGCCCAGCTCGCGGATCTCCCGGGTAAAGTCCTCGTCGCCGTACTTGCTGTCACCGGCGATGGCATGCCCGGCGTGCAGGGCATGGACCCGAATCTGGTGGGTGCGACCGGTGATCGGGCGGGCCTCGACCATGGTGGCGAAGTCACCGAAGCGGCGCAGCACGCGGAAGACCGTCAGTGCCTCCTTGCCCTCTTCATTCACTTCGACCATTCGCTCGCCGGAGCGCAGATTGCTCTTGAGCAATGGCGCATTGACCTGCTTCTTGCCGGTCGCCCAATGACCACGGACCAGCGCCATGTAGCGCTTGTCCACGCCATCGCCACGCAAGGCGGTGTGCAGGTGGCGCAGCATGCTGCGCTTCTTGGCGATCATCAGCAGGCCGGAGGTGTCGCGGTCGAGACGATGGACCAGTTCCAGCTCCTTGGCATCCGGGCGTAACTGACGGAAGGCTTCGATCACCCCGAAGCTCAGGCCGCTACCGCCATGCACGGCGATGCCGGCCGGCTTGTTCAACACGATCAGCGCCTTGTCTTCATAGACGATCGCCGCCTCGAGCCGCTGCAGCAGCCCCTGGGCCACCGGCACCGGCTCGTCGCGCTCGGGCAGGCGCACCGGCGGCACACGCACGATATCGCCGGACTGGATCTTGTATTCGGGCTTGATGCGCCCCTTGTTCACCCGCACTTCGCCTTTGCGCAAAATGCGATAAATCAAGGTCTTGGGTACGCCCTTGAGAACATTGACAAGGAAGTTATCGATACGCTGGCCGGCAAGTTCCGGCGGGACTTCGATCAGCTGGACGCTGGAAGTCTGGGGGGTAGAGGTCGTCATTTGGCGGATCATAACAATTTTTTATGGATTTGAAGCACTTAATGATTGCTGCTATAGTCGCGAACGCCGCCAAAAGCGGCTGGCCAGCGGACCAATGGCTTCAAGCCGGCCCTGACCGACGCAATTCTCGAGGACGCGAGGCCGTCCGACGGGGCTTTCGCCAGTTTACAGAAATGCCTGGAATCGCCACCAGCGCCGATGAGAGAAGACCGATAAAAAACAACAAGAGCGGCTTTTGACCCTCCCTTTCCGTTTTTTTTCGATGCCACTCTTCTCAGTGCCAACGCTTTCACGCAGTCATGGCGGATGCTTCGGAAATACCTGCCTTAGCCATAAACTGCGCGGGCTCCCGTATGGAGCCGGCGATAAATGCAACCCGTTGCGGATTCAGCGCGCGGCAGCACCCGATTATCAGGGATACGTGTAGGGTGGAGATGCACAACCGTCGGACCGTGTAGTACCGCGTCCCGGCCTCAGCGCCGGACCTGGTCTCGAAACAGGATGCCCACCGGGCGTCCACGGACGAAGGCTGATTCCTCCTCCTGACTGACGTGCATATGACACAACAGCAAGCAGGACGCGTCGTCGCGGCCTCGGCAACACTGGTCACCAGTCAGCCGGAAGTCGCTGGACACGGGATGGCCCGCCACCCCTGACGCACCTGACACCGACCGTGAGAAGTCGTGTGTGCCGAACGCCGTTTCCGGCAGCCCGGAAACCGACGGTATTACATGAAAAGAATGCTGATTAACGCGACTCAACCCGAAGAGTTGCGTGTTGCTCTGGTAGACGGCCAGCGCCTCTACGACCTGGACATCGAGTCCGGTGCGCGCGAGCAGAAGAAGGCCAATATCTACAAAGGCCGGATCACCCGTATCGAACCCAGCCTCGAAGCCGCTTTCGTCGACTTCGGCTCCGAACGCCATGGCTTCCTGCCACTCAAGGAAATCTCCCGCGAATACTTCAAGAAGAACCCGGAAGGCCGGGTCAACATCAAGGAAGTACTGAGCGAAGGCCAGGAAGTCATCGTCCAGGTCGAAAAAGAGGAGCGTGGCAACAAGGGCGCAGCCCTGACCACCTTCATCAGCCTTGCCGGCCGCTACCTGGTACTGATGCCGAACAACCCGCGTGCCGGCGGGATTTCCCGTCGCATCGAAGGCGAAGAACGCAATGAACTGCGCGAGGCCCTGAACGGCCTGGTCGCTCCGGCCGACATGGGCCTGATCGTGCGCACTGCCGGCCTCGGCCGCAGCAGCGAAGAAATGCAGTGGGACCTCGACTACCTGCTGCAACTCTGGACCGCGATCAAGGAAGCCTCCCAGGACCGCGCCGCGCCCTTCCTGATCTACCAGGAAAGCAACGTCATCATCCGCGCCATCCGCGACTACCTGCGCCAGGACATCGGCGAAGTGCTGATCGACAGCATCGATGCCCAGGAAGAAGCCCTGACCTTCATCCGCCAGGTGATGCCGCAGTACGCCAGCAAGATCAAGCTGTACGAAGACAGCGTCCCGCTGTTCAACCGTTTCCAGATCGAAAGCCAGATCGAAACCGCCTTCCAGCGCGTGGTCGACCTGCCGTCCGGCGGCTCGATCGTGATCGATCCGACCGAAGCCCTGGTGTCGATCGACATCAACTCGGCGCGCGCCACCAAAGGTAGCGATATCGAGGAAACCGCCCTGCAGACCAACCTAGAGGCGGCCGAGGAAATCGCCCGCCAACTGCGTCTGCGCGACATCGGCGGCCTGATCGTCATCGATTTCATCGACATGACCCCGGCCAAGAACCAGCGCGCAGTGGAAGAAAAAGTCCGCGAGTGCCTGGAAGCCGACCGCGCCCGCGTCCAGGTCGGCCGCATCTCGCGCTTCGGCCTGCTGGAGATGTCCCGCCAGCGCCTGCGCCCGTCCCTGGGCGAAAGCAGCGGCATCGTCTGCCCGCGCTGCAGCGGCACCGGCATTATCCGTGACGTCGAGTCGCTGTCCCTGGCGATCCTGCGCCTGATCGAAGAAGAAGCCCTGAAGGACCGCACCGCCGAGGTTCGTGCCCAGGTGCCGATCCCGGTCGCCGCATTCCTGCTCAACGAGAAGCGCAACTCGATCACCAAGATCGAACTGCGCACCCGTGCGCGCATCATCATCCTGCCGAACGATCACCTGGAGACGCCGCACTTCGAAGTCCAGCGCCTGCGTGATGACAACCCGGAAGCCCTGAGCGCCCAGTCCAGCTACGAGATCGCTGCTGCCGAAGTCGAGGAAGCGCCGCAAGCCGCCGCCACCCGCACCCTGGTTCGCCAGGAAGCCGCGGTGAAGACCGCACCGGCCCGCGGCAACGCCCCGGTCGCCGCCGAGCAGCCGGAAGCAACCGCTCCTGCAGCGCCTGCCCACATCGCGCCGGAACCAAGCCTGTTCAAGGGCCTGGTCAAGTCGCTGGTCAGCCTGTTCGCCGGCAGCAAGGAAGAGCCAGTTGCGCCTGCTGCTGCCGCGAAGCCAGCCGCCACCGAGCGTCCGCAACGCAACGAAGAGCGCCGCAACGGTCGCCAGCAGAGCCGCAACCGCAACGGCCGTCGCGATGAAGATCGCAAGCCGCGCGAAGAGCGTGCCGAGCGTGCACCGCGTGAAGAGCGCCAGCCTCGCGAGGAACGCGCACCACGGGAGGAGCGTCAGCCGCGTGAAGAGCGCGCACCACGTGAAGAGCGTCAGCAACGTGCTCCGCGTGAAGAGCGTCGTCCTCGTGAAGATCGCCCGGTCCGCGAACTGCGTGAACCACTGGATGCTGCTCCGGCCGCACCAGCCGTTCGTGAAGAGCGTCCTGAACGTGCTCCACGTGAAGAGCGTGCACCTCGCGAAGAACGCGCACCGCGTGAAGAGCGTCAACCTCGTGAAGAACGCGCCCCGCGGGAAGAGCGTCAGCCTCGTGAGGAGCGTGCTCCGCGTGAAGAACGCGCACCTCGTGAAGAGCGCCAACCGCGCCCACCGCGCGAAGAGCGCCAGCCACGCCCTGCCGAGCAGGCTGCCGAAGCTGCCGAGGAGCAACTGCCGAACGAAGAACTGCTGCAGGACGACAACCAGGAAGGCGCCGAAGGCGAACGTCCACGCCGTCGCTCCCGTGGCCAGCGTCGTCGCAGCAACCGCCGTGAGCGTCAGCGTGATGCCAATGGCGAACTGATCGAAGGCGGCGAAGAAGCCTCTGAAGAAGGCCAGGAGCCAAGCACTGCCGAACTGGCTGCCGGCCTGGCAGTGACCGCTGCGGTCGCCACCACTGCCATCAGCGCCAACGCCGAAGCCGAGGCTCACGCCCAGGCCGAACGCGCTACCGCCAAGGTCGAGGAAAGCGCTCCACAGGTCGAACCTGCGCCAGTGCAATCCCAGGCCGCCGAGATCGCCGAAGTGGCCGAGGCCGTGAAACCGTCCGAAGCAGTGGCTGAAACGAGCATTGCCCCTGCGGTCGAGCAACCGGCTGCCGTCGTCGAAGCCGTCGAGCCGAGCGTCGAGCCAGTGGTCGAAGTGACTCCACAGCCTGTCGAGCAGCCTGCCGAAGTGGCCGCGCCTGTGGTCGAAGCCGCTCCGGTCGTGGAAGCCGCGCCTGAGCCAGTCGTTGCCCAGGAGCAGCCACAAGCCCAGGAACCGGTCGTCGAGGTTCAGCCAGTGGTTGAAACGCCAGCGCCAGCCGTTGCCGAGGAAACCCCGGCAGCAGTGGTCGAGGCTCCAGTCGCCGAGCCGGCCCCCGTCGAAGCGCCTGTCGTGACTACCTCGAACGGCCGCGCCCCGAATGACCCGCGTGAAGTCCGCCGTCGCAAGCGTGAAGCCGAAGCAGCAGCTGCTGCCGCGGCCGCCGCAGCGGCTGAGGCCCAAGCCCAGGTCACCGAGGAAGCCCCGAAAGCCCTGGAAACCACCGAAGAGCACAAACCGCACTTCTGATTTCCAAAGGCTGAAAAAAGCCCCGCCAGTGAAAACTGGCGGGGCTTTTTATTACCTGTCAAAAGCTGAACGCGCACCCTGTGGGAGCGGGTTTACCCGCGATTACGGTAGTGAATTCACCGAAGCTATCGCGGGTGAACCCGCTCCCACAAGGTTCATGCAGGGCTTTTAATACAGATTCGGCTCCATCTCGAGTTCGACACCAAACCGCTCGAGAACGTCGCCCTGGATCTTCTGCGCCAGCTCATGCACCTGCTCGCCAGTCGCCTGGCCATAGTTCACCAGCACCAGCGCCTGCATCCTGTGCACACCGGCATCGCCGTCGCGATAACCTTTCCAGCCCGCCTGCTCGATCAACCAGCCCGCCGCCAGCTTCACCCGACCGTCGGCCTGTGGATAAGCCACGACACCCGGATGCTGGTCACGAATGCACTGGGCCAGTTCGGCACTGACCACCGGATTCTTGAAGAAACTTCCAGCATTGCCCAGCGTGGCCGGGTCCGGCAGTTTCTCTGCGCGAATGCTGCAGATCGCCTCGCTGACATCCCTGGCCGTCGGCTGCGTGATGCCCTGGTCTGCCAGGCGCTGACGCACCGGGCCGTAATCCAGATGCAGCGCCCCAACCCGGCTGAGCGCAAAACGCACCCGAAGAATGATCCAGCGTCCCGGATTTCGCTTGAAGTGGCTGTCACGGTAGGCGAACTCGCACTCCTCCAGGCTGAACTCACGCAGATCGCCTGTCTGGCGATCCAGCGCGGTCAACCCGGCGAAGACATCCTTGATCTCGACACCATAGGCGCCGATGTTCTGCATCGGGGCAGCACCAACGGTACCGGGGATCAGGCTGAGGTTTTCCAGCCCGGCCAGGCCCTGCGCCAGGGTCCACTGCACGAACGGATGCCAGGGTTCCCCCGCCTCGGCTTCGACCACCACTCGCTCGCCATCATCCGAGAGCATGCGGATGCCGCTGCTGTTCATGCGCAGGACCAGCGCGGTGACGTCCCGGGTCAGCAAAAGGTTGCTGCCACCACCAATCACCAGGACCGGCAGGTCCTCGCTGGCGGCATAGGCCAGCAGTTGACGCACATCGTCGTCACTGCGCGCCTGGGCGAAATGAAGCGCCTCGGCGTCGATCCCGAAGCTGTTGTACGGCTTGAGGGAAACCTGCGATTCAACCTTGGCGCTCATAGCCGTCCCTTCAATTCGCTGACCAGCCCGCGACAGGCCGCTTCGATCAGGTCAAGCACATGCTCGAAGCCCTGCTCGCCGCCGTAGTAAGGATCCGGGACCTCGTCCAGGGCGCCTTCGTAGCGGCGCAGGAACAGGTCCAGCTCGGCGCTGGCGTGACCCGGGCGCATCGCCTGGAGATTGGCCAGATTGCTCTTGTCCATGGCCAGGATCAGGTCATAACGGGTGAAGTCCTCCACGCTGACCTGCTGCGCCCGCTGGGCCGACAGATCGTAGCCACGCAACTGGGCGGCGCGACGGGTGCGGCTGTCCGGCGGGTTGCCGACATGCCAGTCGCCGGTGCCCGCCGACGCCACATGGATCACCTCGGCCAGCCCGGCTTCGGCCAATTGATGACGCAATACGCCTTCAGCGGTCGGCGAGCGGCAGATATTGCCCAGGCAAACGAAGAGGACGCGCATCAGGCCTCCAGCAAGCGCCGCACGCGCTCGAGGTCTTCGGCCGTATCGACACCCACGGGCGGTGCTTCCAGGGCATCGGCGACATGGATACGCACGCCATGCCAGAGCGCGCGCAACTGCTCCAGTGCTTCAGTCTGTTCCAGCCAGCACGGGCCCCAGCCAACAAAGTCCTGGAGGAAGCCGGCACGGTAGGCATACATGCCGATATGCCGACGGTAGGGCACCCCGGCCGGCAGTTGCTGGCGATCCCGGGCCAGCGCGTCACGGGCCCAAGGCAGCGGCGCACGGCTGAAGGTCAGGGCCAGCCCGTTGCAATCGGCGACCACCTTGACCACGTTCGGATTGAACAATGCCTCGACCGATTCGAGGGGCTCGCCAAGCGTAGCGATGCCCGCTTCCGGATGGGCAGCCAGGTTGGCGGCCACCTGGTCGATGATCGACGGCGGGATCAGCGGCTCGTCGCCCTGCACGTTGACCACGATGGCATCGGCAGGCAAGTCCAGCGCGGCCGCCACTTCGGCCAGGCGGTCGGTACCGGATTCGTGGTCCGCGCGGGTCAGCAGGACCTCGGCACCGAAGGCCTTGCAGGCCTCGACGATGCTGGCATCGTCGGTGGCGATGACCACGCGGGCAGCGCTGCTCTTGCGCGCCTGTTCCCAGACATGCTGGATCATCGGCTTGCCGGCGATCGCCAGCAGCGGTTTGTTCGGCAGGCGCGTCGAACGCAGCCGCGCCGGGATCACTACGGTAAAGGCCAGGCTCATTTGTCCAGGCGCTCATCGTCGGTCAGGGTACGGGCTTCGCTTTCCAGCATCACCGGGATACCGTCGCGGATCGGATAGGCCAGGCCGGCACCCTTGCTGATCAGCTCGGTCTTGTCGGCGCTGAGCTTGAGCGGGCCCTTGGTGATCGGGCAAGCGAGGATATCGAGCAGTTTGGTGTCCATGGTGTGTTCCTCAGGCCTGTGGCCGAAACGAAATAGATCAGGGTTGCCGGCTATCCGGCAGCAGTCGCGCCAGTCGCTCGTCGAGCCAGCTCACGAAGGCCGGCGACGGCTGCGCATCGACGGCAAGATACCACCAGTCATCCCCGGCGAAACTGCGACATTTCACGGCATCCTTCTCGGTCATCACCAGCGGCAGCGATGGCACGAACGCCAGGGCTTCGCTGCTGAACACGGCATGATCGGCGAAAGGATGCTCGACGGGAGCCCAGCCCAGCGTGCGCAAGGTATCGAAGAAGCGCTGCGGATTGCCGATACCGGCCACCGCATGCAGCGCCTGCCCAGCGGGAAAATGATCCAGCGGCCGGCGCTCGCCACTGCGCAGGTTGACCAGCGCCGTGGGTTGCAAGGTAAAGGCGTAACCGTCGTCGCGATCGGCCAGCGCACCGTTGTACAGCAGGGCATCGACCTCGCCCAGGCGCTCCACCGGTTCGCGCAGCGGACCGGCGGGCAGGCAGCGGCGATTGCCGAGACCGCGGGCGGCGTCGATCAGCACCAGCTCCAGATCGCGGGCCAGGCGGTAATGTTGCAGACCGTCGTCACACAGGATCAGGTCCAGCGGCTCGGCCTCGAGCAAGGCGCGCACGGCCTGGGAGCGGTCGGGGTCGATCATCAGCGGCACACCGCTGCGCTGCACGATCAGCAGGGGTTCGTCGCCGGCGTGGGCGGCTGGCTGGTCGGCGCGCACCCGCCAGGGCAATTGCGGCGGTCTGGCGCCATAGCCACGGCTGACCACGCCGACCTTCAGCCCGCGCTGACGAAAATGCTCGACGAGAAACAGGATCAGCGGCGTCTTGCCGGTGCCGCCCACGGTAATGTTGCCCACCACCAGCACCGGCACCGGCGCGCGGTAGATGCGGCCCTCGCCTGCCAGGAAGCGCTGGCGCCTGCCGCGCACGATCCTGCGGTAGAGGGCTTCGAGAGGAGACAGCAGGGCGAGCAGCGGGTGGCCCTTGTACCAGGCCTCCAGCAGGCGATCCGAGAAAGCCATCAGGGCGTCCCCGGTGCGGCCTCGACCGTGGTCATGCGCAAATGGCTGAAGCCGAGCTTGCCGGCCGCGTCCATTGCCGTCACCACCGCCTGGTGCGGAGTCTTGCCATCGGCGCTGATCGCCAGCGGCAGCTTGGTATCACCGCCAGACTCCTTCTGCAGGGCCTCGGTCAGGGTCGCCAGGTCGCTCTTGGGCAGCAGGTGATTGTTCACCGAATAGACACCTTCGGCGCTGATGGTGATTTCCACCAGTTTCTGCTCGGATTCCGGCATCGGCGCGCCGCTGGAGGCTTCCGGCAGTTCGACGCGCAATTGCGTCTCGCGGGTGAAGGTGGTGGTGACCACGAAGAACAGCAAGAGGATGAACACCACGTCGATCAACGACGCCAGGTTGATATCCACGTTCTCGCGTTGCTTGCGCCGGAATTTCACGCTTTGCCCCCGGCCAGGTCGACATCGCGGTCGCCCTGCAGCACTTCGACCAGCTTGATCGCCTCCTGCTCCATCCCCACCACCAGCTCATCGATGCGGCGCTGCAGGAATCGGTGGAAGAACACCGCCGGGATGCCGACCATCAGGCCTGCGGCGGTGGTGATCAGCGCCTTGGAAATGCCGCCGGCGAGCACGGCTGCGTTGGCCGTCATGCCCGAGCCCATGAACGAGCTGAAGATGTCGATCATCCCCAGCACGGTGCCGAGCAGGCCGAGCAACGGTGCCATGGCGGCGATGGTGCCGAGGGCGTTGATATAGCGCTCCAGCTCATGGATGACCCGGGCGGCGGCTTCCTCGATGCATTCCTTCATGATTTCGCGACCATGACGGGAATTGGCCAGGCCGGCGGCGAGGATCTCGCCCAGCGGCGAATCGGCCCGCAGCTCCTTGAGCTTCTCGGTGCTCAGTTGCTTGTCCTTGATCCAGCGCCAGACCTGCCCAAGCAGGTGCGGCGGGGTCACGCGGGCGGCACGCAGGGTCCACAGGCGTTCGGCAACGATAGCCATGGCGGCGATGGAACTCAGAATGATCGGCAGCATCATCCAACCACCGGACTTGACCAATTCCCACACTGTAAGGACCCCCTCGGAAAAAGTTCTGCACTCTACCATAGGGGGCCATGGCTGCCGAAGGCTGTCATGTCGGATCGCGCCAGAATTTGCCCCGCTCGCGCTCGCCACGCGCGCTGCCGAAGCTGCCCAGGCGCAGATGCACCGCACCGAGCACGGCGCTGTCGTAGACAGCGATATGCCGCGCGGCGTAGCGGGCCGTTACCAGCGGCGACGGATGGCCGAAGCCATTGTGCCGACCACGGGAAACCAACACCCCGCGAGGCCGCAGCACATCCAAGAAAGCGGCACTGGACGAGGTCCGGCTGCCATGATGCGGCGCCTGCAGCCAATCCACCGGCCCGGCCTGGAAGTCTTGCAGCCAGGCCTGCTCGGCGAAGCGGTCGATATCGCCGGCCAACAGCAGGGTTTCACCGGAGGCCTCCACCTTCAGGACGCAGGAGTGCTGGTTGCTGTCATCCGCGCCCTGCCATTGCCAGAGTGAGAAGCGCACCTCGTTCCACACCCAGGCCTCGCCACTGGCACAGGCATCGGCCGGCCAGGACGGATCCGGCTCACCGACCACCACCCGACCCACCGGCAAGCCACGCTGCACTGCGAGGGCACCACCGGCATGGTCGGCGTGGGCATGGCTGATCAACATCAGGTCCAGCCGGCGAATGCCAAGCTTGAGCAGGGTCGGCACCACCACCCGCTCGCCAAGATCCACATCGCCTCGCGCGGGACCGGCGTCGTAGAGCAAGGCGTGGTCCCGGGTGCGCAGAACGAACGCCTGCCCCTGGCCGACATCCAGTTGCCAGACATCCACCTGCCCCGGCGGAACGGCAGCTCGCGGGGTGAAGCCGGCCAGCAGCAACAGGGGCCAACCCAGCTGGCGCATCGGCAACCCTGCCGGCAGCAACAACAGAAACGCGCCCAGGCAGACCAGCAGCCAGCTCCACAGCGGCAATGCCGGTGGAATCCAGGCCGGACGCCAGGCCGCCATCCAGCCGAGCAGGTCGAACAACCATCCGAGCAAACCGCCCGCCAGCCAGAGCAGCCCTTCGCCGACCAAGGGCAGCGGCAACAGCAAGGTTCCCGCCAGGGCCAGCGGCAGCACCAGGATGCTCAGCCAGGGCACCGCCACCAGGTTGGCCAGCGGCGCGCTGAGACTGACCGGCAAACCCAGCGCCAGCAGCAGCGGCAGCAGACCGATGGCGATGAACCATTGCACCCGCCCCCAGGCCGTCCAGATCGGCCAGCGTCCCAATCGACCGCCGAGCACCATGACCAGTACCGCAACGGCCCCGAACGATAGCCAGAAGCCCGGCAACAGCGCTGCCAGCGGCTCGAACAGCAGCACGCCGTTCAGCGCGATCAGCAACGGCCAGGCGACCCCGAGATGGCGAAAGCGCAAACGCCAGAGCAGCACGACCGCCAGCATGATGCAGGCACGCTGCACCGGGACCTGGAACCCGGCCAGCACGCCGTAGCCCAACGCAGCGGCGAACGCCAGCCCGCAGGCCCAGGGCAACCAGGGCTGGCGCTGCGGCCACCAGCCGAGGCGGAACAGGCCGACCACCAGGGCATAGACCAACCCGGCCAGCAAGCCGATATGCTGGCCGGAAATCACCAGCAGGTGCACGGTGCCGGTAGCTTGCAGGACGTTCCAGTCTTCCCGCGCCAGGCCGGCGCCATCGCCCAGCACCAGGGCCGCCAGCGCCGCCTCCCGGCCATTTGCCGGTGTCGCCAGCAAACGCTGGCGAATACCATCGCGCCAGGCACCACTGGCCGGCGCCGTGCGCACACCATCCTTGACCGAGCCCAGCCCGCCGATGCCGCGGGCCAGCAGCATCGCCTCGGCATCCGCGGCATGAGGATTGAGCAGGCCTTGCGGCCGTTTCAGATTGACCGCCAGGCGCCAGCGCTCGCCGCTGTTGAGCGCCGGGCCGTCCTGCCAGGTCAGGCGCAGGCGGCGCGGCAATTCGGCACGGCGTGATTGCGCGTCCTGCAACTCGAAGCGCACCCGCTGTCCACCCTGCTCCGGCAAACCGACCACCCGCCCCTCGATCCACAAGGTCCGGCCATCGAGCTGATGCGCCAGGCGATCATCCAGCGCGCTTTGTGCGCAGAGGCTGGACCAGCACACCCCGAAGAGGAAAAACGCCAGAGGGAACAAGCGCCGCCACAGGCAAACCAGGCACAGCACGGCGAGGACCGAAAGCGCTCCGACGGACGGCAACGCGGTCAGAAAGATCGGACACAAAAGCCCGAGCGAGAGCGCCAACATCCCTGTGCGCATCGGTTGAACCCCGGATAAAACCATGACCTCGCAGGCTTAGCCCAAGGCGAAGCGGGGCTCACTTATTAATTGTCACAAAGTCTGAATGGGCACAGTTTGTAATACGTGCATACTTGCCCCTTCCGAACGCCGAGACCCCACATGCCGCGTCGACTTTTCAAACGCTACATGCCCGATCCGACGAGCATCCGGGAACATAAATCCTTACGTTTTCTCGGTCGGCTGCTGCATGACGCCAACCTCTGGCACCTGAACCGCCATTCGGTGGCCCGGGCCATGGCGGTAGGCCTGTTCGCCGCGTTCATTCCGATCCCGATGCAGATGCTGCTGGCGGCCAGCCTGGCGATCCTGGTGCGCGGCAACATGCCCATCGCCGTCAGCCTGGTCTGGCTGACCAATCCCATCACCATGCCCCCGGTGTTCTACTGCACCTACCAGATGGGCGCCTGGCTCATGGGCATCCCCCCGCGCACCCTGCCCGAGGAAATCACCTTCGACTGGATCACCGAGCAGTTGTCGACCCTGTGGCAACCCTTCCTGCTCGGCTCGGTGGTCTGCGGGCTGCTGCTCGGCGCCCTCGCCTACTGCCTGACCATGCTCTATTGGCGCTGGTGGGTGGGCAGGCAGTGGCGCCGGCGCAAGGCAAGATCAGCTGCGCATTCCGCGCCCACTGACCAGTAGCCGGACGCAGCCGAAATACAGCACGGCAGTGGCGATCAACATGAAGGTGATGGCAACGCCGATGCGGATATCGGACACGCCGAGGATGCCGTAGCGGAAAGAATTGACCATGTGCAGCACCGGGTTGGCCAGCGACACGGTCTGCCAGAACGGCGGCAGCAGGTTGATCGAGTAGAACACCCCGCCCAGGTAGGTCAGCGGCGTCAGGACGAAGGTCGGGATGATCGAGATATCGTCGAAATTGCGCGCGAACACCGCATTGATGAAGCCGAGCAGCGAGAAGATGGTCGCGGTGAGCAGCACCACCAGCACGGTGATACCCAGGTGATGCACCTGCAGATGGGTGAAGAACAGCGACAGCAGCGTCACGATCACCCCGACCGCCAGACCGCGCAGGACACCGCCCAGGGTGTAGCCGATCAGGATGGTGTGCGGCGACACCGGCGAGACCATCAGTTCCTCGATCGAGCGCTGGAACTTGCTGCCGAAGAAGCTGGAAACCACGTTGCCGTAGGAGTTGGTGATCACCGACATCATGATCAGGCCCGGCACGATGTACTCCATGTAGCTGAAGCCGCCCATGTCGCCGATCTGGCGGCCGATCAGGTTACCGAAGATCACGAAGTACAGGACCATGGTGATCGCCGGCGGCAGCAGGGTCTGCGGCCAGATCCGGGTGAAACGGCGTACTTCGCGGTAGACGATGGTGTTGAGGGCGACCAGGTTGGCGCGCAGTTCCGAACTCATATCGCCACCTTGGACAGATTCTTTTCAACCAGGGACACGAACAGCTCCTCGAGACGGTTGGTCTTGTTGCGCAGGCTGGTCACTTCGATGTTCTGCAGGGCCAGCTGGGTGAACAGCGCGGTAATGCCTGCATCCTTGTCCACCTGGACTTCCAGGGTATGGGCATTGATAAGGCGACACGGGTAGCCGGCCAGTTGCGGTGCCTGGGCCAGGTCATGGCGCAGGTCGAGGACGAAGGTTTCGACATGCAGCTTGCCCAGCAACTGGCGCATGCTGGTGTTCTCGACGATGGTGCCGTGGTCGATGATGCCGATGTTGCGGCACAGCTGCTCGGCCTCCTCCAGGTAATGGGTAGTGAGGATGATGGTAATGCCCTGCTGGTTCAGTTCGGTAAGGAAGCTCCACATCGACCGGCGCAGCTCGATGTCGACACCGGCCGTGGGCTCGTCGAGGATCAGCAGGCGCGGCTGATGGATCAGCGCCCGGGCGATCATCAGGCGGCGCTTCATGCCGCCTGACAGCGAGCGGGAAGGCACGTCGCGCTTTTCCCACAGGCCCAGTTGGGTCAGGTACTGCTCGGCGCGCTCCTTGGCGACCTTCGCCGGAATGCCGTAATAACCCGCCTGGGTCACGACGATGTCGAAGGTCTTTTCGAACTGGTTGAAGTTGAACTCCTGGGGCACAACGCCGATGCTGCGCTTGAGCGCGGCAGGCTGGCGATCGAGATCATGTCCGAAGACACTGACGCTGCCGCTGGTCTTGTTCACCAGGGTCGAAAGAATGCCGATGGTGGTGGATTTGCCGGCACCGTTGGGGCCCAGCAAGGCAAAGAAGTCGCCCTCGGCGACATCCAGGTCGATGCCCTTGAGGGCCTGGAAGCCGTTGCCGTAGGTCTTGGTTAGCTGCCGAATGGACAGGGCTGAACTCATGGCGGGTCCGCGTACCTTTGGAATTGTTCGGGAAATCTGCCTGTGCCGGCATACCGGCCAGGATAAATGCGGCCATGGTGCTCACCTTGGCCGCACAAGTACAGTCAACTCTATCGATATTAACTATCACATCGAGCGAAACGATCAGGTCAACGCGGTCATCACCGCCGCCTGGTAGGCCGGACGCTCACGCAGACGGTCGTACCAGGCGCGCAGATGACGCATCTGCGGACGCTCGATGGGCATCTCGAACCAGGCGTAGACGAAGCAGCCCAAGGGGATGTCGCCCATGCCCGCTTCCTGGCCGGACAGGAACGGCTGAGAGGCCAGGGCCTCGTCGGCGATCGACAGCAATTGTGCACAGGCCTTTTGCGCCGCGTTGATCGCCACCCAGTCCTGCTGGTCCGGTGGCGTGCGCAGGATGCCCCAGAACAGGGGGCGGAACGGCGTGGCCAGGGACGAGGTGGTCCAGTCCATCCATTTCTCCGCCTTGGCCCGCACCACCGGATCCTCGGGATACCAGGAGGTACCGGGAGCGTACCTGGCACCCAGGTAGCGCACGATGGTGTTGGACTCCCAGAGCACCAGCCCGTCGTCTTCTATCGTTGGCACCACGCCATTGGGATTGAGTGCGCGGTAGTGCGGCTCGTTGACCACGCCGAACGCTCCACCGGCATCCACCGCCTCGTACTGCAACCCCAGCTCCTGCGCGCACCACAGCACCTTGCGCACGTTGCTGGAATTTTTCCGACCCCAGATCTTGAGCATTTTTACATCCTGTTACCTGCGAGGGAGGCCCAGTCTACCCCAGCGCGCTGCCCAGGCAACCGCTGCCGAACTCCTTTGGAAAGGACCTGTCACTGTTCAGACGAGGCCGTTGCGCAGAGACCGACTACGCTCTGACGGATGTCCTGACACGTGAAAGGTTTCCAGGAGGAAAGACTATGTTGCTGTTGTGGTTGCTTGTGCTCGTACTCGGGGCCGCCTGGCTCGCGCATCGCCGTACCCCCGCCCTGCCCGCCCTGGCACTGGTGGCGGCCTATGTGGTTGCCATGGGCATCTTTTCTCAGGCACCGGGCTGGCTGATCTTCGTGCTGTTGCTGGTGGTCGCCGCCATCGCCGCGCCCCTGTTGCTTCCAGACCTGCGCCGCAAGCTGCTCACCGCGCCGCTGTTCGCCTGGTTCCAGCGCACCCTTCCGCCGATGTCGGTCACCGAGCGCGAAGCCATAGACGCCGGCACCGTGTGGTGGGACGGGGAACTGTTCAGCGGCCGACCGAACTGGGACACCCTGCTGGGCTACTCGAAGCCTGAACTCACCGCGGAAGAACAGGCCTTCATCGATGGCCCCACGGAAGAACTCTGCGCCATGGTCAGCGATTGGCAGATCGGTCAGGACATGGACCTGCCAGCACAGGCCTGGGAGCACATCAAGACCCACGGATTCTTCGCCCTGATCATTCCCAAGGAGTACGGCGGCAAAGGTTTTTCCGCCTACGCCCATTCCCAGGTGGCGATGAAGCTGGCAACCCGCAGCGGTGACCTGGCCTCGACCGTGATGGTTCCCAACTCGCTCGGCCCGGCAGAATTGCTGCTGCATTACGGTACTGATGAGCAGCGCAACCACTACCTGCCGCGCCTGGCCCGTGGCGAAGAAATTCCCTGTTTCGCCCTGACCGGCCCACTCGCCGGCTCTGATGCCGGTGCGATGCCGGACACCGGGATCATCTGCAAAGGCCAGTGGAAAGGCGAAGAAGTCATCGGCCTGCGCCTGAACTGGGAAAAGCGCTACATCACCCTCGGACCTGTCGCAACCCTGCTCGGCCTGGCCTTCAAGGCGTACGACCCCGAGCACCTGCTGGGCGATGAAGACGAACCGGGCATCAGCCTGGCGCTGATCCCCACCGACACGCCCGGCGTCGAGATCGGCAAGCGCCATCTGCCCCTCGGCGCGGCGTTCATGAACGGCCCCAACGAAGGCAAGGACGTGTTCATCCCGCTGGACTTTCTCATCGGCGGCCAGGCCATGCTCGGCAAGGGCTGGATGATGCTGATGAACTGCCTGTCGGTAGGCCGGTCGATCTCGCTGCCGGCCGTGGGTACCGGCGCGGCCAAGTTCACCAGCCTGGTCAGTGGCCAGTACACCCGGATCCGCGAACAGTTCAACGTGCCCCTGGCGGCCTTCGAAGGCATCCAGGAATCCCTGGCGCGCATCGGCGGCAACGCCTGGCTGATGGACAGCGCCCGCCTGCTCACCGCCAAGGCAGTGGACCTGGGCGAAAAGCCCTCGGTGCTGTCGGCCATCCTCAAGTACCACCTCACCGAGCGCGGCCGCGAGTGCATCCAGCACGCCATGGATATCCACGGCGGCAAGGGCATCATCATGGGCCCGAACAACTACCTGGGCCGCAACTGGCAGGGGGCGCCGATCTTCATTACCGTGGAGGGCGCCAACATTCTTTCGCGCAACCTGATGATCTTCGGCCAGGGCGCGATCCGCTGCCATCCGTTCGTACTCAAGGAGATGGCCCTCGCCGGGCGCGAGGACCGTGACCAGGCGCTGCATGAATTCGACCGGTTGCTGATGCAGCATATCGGTTTCGCCGTCGGCAATGCGGCCAGCACCCTGGTGCTGGGGCTGGGCCTCGGGCATTTCGAGAAAGTCCCCGGCGACCCGCTGAGCCAGGGCTACTTCCGCGCGTTGAACCGACAGGCCGCAGCCTTTGCCCTGCTTGCCGACCTGTGCATGATGCTGCTCGGTGGCGAACTTAAACGCCGGGAGCGCCTGTCGGCGCGCCTGGGTGATGTTCTCAGCTACCTGTACCTGGGTTCGGCAGCGCTCAAGCGCTACCACGACCTGAATTCCCCTTCGCACCTGCAGCCCCTGCTGCGCTGGGCTATGGAAGAAAGCCTCGGCCAGGCGGAACAGGCGCTGGACCGGCTGCTCGGCAACTTCCCCAACCGCCTGCTCGGCTGCGCGTTGCGCCTGGTGGTGTTCCCGTTTGGCCGCCGGCATACAGGGCCAAGCGACGAACTGGACGCGGAAATCGCCGAACTGATTGGTCGCAGTGCCGGGGACCCCGCGCTGGAAGCGCTGCTCGACGGCTGCTACCGCCCGACCGATCCAGAAGATCCGGTAGGCGCGCTGCAGCACGCCAGCCAGTTGCTGGGCGACAGTGCCGACGCCCACAAGAACCTGCGCCATGCCCTGAAAAACAGAGAATTCACAGTCGATGCCGGCGAGTCGCTGATCGACGCGGCGCTGCGCAGCGGTGCGCTGGACACGGCACAAGCGGAAAAACTGCGTGAGGCCGAAGCGGCGCGGCGCAAGGTCATCGATGTCGATGCCTTCACCAAGGAGGAACTGCTACCGAGCACCGGCAAGGTGCGCTGATCGTCATCCGACCGGGACATCGGGCGCGGGGGGCCTTATACTCCCGCGCCCGTTTTTGCTTTGGAGGATCGCCCGCATGGCCAATGCACACCTGGACTACCACCTTGTCCTGCTCAAACACCTGCGCAGCATCCTCGCCGCCCTGGGCGAAGCCGAGCAGGTACCGGAAGAGAGCCACGCCCTGTTCCTCGAACGCTTCGACGAACTGCTGGAACAACTGCCGCAGGACCCGCTGGAAAGCCAGTACCTGGGCCAGGACCTGATGTGCCAGGTCATCCAGCGTTATCCACAGATCGCCCACCTGGTACCGCGGGACCTGTTGTGGTTCTTCGGTGGTGATTGCCTGCACTTCATGCCGGATGAAGAACTGGACCTGTACCAGGAGCTGGAAGAACGCCGTTACGCTGCGGAGCAGAACGACGAGCCGTTCGACTGGAACCAGGAAAAGCAGTTGCTGAGCATGTCCGAGCAGGACAGCAAGCACTGAGCGAAAGCATGACGCGGACCTTGTGGGAGCGGGTTTACCCGCGATTACGCCGGTGAATTCGCCACCGTAATCGCGGGTAAACCCGCTCCCACAAGGTCCGCGTCATGCCTGGGATTTTTCCGACAAAAACGAAAAAAGGACCCGAAGGTCCTTTTTTTCTGGCTACCCGACCCGAAGATCCAGTAGCGCCATATTTGGAGCGGGAAACGAGACTCGAACTCGCGACCCCGACCTTGGCAAGGTCGTGCTCTACCAACTGAGCTATTCCCGCATATTGGCGTCCCCTAGGGGACTCGAACCCCTGTTACCGCCGTGAAAGGGCGGTGTCCTAGGCCACTAGACGAAGGGGACTCTTCCTGAAACGAGCAGTCGCTTGATTCAGTGACCAGCATCGAAAGCATGGGCTTCAAAACTGGATTTTTTACAAGCCCCGCCATGAAGGCGAAACCTTTGTAAATTGGAGCGGGAAACGAGACTCGAACTCGCGACCCCGACCTTGGCAAGGTCGTGCTCTACCAACTGAGCTATTCCCGCATTGGCGTCCCCTAGGGGACTCGAACCCCTGTTACCGCCGTGAAAGGGCGGTGTCCTAGGCCACTAGACGAAGGGGACACGCTACAACTTTTCACTCCCTGCCGCGTTTCGCTGTCTGCTTTACGCTGCAAGTGGCGCGCATTCTAGGGGGGCTTTTCAGGGTCGTCAACCCCAAATTAGAAATTTATTTAAATCAATGACTTCGGGCAGTTTTCAGACCTCCGCAAGGCCCGCGCCCTGTTGAATTGTCCGACGCTGCCGACAAAGAAAAAGCAGGGAATGAGTTGTCCAACTGTGACTCACGGCAAATTGCCATCAATCCCCGGCCGGCTTCTGCCAAACTGCTCTATCCGGGCAAATGGGAAGCCACTACACTCAATCGGTATACCTGACTGACGAGGCGTGAACGGTGACACCACTAATGATTACCCTGCTTATAGTGGCGGGTATCGCCTTACTGATCGTGATCGGCTATCTCAACAATGTGGTCGAGAACAACAAGCTGGAACGCGCGCGACTCAAGGTCGAGCTGGCCGACCGCTTGCGGCGCGTGGGCGAGATCACCGAAACCTTTCCCGGCCAGCTGATGACCCCAGCCCTCAAGCTGCTGCTGACCCGCCTCGAACTCAACCTCAACCAGCGCCAGTTGGCCCTGGACAAGAACAACGACGCCATTCGCACGCGTATCGGCGAACTGGATACCCTGATCGCCCAGGGCGAATCGCTCCCGGTAACCAACCCGCCTTCGCCGATCCAGACCGAAGCCAAGGCCAAGGACATCCGCTTCCTGCTGGAGGCGCTGCACAGCCAGGTAGTGCGCGCCTGCCAGGAAGGCTTCCTGGCTACCAACGAAGCCAAGTACTGGGTCAAGGAAATCCGCCACATCCTGGTGGTGCTGCATATCGAGTTCTTCAATAACCTCGGCCAGGCCGCACTGCAGCAGAACCAGCCCGGGCATGCCCGCCTGGCCTTCGAGCGCGGCGTGCAGTACCTGCGCAAGCAACCGGAGCCCGCGCAATACCGGGAGCAGCTGGAATACATGGAAAAGATGCTGAACCGGGCCAATTCCATGGTCCTGGATACCATCGAACCGACCGCCGACGACACCAACGCCCTCACCGAGGGCTTGAAGACCGACGAAGAAGAGAACTGGAAGAAGAAAGTCATCTACGACTGATATCGTAGCTGTAGATTTCCGCTGTTGCTGATGGCCTCATCGCTGGCAAGTCGGACCGCCGCACCGCAGCTCCCACAGGCACCGCAGGACACTGTGGGAGCTGCGGTGCGGCGCTCCGACTTGCCAGCGATGAGGCCATCAGCCCGGAATCAAATCTCGAGAATCAGCAATCCGTCGCCTGCAGGAAAATCTCCACCAACCGCTCCAGCCCCGCCTGATCCTCCGCGCCAAATCGAGCCAGCTTCGGACTGTCCAGGTCCAGCACACCAATCAGCCGACCGTCCTTGACCAGCGGAATCACCAGTTCGCTGTTGGACGCACTGTCGCAGGCGATATGCCCGGGAAAGGCGTGCACGTCCTCGACCCGCTGGGTCTCCAGGCTTGCAGCGGCAGCGCCGCACACGCCACGCCCGAAGGCAATGCGCACGCAGGCCACCTGGCCCTGGAACGGGCCGAGCACCAGTTCACCATCCCGGTTCAGGTAAAACCCTGCCCAGTTCAGGTCATCGACCTGGTTGTACAGGAACGCGGAAAACTGCGCGGCATTGGCAATGAAGTCGCGCTCGCCGGAAAGCAAGGCTTCCAGCTGCGCCGCCAGCAGGGCGTAACCACCCAGTCCGGCGCCTGCCGCATTCAAATCGATCATTTGTGTTGCTCCAGCAGTTTGAGTCCGACCCAATAGCGGGCGAACTGATAGGCACAACGGCCATTACGGTTGCCGCGGCCGGTTGCCCAGCGGATCGCGGCCTTGTCCAGTTCTTCGTCGCGCTGCCAGACCAGGCCGGGGCCCTTGGCCAGCTGGCCTATCCAGTGCTCGACGACATTCAGGAAATGCTCCTGGCTGAACGGATAGAACGACAGCCACAGGCCGAAACGATCGGACAAGGCGATCTTGTCTTCCACCGCCTCGCTGGGATGCAGCTCGCCGTCGATCATCTTCCAGTTCTCGTTGTCGCTCTGCTTCTCCGGCACCAGGTGGCGGCGATTGGACGTGGCATACAACAGCACGTTGTCCGGCGCCTGTTCCAGGGAGCCGTCAAGTACGCTCTTGAGCACCCGGTAATCGCCCTCCCCGGCTTCGAACGACAGGTCGTCGCAGAACAGCACGAAGCGCTGCGGCAGCCTTTGCAACTGTTCGACCACCCGCGGCAGGTCGGCGAGATGATCGCGCTCGATCTCGATCAGGCGCAGACCGGCGCCAGCATGTTCTGCCAGCAAGGCACGCACCAGCGACGACTTGCCGGTACCGCGCGAACCCCACAGCAGCGCGTGGTTGGCCGGCATACCATCGAGGAACTGCCGGGTGTTGCGTCCAAGCTGTTCACGTTGCTGATCGACACCGATCAGGTCGGACAGGCGGATGTCCAGGCTCACTTCCAGCGGCAGGAGAAAACCGCTGCGTCCATCGCGCTGCCAGCGCGCCGCCAGGCACAGGTTCCAGTCGATGTCCGGGCGCGGCATCGGCAACAAGGGTTCGAGACGCGCCAATACGGTTTCGGCACGTTCGAGAAACGCATTCAATCGGGAGTCCACGGGAATTCCTCGGTCAGATTCAGGCATTAACGAGCGAGCTGAATGTGTGACAGTACATGCCAGCAGCCGGGGTTGATCGGCTATGCTTGCGCAGCGCATGGAATGTGGAACTGGCTCGGGACCATGGATATCAAGTTCACCAATCGCCTGTCGTACAAGCAAGCCCGGCTGACCGTCCTCGTCGGCTTCATCCTGGGAACCTTGCTCAGTCTCATCCAGATAGGCATCGATTATGCCAGCGAAGACGCTTCCATCAACCGCGAGATGCAAGCGCTGCTGGATATCAGCCACAACACCGCCTCGCGCATCGCCTACAACATCGATGCCGAACTGGCCCAGGAGCTGACCCTCGGCCTGCTGCAATCCCCGGCCATCGTCCGTGCCCGGCTGGTCGACAACAACAATACCGTGCTCGCCGATATGCAGCGCCCCCGCGAGGAAAGCACCTACCGGGCCATCAGCGACTTCCTGTTCGGCAACAACCGCGAATTTCGCAACCGCCTGTATCTCAGCCATATGCCCGACGAGTACCTGGGCACCCTTTATATCGATGTCGATACCTTCGCCTTCGGCAGCCGCTTTCTCAAACGGGCGGAAGTCACCCTGCTCAACGGCTTCGTGCGCAGCCTGGTATTGACCGGGATTCTCCTGGCGCTGTTCTACATGATGCTGACCAAGCCGCTGGTGCGGGTGATCAGCGCCCTGAGCAACAGTGACCCGCGCAACGGCGCGCAAGGCAAGCTGCCCTTTCCCGTGGGCCACGAAGACGACGAAATCGGCGTGCTGGTCAAGGTTGCCAACCAGCAGTTCGTCACCATGGCCACCGAGATCCAGCAGCGGCGCAACGCGGAAAACCGCCTGACCGATTACCTCAACCAGCTGGAGAACATCGTTTCGGCGCGCACCAACGAACTCAAGGCCAGCAACAACCGCCTGAGCCAGTCCAACCTGGAACTGGAAGACGCCCGCCGCCGCGCCCTCGACATGGCCCAGGCCCGCGCCGCGTTCCTGGCCAACATGAGCCACGAGATCCGCACGCCGCTCAACGGCCTGCTGGGCATGATCGCGCTGTCGCTGGACAGCCCGCTGACCACCGAGCAGCGCCAGCAACTGTCGATTGCCCACGACTCGGGCAAGGTGCTGGTGGAGTTGCTCAACGATATCCTCGACCTGTCCAAGTTCGATGCTGGCCAGCTGGAACTGGAGCGGATTCCCTTCGACCTTGGCACGCTGGTGGAAGACACCGCCAACCTGCTGTCGCAGAACACCGCGCCGAACGTCGAGCTGACCTGCCTGATCGACCCTGGATTCCCCTCGATGGTGCTGGGCGACCCGACCCGGGTCAGGCAGATCGTCAGCAACCTGCTTTCCAATGCCCTCAAGTTCACCCGCTTCGGTCGGGTCGACGTGCGCCTGAGCACGCAAAGCGGCGGTGTGCGCATCGATGTCTGCGATACCGGCATCGGCATCGCCCCGGAAGCCCAGAGCCGTATTTTCCAGCCTTTCACCCAGGCCGGCGCCGGTATCACCCGGCAATACGGTGGCACCGGCCTCGGCCTGACCCTGACCAACAACCTCTGCGAAGCCATGCAAGGCCGCTTGAGCATCAGTTCCGAATCAGGCTTCGGCAGCCAGTTCAGTGCCGAGCTGCCATTGCCCGGCCATACCGCGGCGGTCGTGCCGGAGCCGCTGCACGGCCAGGTGGTCGCCATCAGCAACGCCAAAAGCGGCCTGGCCGAGCTGCTGCAAACCTTGCTGCCTCACTGGGGCCTGCACTATCGGCGCCTGGATTCGCTGGACGAGCTCGGCGGCGAAACCCCCGACCTGCTGATTACCGATGATCTGGACTGCGTTCTGACCCTGCGCCCGGCGAGCAAGGCCCCGATCCTGCTGGTTACCGCCTATGGCAACTTTCTTCCCGGCGAGCAGGCCGCGAGCCTGGCTCCGCTGCAACAACAGGCCAGACCGCTGGCTCGCAGCGCGCTGTACCAGGCCTTGCGCCGGGTACTGACGCGGGTAGACGAAGGCATCCAGGTCAAGCAGCCCGACCAACCGAAAAATGTGTCGCGGGGGCGGATCCTGCTGGTGGAGGACAACCCGGTCAACCAACTGGTAGCCAAGGGCATGCTGGCCAAGCTGGGCTGCGAAACGAGCGTCGCCGCCCACGGTGCCGAAGCCCTGGAGCAACTGGAGAAAGAACAGTTCGACCTGGTCCTGATGGACTGCAACATGCCAGTAATGGACGGTTACGAGGCCAGCCGCCGTATTCGCCAGAGCGGGCGCTGGCCGAACCTGCCGATCGTCGCCCTGACGGCCAACGCCATGCCCGAGGAGCGCGAGCGGTGCCGCGCTGCGGGCATGAACGATTATCTGGCCAAGCCGTTCCGGCGCGAGGAGCTGGAGGCCATGATCGACCACTGGGCCCCGCCACAGATCACTTGAGCAGCGCCTCGATGCTGGCGTTCAAGGCTTCGGGCTTGGTAGTAGGGGCATAACGGCTGACGGTGCCGGTCTTCGGGTCGAGGAGGAACTTGGTGAAGTTCCACTTGATGCCCTGGGAGCCCAGCAGGCCGGGCGCGCGCTTCTTCAATTCGACGAACAGCGGGTGGGCGCCCGGGCCGTTGACATCGACCTTGCGAAACAGCGGGAAGCTGACGCCGAAGTTCAGCTCGCAGAACTGTGAGATCGCCCGCTCATCCCCCGGCTCCTGCTTGCCGAACTGGTTGCAGGGGAACCCGAGCACCACCAGGCCGCGCTCGCGGTAGTCTTGCCAGAGCTTTTCCAGCCCCTTGTACTGCGGGGTGAAACCGCACTGGCTGGCGGTATTGACGATCAGCACGGCCTTGGCCGGAAAGTCCGCCAGGGTCTTCTGTTCGCCCTTGATGGTGGTGCAGGGGATGTCCAGCAAAGCCATATGACGCTCCTTTCATGCAAGGCGCCGTTCAGCGCGGTTCCAGTTCCAGGCACACGGAATTGATGCAGTAACGCAGTCCGGTCGGCGGCGGGCCGTCCGGGAATACATGCCCCAGGTGCGCGTCGCAGCGCGAACAGGTGACTTCGGTACGGATCATGCCGTGGGAGGTGTCGCGGATCTCGATCATCGCGCTGTCCTGGATCGGCTCGTAGAAGCTCGGCCAGCCGCAGCCGGAGTCGAACTTGGCGCGCGAGTCGAACAGCGGCGCGTTGCAGCAGATGCAATGGTAGATGCCATCGGTCTTCGTCGAGTTGTACTTTCCGCTGAACGGGCGTTCGGTGCCCTTCAGGCGGCACACCTGGTACTGCGCGGGGTCGAGCATCGCGCGCCATTCTTCAAGGGTTTTCTCGATCTTTTCCATGGGCAGGCCTCGTCAAATAAAAAGCCCGTGCTGCTTCTTTTCGCCGGCACGGGCGAGACGTATCATTGCGCCTCAATTCAGGCAACAGTCTGGCACCCGGATTACCCGCATTTCAAACCTTTTCATGGCGCGGCAGGGTTTGTACGAACGCTGTTTTCGTACAAGGGCCAGGCGGCGATCTTTTCTTATCGGGATCACATCATGCAGGTCAGCAAATCGAACAAGCTCGCCAATGTCTGCTATGACATTCGCGGCCCGGTGCTCAAGCACGCCAAGCGCCTGGAGGAGGAAGGCCATCGCATCCTCAAGCTGAACATCGGCAACCCGGCACCCTTTGGTTTCGAAGCGCCGGAAGAAATTCTCCAGGACGTGATCCGCAACCTGCCGACCGCCCAGGGCTACAGCGACTCCAAGGGCCTGTTCAGCGCGCGCAAGGCCGTGATGCAGTACTGCCAGCAGAAACAGATCGAAGGCGTCGGCATCGAGGACATCTACCTCGGCAACGGCGTGTCCGAACTGATCGTGATGTCGATGCAGGCCCTGCTCAACAACGGTGACGAAGTGCTGATCCCGGCCCCGGACTACCCGCTGTGGACTGCCGCGGTGAGCCTGGCCGGCGGTCGCCCGGTGCATTACCTGTGCGACGAGGGCGCCGACTGGTTCCCTGACCTGGAAGACATCAAGGCGAAGATCACCCCGAACACCAAGGCCCTGGTGATCATCAACCCGAACAACCCGACCGGCGCCGTGTATTCGCGCGAAGTCCTGCTGGGCATGCTCGAACTGGCCCGCCAGCACAACCTGGTGGTGTTCTCCGACGAGATCTACGACAAGATCCTCTACGACGAAGCGGTCCATGTGAGCACTGCGTCCCTCGCTCCGGACCTGCTGTGCCTGACGTTCAACGGCCTGTCCAAGTCCTACCGGGTCGCCGGCTTCCGCTCGGGCTGGTTGATCATTTCCGGGCCCAAGCAACACGCCCAGAGCTATATCGAAGGCCTGGACATCCTCGCCAACATGCGCCTGTGCGCCAACGTGCCCTCCCAGCATGCGATCCAGACCGCGCTTGGCGGCTACCAAAGCATCAACGACCTGGTCCTGCCGCCGGGCCGCCTGCTGGAGCAGCGCAACCGCACCTGGGAATTGCTCAACGACATTCCCGGCGTCAGCTGCGTCAAGCCCATGGGTGCGCTCTACGCCTTCCCGCGGATCGATCCGAAGGTCTGCCCGATCTTCAACGACGAGAAATTCGTGCTCGACCTGCTGCTCTCGGAAAAACTGCTGGTCGTCCAGGGTACCGCCTTCAACTGGCCGAGCCCGGATCACTTCCGCGTGGTGACCCTGCCACGGGTCGATGATCTCGAGCAGGCCATCGGGCGTATCGGAAATTTCCTGAAGTCCTACCGGCAGTAACCTACAGTCATACCTGTGTGGGAAAAGACGCAGGTATCGACCCTCCTCACGTCAGAATTTTCGCCCCGCGGCTCTGAGCCGCGGGTTGGGTCGGTGTACCTGGCTGTCAGACACGTACACAGTTTGAAATAGTCCCCCAGTTGAATCGCCACCAAGCGCACCTTATATAGCCGCATACGCTACATATCTATCCGTCTGGAGAACGTAACAACCATGATGCGCATTTTGCTGTTCGTAGCCACCAACCTCGCGGTCGTGCTGGTTGCCAGCATCACCCTGAGCCTGTTCGGCTTCAACGGGATCATGGCGGCCAACGGCGTCGACCTGAAGCTCGACTCGTTGCTGGTGTTCTGTGCCGTGTTCGGCTTTGCCGGCTCGCTGATCTCGCTGTTCATCTCCAAGTGGATGGCGAAGATGAGCACCGGTACGCAGATCATCAGCCAGCCGCGTACCCGCCACGAGCAATGGCTGCTGCAAACCGTCGAGGAGCTGTCCCGCAATGCCGGCATCAAGATGCCGGAAGTGGGTATCTTCCCGGCCTACGAGGCCAACGCCTTCGCCACCGGCTGGAACCGCAACGATGCCCTGGTCGCGGTCAGCCAGGGCCTGCTGGAGCGTTTCTCTCCCGATGAGGTGCGTGCCGTACTGGCCCACGAGATCGGCCACGTCGCCAACGGCGACATGGTTACCCTGGCGCTGATCCAGGGCGTGGTGAACACCTTCGTGATGTTCTTCGCGCGGATCTTCGGCAACTTCGTCGACAAGGTGATCTTCAAGAACGAAGAGGGCCAGGGTATCGCCTACTACATCGCGACCATCATCGCCGAGCTGGTCCTGGGCATCCTCGCCAGCATCATCGTCATGTGGTTCTCGCGCAAACGCGAATACCGCGCCGACGACGCCGGCGCCCGCCTGGCCGGTACCGGAGCGATGATCAGCGCCCTGCAGCGCCTGCGCTCGGAGCAAGGCGTACCGGTACAGATGCCGAGCACCCTGAATGCGTTCGGCATCAACGGCGGCCTGAAGCAGGGCCTGGCAGGCCTGCTGATGAGCCACCCACCGCTGGAAGACCGCATCGAAGCACTGCGTCGCCGCGGTTGATCGACGCCAGTAACAGGAAAGCCCGCTTAGGCGGGCTTTTTTGTGGAACATCGCGCCCCCCTGTGGGAGCTGGCTTGCCAGCGATTGCGGTGGCGAATTCACTATTGCAATCGCGGGTGAACCCGCTCCCACAGGGTCCGCTTACTCAGCTCCTCAAGGTGTAGGCCCGCTCCAGCAGGCTACCGACGCCCGCCTGCACGAACTTCCAGCTCTCACCAAGGATGTCCTGCACCGCCTCCTGGCTGACCTGCCAGCGTCCGGCAAACAGTGCCTGCACCTCATCATCGGCCACCGAGAACGGCGGTCCGTCCAGCTTCGACTGGTCATATTCCATCGTCACCAGCACACCCCGACAGCCCTTGGGCAGGATCGCACCCAAGTGCGCCACATAGCGCTGGCGCATCTCCGGCGGCAAGGCAATCAGCGCCGCACGGTCATACAGCCCCACGCAACCAGCCACATCCTCGGCCGTCAGTTCGAAGAAATCCCCGCACCAGATCTCCACGCCTTCACTGCGATAGCAACTGAAGGCCCCGTGCTGGTACCGCTCAGGTTGCAACTGCTGTTCGATAAAGAAGTCCTCCACCGCGCGCTGCGACAACTCCACCCCCAGCACCCGCAGCCCCTGCCCCGCCAGCCAGGCCAGGTCCAGGCTCTTGCCGCACAGGGGCACCAGCACCCGGCTGCCCGCGTCGATCGCCAGCGTTGGCCAATATTGCGCCAGGTAGGGGTTGACCTGGTCCTGATGGAATCCGATCTGATTGCGCTCCCAGCGCTTGTGCCAAAAATCCGCTTGCATGATGACTCCAGGATTTCGATCAAATAATGCGAAAACTTATATTGGAATTAGATCAATGATCTAGCTGAAGATGGTAGCCATCATACCCTTCAGGACGTTTGCGATGCTCCCAAGCCTGTTCATTTCCCATGGATCCCCCATGCTCGCCCTGGAACCCGGCGAAAGCGGCCCGGCCTTGGCGCGCCTGGCGGCCAGCCTGCCACGGCCGAAAGCCATCATCGTGGTCTCGGCGCACTGGGAAAGCCACGACCTGTGGGTTGCCAGCGCTGCGCGGCCAGCCACCTGGCATGACTTCGGTGGCTTCCCGCCCGCACTGTTCGCTGTGCAATACCCGGCGCCCGGCGAGCCGCTGCTGGCCGAGCGGGTCACCGGCCTGCTGAAGGACGCAGGCATGCCGGCCGGGCTCGATGGCAAACGACCTTTCGATCATGGCGCCTGGGTGCCGCTGTCCCTGATGTATCCGCAGGCCGATATCCCGGTCGTGCAGGTGTCATTGCCGAGCCTGCGCGGTCCGGCCTTCCAGGAAGAGGTCGGGCGCGCCCTCGCCTCGCTGCGGGCTGAAGGTATCCTGCTGATCGGCTCCGGCAGCATCACCCACAACCTGGGCGAACTGGACTGGCGCGCAACCGATAATGGTTCGACACCCTGGGCACTGGCGTTTCGTGACTGGATGGTGGAGAAACTCGCGGCCGATGATGGCGATGCGTTGCTGGATTACCGCAGGCAGGCGCCGTTTGCGGCACGCAATCATCCGAGCGATGAGCATCTGTTGCCGCTGTACTTCGCCCGGGGGGCCGGGGAGCGGTTCGGGATCGAGCACCAGGGGTTTACCCTTGGGGCGCTGGGGATGGATATCTACAGGTTCGACTGAAGCTTTTCTGTGTTTCTGATGGCCTCATCGCTGGCAAGCCAGCTCCCACAGGGATCCATGTGCACCGCTGCTGACAGGCAAAAAAATCCCCGAACCAGTCGGGGATTTTTTCATTCAGCCGAGGATCAATCCTCGCGATAACGGCGCAGTTTCAGCTGCTTGCCGGCAACGCGGGTGTCCTTGAGCTTGGCCAGCAGGCGATCCAGGCCTTCTTCCGGCAGCTCGACCAGGCTGAAGCTGTCGCGCACCTGGATGCGGCCGATGGCTTCGCGGGCCAGGCCGCCTTCGTTGAGGATGGCACCCAGCAGGTTCTTCGCGGCGATACCGTCACGCGCGCCCAGCGCGGTACGGCAACGGGCACGGCCTTCGCCCAGCGGCATCGGCGCACGACGCTCGCGCTCACCGCTACGCTCGGAACGCTCGCCACCGGTACGCTCACGCGGGGTGTAGCTCGGAACCAGCGGTTGTTCCTTCTCGACGGCTTCCAGGGTCAGGGCCTGACCGTTGGTGGCCTTGCGCAGCAGCGCAGCGGCCAGGGCACGCGGGCTGCAACCGATATCGGCGGTCAGGCGGTCCAGCAGGTCGCCATGGGTCGCTTCGGCATCGGCAACCAGCGGCGCCAGGCTGTTGGTCAGTTTCTTGATGCGCGCATCAAGGACAGCCTGAGCGTTCGGCAGGCGAACCTCGGCAACCTTCTGACCGGTCACACGCTCGATCACCTGCAGCATGCGGCGCTCGCGCGGGGTAACCAGCAGCAGCGCGCGGCCTTCACGACCGGCACGGCCGGTACGGCCGATACGGTGCACGTAGGACTCGGGGTCGTACGGCATGTCGACGTTGAAGACGTGGGTGATGCGCGGTACGTCCAGGCCACGGGCAGCGACGTCGGTAGCGACGACGATGTCCAGGCGACCGTCCTTGAGCGAGTCGATCACGCGCTCACGCTGGTTCTGGGCAATGTCGCCGTTCAGCGCGGCAGCCTTGTAGCCCTTGGCTTCCAGGGCGCTGGCCAGGTCCAGGGTGGCCTGCTTGGTACGCACGAAGGCGATCAGCGCGTCGAACTCTTCCACTTCCAGCAGACGCAGGACAGCGGAAACCTTCTGGTCGGCGTGGACCATCAGGTGTGCCTGCTCGATGGCGGTCACGGTCTGGGTCTTGCTCTGGATCTTGACGTGCTTCGGCTCGCGCAGGTGGCGCTCGGCGATGGCACGGATCGAGGCTGGCAGGGTAGCCGAGAACAGAACGGTCTGGCGGCTTTCCGGCATGGCCTTGAAGATCACTTCGAGGTCGTCCATGAAGCCCAGCTTGAGCATTTCATCGGCTTCGTCGAGAACCAGGTGGTTCACGGTGGCCAGGACCTTCTCGTCACGACGCAGGTGGTCGCACAGACGGCCAGGAGTCGCCACGACGATCTGCGCGCCGTTGCGGATGGCTTTCAGTTGTGGGCCCATCGGGGCACCACCGTATACGGCTACCACGGTCACGCCCGGCATCTGCTTGGCGTAGGTTTCGAATGCGGTAGCGACTTGCAGCGCCAACTCACGGGTTGGCGCCAGGATCAGGGCTTGCGGCTCGCGCTTGCTCGGGTCGATGCGGTTCAGGATGGGCAGGGCAAAGGCGGCGGTTTTACCGGTACCGGTCTGCGCCTGACCGATCATGTCATGACCGGCGAGAATGATCGGGATCGATTGTTGCTGAATGGCGGACGGCTCTTCGTAGCCGGTAGCCAGAACGGCAGCAACAATATTCGGATTAAGATCGAGAGCGGCGAAGCCGCCGGTTTCCTGGGTCATGGGTCTGCCTCTAAGTGCATCCGCAAAGACCCATGCTCCAAAGCTGCGCATGCCTTGTAAGACCCGAGGGTCACCCTGGCAGCTTTGTCGGCGGGGATTTGCGAAAACGATTGAAGATAAAGAAAAGAACGTCCAGGAAGCGTCCGCGACGCGGACATGCAGCGAAGTTGACTTCGCAGAGCACTGCCTTGAACGAGGTCCGTTGAAAGACCGGCGCGCACTATACCTGAATTCGTTCGTTCGGTGAGAGGTTTTTTTCGGAAAACGACAGGCGCGAACCTTGAAACGACGCGCTTGAGGTACTTCGGCCTGCCTTGCCTGGATTTTCCGCTGAAACGTTTTACTCAGGTCGCCGGCCTGATCGCCTCGATCAGGTAGTGCAACGAGTACCCCAGGCGCGGCGCCAGGGCCTCGGCACGCGCGCGCAGCCCGGTGGTGTCGAGGGTCTGGTCGAGGTCGGCCGGCACCAGCAGGATCACGTTGCCCTCCTTCACCGGCAGTTCCCAGTAATGCCGCGAATACAGTCCGCGCAGCAACGCCGCGCCCAATGGCCGGCCATCATCGCCGGCCCACTGGTTGATCACCAGCCAGCCGCCGGGATTCAGGCGTTTCTGGCACGCTTCGAGGAAGCCCCAGGCGAGATGGCCTACGCCCGGACCGTGATCGGTATACAGGTCGACGAAGATCAGGTCGGCCGGCTCGGCACTGGGCAGCAGCTCGAGTGCATCACCGACCCGGATATACAGGCGCGGATCATCGTCCAGCCCGAGGTATTCGATAGCCAGGCGCGGTACGTCCGGGCGCAGTTCGATGGCTTCGACGTCATCCAGTGGCAGGAACTTCAGGCAAGCCTGGGTCAGGGTCCCGGCGCCAAGGCCCAGGAACAGCGCACTTTCAGGCAGCTCATGGCATAGCGCCCCGACCAGCATGGCGCGGGTGTAGTCATACTCCAGCCAGCTGGGATCGGCGGTGAATACGCAGCTCTGCTCGATGGCCTCGCCGAACTCGAGAAAACGGTAGTCCTCGACCTCGTACACGCTGATGGTGCCAAACTGATCGTGCACCTGCGCCAGCAGACGCTCTTCGCGCTCTGTCATGCTGTCTCCCGGCAACCCTGGGTGCCTCGAAAAGCCGGCATTGTCCGTCAATGCGTGCAGTGCAACAAGGCGTGTGCCGGGTGATAGCATGGCGGGCATGCGTCTTCGCCTCAGCCAATAACCAACAGAGCCTGTGATGAGCCAACCCTGGAGTCCCGAAAGCTGGCGCGCCCTGCCGATCCAGCAGCAACCCGTCTACCCCGATGCCGCCCACCTGCTGAAGGTCGAGCAGACCCTGGCCAGCTATCCGCCGCTGGTCTTCGCCGGCGAAGCCCGCGAACTGCGTCGCCAGTTCGCCGAGGTGACCCAGGGCCGCGCCTTCCTGCTCCAGGGCGGTGATTGCGCGGAAAGCTTCGCCGAGTTCTCGGCGGCGAAGATCCGCGACACCTTCAAGGTCCTGCTGCAGATGGCGATCGTCATGACCTTCGCCGCCGGCTGCCCGGTGGTGAAGGTCGGGCGCATGGCCGGGCAGTTCGCCAAGCCGCGCTCTGCCGGCGATGAAACCATCAATGGCGTCACCCTGCCCGCCTACCGCGGCGACATCGTCAACGGCATCGGTTTCGACGAGAAAAGCCGCGTGCCCGACCCGGAGCGCCTGTTGCAGTCCTATCACCAGGCGACTGCCACCCTGAACCTGCTGCGCGCGTTCGCCCAGGGCGGTTTCGCCGACCTGCACCAAGTGCACAAGTGGAACCTGGACTTCATCGCCAACTCGGCACTCGCCGAAAAATACAGCCAGTTGGCCGACCGCATCGACGAGACCCTGGCCTTCATGCGCGCCTGCGGCCTGGACAGCGCACCACAACTGCGCGAGACCAGTTTCTTCACAGCCCACGAGGCGCTGCTGCTCAACTACGAACAGGCCTTCGTGCGCCAGGACAGCCTGACCGGCGACTGGTTCGACTGTTCGGCACACATGCTCTGGATCGGCGACCGCACCCGCCAGCTTGACGGCGCCCATGTCGAGTTCCTGCGGGGGGTGAACAACCCGATCGGGGTCAAGGTCGGCCCGAGCATGAACACCGAGGAACTGATCCGCCTGATCGATATCCTCAACCCGGCCAACGACCCGGGGCGCCTCAACCTGATCGTGCGCATGGGTGCGGAGAAGGTCGGTGATCACCTGCCGGGGCTGATTCGCAGCGTCGAGCGCGAAGGCCGCCAGGTGCTGTGGAGCTCGGACCCGATGCACGGCAACACCATCAAGGCCAGCAGCGGCTACAAGACCCGGGATTTCGCGCAGATTCTCAGCGAGGTCAAGCAGTTCTTCCAGGTGCACCAGGCCGAGGGGACCCATGCGGGCGGGATCCATATCGAAATGACCGGGCAGAATGTCACCGAGTGCATCGGCGGGGCACGGCCGATCACCGAGGATGCGCTGTCGGACCGGTATCACACGCACTGTGACCCGCGGATGAATGCCGATCAGTCGCTGGAGCTGGCGTTCCTGATTGCAGAAACACTGAAACAGGTTCGCCGCTGATCACCTGAGGAGCGACACGGCCCCTGTGGGAGCGGGTTCACCCGCGATTACGTTAGTGAACCCACCATTGCAATCGCGGGTAAACCCGCTCCCACAACGTCCGCGTAGCTCTTTAGATCTTGAAACCAAGCATCAGCGCGCAGATCACCAGGAACCCGCAGAACAGCGAGCGCAACATCTTCTCCGGCATGGCATGGGCCAGCTTCACGCCCCAGCTGATGCTGAGCAGGCCGCCCACTGCCAACGGAATACCCATGGACCATTCCACATGCTGATGGAAACCATAGGTCGCCAGGGTTACCGCGGTGCTCGGCAGGGCCAGGGCCAGCGACAAGCCCTGGGCCACGACCTGGGTAGTGCCGAACACACTGGTCAGCACAGGCGTCGCCACAACCGCACCGCCTACGCCGAACAAACCGCCCATTACCCCGGAGAAACTGCCGAGCACGCCCAGCCACGGCCAGGGATGGCGCAACTCGCTGGAAGGCTGCGCCGTCTTCATGAACATCCGCAGCACATTCCACGCCGCCAGGGCGACAAGAAACGCGACGAAGCCAATACGCATTGCCCGCGCATCCACGCCTACCGCCCACAGGGAACCCAGCCAGGCAAACACGAAACCGGCCGCCGCCAGCGGTACCGCATGCCGCGCCTCGATGCGGTTGCGCTGGTGATAACGCCACAGCGCCAGCATCACATTGGGCACAACCATCACCAACGCCGTGCCCTGGGCCAACTGCTGGTCCAGGCCAAACAGCACCCCCAGCGCCGGGATGGCGATCAAGCCACCACCGATACCGAACAGACCACCCACGGTGCCCAGGACCGCACCCAGGACGATGTACATCAACCACTCGATCATGCCGGCCTCACCCACTGTTTGATGGCAAGCATGCTACCGATCTGCGGCTAGCGGGGAAACGCACAGCAGCGCACAATGGCTTTGCCACTTTCGCATAAGCCCCCCATCACCATGAACCCCGACGCCCTCACCGAGCAGTTCAAGCTGTTCCTCGACGTTCTTGAAACCGGCAGTTTCTCCGCCGCCTCCCGACGTCATCCCCTGACCCCTTCGGCGGTAGCGCGGCGTATCGACAATCTGGAAAGTGCCGTGGGCAGCCGCCTGTTCGTACGCAGCACCCATGCAGTGCGCCCGACCCCGGCGGGCAATGCCTTTGCCGAGCGGGCCCGGCGTATCGTCGAGGAATTGCGCCTGGCCCGGGCCGAGGCCGTCTCCCTGAGCAATGCCCCCGAAGGCCTGATCCGTATCGACGCGCCGGCGGCCTTCGGGCGCCGCCACCTGGCGCCGGCCATCGCCGATTTCCTGGTCGCCTATCCGGGGCTCGATGTGCAATTGCGCCTGATCGACAGCTTCGTCGATATGCAGGGTGCTCATCTCGGCGAGGTAGACCTGGTATTGCGCGCCGGCCCCTTGGCCGACACCCGCCTGGTGGCGACGCCACTGGCCTACATGGTGCGCATCGCCTGCGCCAGCCCGGCCTACCTGCGCCAGCGCGGTGTGCCGGCCAGCCCCGCCGAGCTGCCCGAACATGATGGCCTGGACTGGGACGGCCTTGCTCCGCCTTTCGCCTGGCGCTTCGAAGTGGACGGACAGATGCGCCTGCTGCGCCCATCACGCATGCGCATGACCGCCAACAATGCCGAGACCCTTCTGTTCGGCGCCCTGGCCGGCCTCGGCATCGCCCATCTGCCGACCTGGCTGATCAGCGAATACCTGCTGCGTGGCGAACTGTTGCCGCTGTTTTGCGAAAACGGCCTGCCTGCCGCCGAAACCAGCGGCGTCTACGCGCTGCGCCTTGAACATGAAACGAACTCTCGCAGCCGTTTGCTTCTCCAATTCCTCAAGAGCCGTTTTAGCCCGGTGCCGCCCTGGGATCTTGCGCTACAGAGCGAACTGAGCTGGCAGTCGCGCTAAAAACTTGCGTGCTAATATTCAAGAGCCTGACGAATAAAAGGATCTGCATGAACGCCGATACTCCAGCTCCCGAACGCTGTGACGAACTGCTCCTCGACAACCAGGTGTGCTTCGCCCTGCATTCCACATCACTGCTGATGACCAAGGTGTACAAACCCTTGCTCCAGGCACTCGGCCTGACCTATCCGCAGTACCTGGCGATGCTCGTGCTGTGGGAGCAGGATGCCTTGACCGTAGGCGAGATCAGCCATCGCCTGCTGACCGATCCCGGCTCCCTTACCCCCCTGCTAAAGCGCCTCGAGGCCGAAGGCCTGCTCAAGCGCACCCGCAGCCGTGAAGACGAACGGGTAGTGATCGTCGAACTGACCGACGCCGGACGTGAGCTACAACAGCAGGCACGCCGGGTCCCGCATTGCATCCTCGGTGCCAGCGGCCAGTCGATGGAGCAATTGCAACAACTGCAAGCGCAACTGCTGGAGCTGCGCGAGCAATTGCAAAAGAACCTTTAACGGCTCTGCCCCGGGGCTTTCGACTTCGCTGTCAGCCCCCGCCGCAGAGGCTGCAGAGAAAAATTTGAAAATTTATCTTGCGCACTAAATATTTGTGAACTAACTTTATCCCCGTACCCAGCCGGCGCCCCAAACGCCAAACACTTATCAAGGTTCGAGGATCTCCCCATGAAAGCGCTCTACACCGCAACCGTAACCTCCACCGGTGGCCGCGACGGCCGTGCCCTCTCCAGCGACGGCATCCTTGACGTGAAACTGGCCACGCCGAAGGAGCTCGGGGGTGCCGGCGGTGCAGCAACCAACCCGGAGCAGCTGTTCGCTGCCGGCTACTCGGCGTGCTTCATCGGTGCGCTGAAATTCGTTGCTGCCCAGGGCAAGCGCCAGTTGCCCGGCGAAACCGCGATCACCGCGGAGGTCGGCATCGGCCAGATCGAAGGCGGCTTCGGCCTTGATATCGACCTGCGCATCAGCCTGCCGGGCCTCGAGCAAGCCGACGCCCAGGCCCTGGTAGACGCAGCGCACAAGGTCTGCCCCTACTCCAACGCCACCCGCGGCAACGTCGATGTGCGCCTGCATGTGAGCGTCTGATTTTCACCAGGCACAAAAAAACCCGGCCAAGGCCGGGTTTTTCGTGGACGCCAGGAAGATTACTTCTTGGAGCGGCCTTTGAAGCTGTTGTCGCGAGTGTCGATATCGATCCACTCGTCGATCTGGATGAAGTCGGCAACCTGGATCTCGGTACCGTTCTTCAGTTTGGCAGGCTTCATGACCTTGCCGGAGGTGTCGCCACGGGCAGCGTTTTCGGTGTAGACAACCTGACGGCTGATGGTGGTCGGCAGCTCTACGGAAACCAGGCGGCCTTCGAAGAAGACGGCTTCGCAGATGTCTTCCATGCCTTCTTCGATGTACGGCAGAACGGCGTCGATGTCTTCGGCGTTCAGCTCGTACATGGTGTAGTCGGTGGTGTCCATGAAGGTGTAGGTGTCACCGCTGATGAACGACAGGGTCGCTTCTTTGCGATCCAGGATCACGTCGTCCAGCTTGTCGTCCGCACCGTAGACGGTTTCGGTCTTGTAGCCGGTCAGCAGGTTCTTCAGCTTGGTCTTCATGATCGCGCTGTTACGGCCCGACTTGGTGAACTCGGCTTTCTGGACCAGCCACGGGTCGTTGTCGATACGCAGTACGGTACCGGGTTTCAGCTCTTTACCAGTTTTCATTACAAAGTATCCGAATCTGGATGGATTTATAAAAATCGAGGCCGCGTATCATATCCAATTTCGGTAAAACTGCACCAGCGCCTTGGCAAGGTCCGGCCGGGCGGCCTGTTCCGCGCACCAACGACGGGCGTGCAACGCCAGTTCATCCCAGTGCGGCAACAGCTGCTTCCATGCCAGGCCCATGTCCCGGTCCATGTTCCAGGCCCGCCACAGCTCCACCAGTGCCGCCGCAGCGCTGGGCTCAAGGCCCTGGGTGTAGCGATCGAGAAAGGCTTCGAGTTTTTCCCAGTGGGCATACTCTTCCTGCACATAGATGTGCCAGAGCAGCGGCTGGCCGGCCCATTGCGCGCGGACGAAGGAGTCTTCGCCACGTACTGCGTTGAAATCGCAGCTCCACAGCAGCCGGTCGTAGTCGTCCTGGCGGACGAAAGGCAGGATCTGCACGGTCAGGGCGCCGCGCCTGTGGATATCTCCGACGGCAAGGTTATCCACAGCCAGCCAGGTTTTCACGTCACCCAGGATTCGCCCTTCCGGTACCAGCACGTGGTTGGGCCGGGCGTCCTCGGCGAGGGCATCGAACCAGCTGGCCAATCCGCCATTTTCGTAGGCAAACAGCGAAATCAACCGGGCATCGGGCTGAAGGGTAATGCCCATGTCGCGCAGAAACACCTCTCGGTCGAACGCTTCGCGCCTTTCCAGTAGATCGCCCTCGCGCAGCAAGCCACCGGTGCGCTCGGTAAACCCGGGGAAAAAGAACACCTTGCGCAAACCGTTCGGCTGCGGCGATGGCAGGCCGTGACAACCTTCCACCCAGTCTTCGGCGCTGAGGTAGTCCAGGTTCAGCCATAGCACCGGGCTGGCGCGCTGTGTCATGGCCTCGATATAGGCCGTCGGCAACTGGCAGGCGAAAGCGCCGATCACCACATCGGCCACCTCCTCCACGTGCCACTGCGCCTCCCAGTGGCGAACCTCGACCCCTTCGCAGACCTGGCACAGGGCCTCGACATCCGCCTCCGGATACAGGCGCACGAAGGCCTTGGGCTCATCCACCCAAAGCCGCACCGTCAGTCCATGTTCGGCAACCAATTGCCGGGCCAGGCGCCAGGTCACACCGATATCACCGTAGTTGTCGACGACGCAGCAGAAGATGTCCCAGGTCGGTTTCATGGCAGGTCCTCTTGCACCGCGAACGAATAATCGTCAATTGTCCGGATTATCGGCTCCAGACAAAAGATCCATCGTGCGACAATCCCGTCCCTTTCCTGGCCAGGAGGCTTTCATGTCCTACCGAACCCGTCCGCGTTCATTCAAGGTTTCAGCCAAAATCCTGCCGCTGGCGCTGGGTGTCGCCCTTGGCCTGTGGCTGGGCTTCATCGCTATCGGCCTGACCCTCTGGGGTATCTGGCAGTTCGTGCCGCAAGTGCGCGAACCAGTGGCCTCGGTGATCAGCCAGCCGCTCACTGCGCCGGCGCCGGCACAGCCGCCGGCCGCTCGCTATCCGGGCGCCCAGGAGCAATCGCCGGAACAGAATCGGATGTTCGAGCAGTACCAACAGGCCTTGCAAACCCGGCAGGTCGAGGACGCCTTCGACAGCGCCGAGAAAAATCCACGCAACCTTTCCAATCCCAGATGCCAGTTCTGGCTGCAACAGAACCGCACTGCACCCACCGAGAAAAGCCGGGCCAATGTTCTTGAATTCTGCCGCTGAACCCGACAAGCGAACGCTGTTGCACGCCATCGTCGAGCGTCTGGACGTCGACCTGGACATGATCCGGCGCGCCGCCCAGACCGCCTACGAAGCCGCTACTGCGGAAGAGAACATCGCCGAGAACAAATACGACACCCTTAGCCTGGAAGCCTCCTACCTGGCGACCGGACAAGCCCGGCGCATGGAAGAGATCCGTCAGGCGCGCTCGGCCTACCAACAGCTGAGCTTGCGCGATTACGACGCGCAACGCGGCATCCAGGTGAGCAACCTGGTGCTGCTGGAGGATCAGGACGGGCGCCGGCAGTGGCTGTTTCTCGGGCCCGAGGCAGCGGGACTGAAGATTGGCGAAGGCGATGGGCTGGTGACGGTGATCACCCCGCGGTCGCCGTTGGGGCAGCAGTTGCTGGGCAAGTTCGAAGAGGATGAACTGAATCTGGTGGTGGGGAATGGGCGGCAGGCATTGGTCGTTATTTCCGTGAAATAGAGGCCCGGAAGAGCACCTTGAATTCGCCATCAGCCCAACGCATCGAACCGCCCCGCCAAGCCCTGCACCACAAACTGCTCCATCAGGAAATCCACGAACACCCGGGTCTTCCCCGGCAGCAACCTGTGCTGGGCGTAGTACAACGAAATATTGCCGTCATCCACGTACCAGTCCGGCAGCACCCGCCGCAGGCTGCCGCGCTGCAGATATGGTACGGCAAACGGCATGCTCACCAGTGCCACACCCAAGCCCTGCTCCGCCGCCGCGCAGGCCGCTTCGGAATCGCTCATGGTCATGCGCTGGCGCAGGTTCAACGGACTCTGCTCCTGCCAGCGACTGGTCAGCGGCCATGAGCGTACCCGTCCGGTCTGCGGCGAGCGGATCAGGATACCGTCGGCCCTGGCCAGATCCTCCGGCGTGCGTATTTCGCCGCAGCCCTCCAGGTAATCCGCCGACGCCACCAGGATCCGGTGTGCCGGCGCCAGCTTCCTCGCCACTACCCCGGGCGGCAGTTCGAAACCGCCGCCGATGGCCGCATCGAAACCCTGCGCAATCAGATCCACCTGACGATTATCGAAGTGCCAGTCCGGCGTGATCGCCGGATAGCGCCGCAGGAAATCGCCCAGCATCGGCAGGATATACAGGCGCCCGAACACCGTGCCCATGCTCACCTTCAAGGTCCCCGCCGGTTGCCCTTCAGCGCTTGCCAGGTTGGTTACGGCGTGCTGGATGGTCTGGAAGCTGTCACGCACCTCGGCAAGAAAACGCTGGCCGGCCTCGGTCAGGGCCAGGCTTCGGGTACTACGCTGGAACAACCGCACACCCAGGCGCGCTTCCAGCCCGGCGACGTTCTTGCCCACGGCCGCAGGCGTCAGGCTCAGGCGTCGCGCGGCTTCGGCAAAGCTGCCAACTTCGGCACTGCGGATAAAACACTCGATGCTGGTGAAGGTTTCCATCGGAGATTCCATACCTAGGGTTTATTCAGACTATAGCGATTACCGGCTTATCGAGTGGTAATCACAGGCAGATACTCGGTTCCATTCACAAGGCATCCGGCCTTGTTCCTTCGGAGCATCAAGCATGTCGACCCAACACAACCTCAGCGGCAAAGTGGCATTGGTCCAGGGCGGCTCGCGCGGCATCGGCTCGGCCATCGTCAAACGCCTGGCCGAACAGGGTGCCGCAGTGGCCTTCACCTACGTCAGTTCACAGGACGTCGCCGAACAGCTGCAGAACGAGATCCGCCAGGGTGGCGGCAAGGCCCTGGCACTGAAAGCCGATAGCGCTGACGCCGCCGCCGTGCAGCAAGCGGTGGACCTGGCCGCCGGGCACTTCGGTCGCCTCGATATCCTGGTCAACAATGCCGGAGTCCTGGCGCTTGGCGATGTCGCCGAGTTCAGCCTGGAGGATTTCGATCGCACGCTCGCGGTCAACGTGCGCAGCGTCTTCGTCGCTACCCAGGCCGCGCTTCGGCATATGGGCCAGGGCGGGCGGATCATCAATATCGGCAGCACCAATGCCGAGCGCATGCCGTTTTCCGGCGGCGCAACCTACGCGATGAGCAAATCGGCACTGGTCGGGCTGACCCGCGGCCTGGCACGCGACCTTGGCCCGCGTGGCATCACCATCAACAACGTGCAGCCCGGCCCGGTAGACACCGACATGAACCCGGCCGACAGCGAGTTCGCCGACACCCTGATAGGGCTGATGGCGATCGGGCGCTACGGTCATGTCGAGGAAATCGCCGGTTTCGTCGCCTACCTGGCGGGCCCGGAAGCGGCCTATATCACCGGCGCCAGCCTGACCATCGACGGCGGTTTCGCCGCCTGACAGTCACCGCGCCGCCAGATGCCGTTCCAGCAAGCGGATAAAGGCACTGGCGGCCGGGGTCGGGGTCTTCGACCAGATGGCATACACATGACGCACCGGCGCATCGCTGACCGGCAGTACCTTCACGCGCTGGAACCCGGCGGCCACCCGCTCTGCCACCAGCCCCAGGGCGAGGCCGCGCTGGACAAATTTCTCGATCAGGTTGGTGGTTCCCACCTCGAACTGCACCCGGTGACGCAGGCCGGCGGCGGTAAAGGCTTCGTCGGTCTGGCGCCGTGCACCGGTGCCTGCCTGGAAGTCCACCAGCGGCTGGTCCTCCAGTTGCGCCAGTGACAAGCAACTGTGGATAACCAAGCGATGCTCCAGCGGCAGCACTGCCACCAGCTCCTCCCTGGCCAGCAGGCGATGCTCGACCCCGTCCAGCGATTCCCCCGGCCAGACACCGATGAAAGCCACGTCCAGGCGCCGCTCGCGGACATCGCCGATCATCAGCTCGCTCTTGCCCATCAACCAGCGGATATCCACCTTCGGGTACTCACGGTGAAAGCCGGCCAGCAGATCGACCAGGTCCAGTTCGGTCAGCGAACTGATCTCGCCGATGGACAAGCGCCCGCGCACTTCACCGGTAGCGGCGGCCACCTCGTCGGCAATCCGCCGCGCCGCATCCAGGGCAATGCGGGCATTAGGCACGAAGGCCTCGCCGGCCGGGGTCAGCCGAACCCGGCGCGAACTGCGCTCGAACAACCGGGTGCCGAGCTGTTCTTCCAGTTTGGCGATCTGATGGCTAAGCGCCGATTGCACCACGTGACAACGCTCGGCGGCGCCGGTGAAGCTGCCGGTTTCGGCAACGGCCAGGGCGTATTCGATCTGCTTCAGATTCATTCATCCATCTGCTTTCGAGATTGATCCGATGACAACTATGCATTGGCGTCATGCTAGTGCATTTCCCATACTGACGGCTCTTGAAAGGAGGCACCCATGAGTTCCACACCCGTCCTGAGTCGCGCCCTGATCCTGCTCATGGCCACCGCCACCGGCCTGGCGGTGGCCAGCAACTATTACGCCCAGCCCTTGCTGCACAGCATTGCCGAACACTTCGGCCTGAGCACCGCCAGCGCCGGCTGCATCGTCATCGCCGCCCAGCTCAGCTATGGCGCCGGCCTGTTCCTCCTGGCGCCGCTGGGTGATTTGTTCGAGCAGCGCCGCCTGATCGTCAGCATGATCAGCATTGCCACCATCGGCCTGTTGATCAGCGCCTTTTCCCCAAGCCTGCCGTGGCTGCTGCTGGGCACCACGCTCACCGGCCTGTTCTCTGTGGTGGCCCAGGTGCTGGTGCCGATGGCCGCCGGACTCAGCGAGCCGAGCGAACGCGGCCGGGTCGTCGGCACCCTGATGGGCGGTCTGCTGCTGGGCATTCTTCTGGCCCGCACTGCCGCCGGTTTCATGGCCACCCTCGGTGACTGGCGCAGCATCTATATGCTCGCCGCCGCACTCATGGCCCTCAGCGCCATTGCCCTGTATCGCGCACTGCCGCAACGTCAGCAGCATGCCGGCCTGGCCTATCCGGCGCTGATCGGCTCGGTGTTCCGGCTGTTCGCCGAAGAGCCGGTGCTGCGGCTTCGCTCATTGCTTGGGGCAATTTCCTTCTGCCTATTCGCCCTGTTCTGGACGCCCCTGGCGTTCCTGCTGAAGGCCGAGCCTTACCAGTATTCCGATGGCGTAATCGGACTGTTCGGCCTGGCCGGTGCCGCCGGCGCCCTGGCCGCCAACTGGGGCGGACGCCTGGCCGATAAAGGCAAGGGTGCGCAAGGCACGACCGTCGGTCTGCTGGTGCAGTTGCTGTCCTGGATACCCCTGGCTTTCGCCCCGACCTCGCTGGCGGCATTGCTGGCCGGTGTGCTGTTGCTCGACCTGGCCGTGCAATTGGTCCACGTCAGCAACCAGAACGCGGTAATCGCCCTGCGCCCTGAAGCGCGCAACCGTCTCAATGCCGGCTACATCACCTGCTATTTCATCGGTGGCGCCAGCGGTTCGCTGCTGGGTACCCAGTTGTTCCAGGCCTGGGGCTGGAACGGCATCGTTATCGCCGGGCTGGGGATCGGCGTCGTCGGCCTGCTGGTGTGGTGGCTGGGGGGCAACAAAGTGATGCAGGTCAGAACCGTCTGACGGATGTCCTACCCTCCGTCGCCTGGCGATTGACTTGGGGGTGTCCGGGGGGCTGAGTAAGCGCTGGTCAACAAGCCCTCTCAACCTGGATTACCCCTATGACAAGACTCACGGTTCAATCCGGCGATTTCTTGCAAGGTGAAGGCGAGTACCGCAATGGATCGCTCACACTCAAGACCGCCGCGAGCCCGTCACCGGGCGAAAAAATCGCGCTCTCACGCATCAAGGAAATGAAGGTCGCCAATCAAGAGACCAGCCGCAACCTGGGCAGCGCCCTTGGCTGGGGCTTCGCCGGTTGCCTGATGGCCGGCCCGCTGGGCCTGCTCGCCGGGCTCTGGCTGGGCAGCAAGGACGAGGAAATCACCTTTCTTGCCACCTTCAAGGATGGCCGCAAGCTGCTGGCGGTGACCGACGGCAAGACCTGGTCGAAACTGGACGGCAACTGGCGCCGCCGCACGCAGCCGCGGCAGCTATCGAACTCCTGAGCCCGGCATCCTGCCACACCGCTCATCCTCTGCAATGACATGGCAAATCGGGGCACCGCAACGCGGTTGCCCCTGCTAAGATTGCGCCCGCGCCAGCACGCCCTGGCGCAGTGCCATCCCCCTCGCCCGTGCCTTCCTCTCGCCGTACCGGGTCTTCAGCCACCGGCAACTCCGAACGACAACGGTGTGCCCGCTGTCGGCCCCCAAGGAGTTTTGCCGCATGTCCTTGCACCGCCCGTGCCTGCCGCTCAGCCTGCTCACCGCCGGCCTGGCCCTGAGCAACCCGTACGTCTTTGCCGAAGACAGTGTCGTCCTCGATCCGCTGAACGTATCCGACACCAGGGATGAGGGCTATCAGCCGCGTCAGGCCCAGGTGGCTGGATTCTCTTCCGCACCGCTGCTGGATACCCCGGCCTCGGTCTCGGTGTTCACCGAACAGCTGTTGCAGGATCGCCAGGTGCGCCTGCTCAGCGAAGTGCTGCAAAGCGATGCCTCGGTGGGCGAGTCCTACGCGCCGATCGGCTACTACGAAAACTTCAATGTGCGCGGCTTCAGCCTCGACGCCGCGCACAGTTACAAGATCAACGGCCAGACCATCACCGGCGAGCAGAATGTGGCGCTGGAGAACAAGCAGCAGGTGGAATTGCTCAAGGGCCTGTCCGGGCTGCAAAGCGGCGTGTCGGAACCTGGCGGGCTCATCAACTACGTGACCAAGCGCCCGGAAGACGTGCGTTCGCTGACCTTGTCCAGCAACGAGCAGGGCGAGCGCTATATCGCCACCGACCTCGGCGGCTGGTTCGGCAGCGAACGCCAGTTCGGCCTGCGCGCCAACCTGGCGCACGAGGATATCCGCAGCTATGTGGACCATGCCGACGGCCAGCGGGACTTCGCCTCCCTGGCGTTCGACTGGCAGATGAGTCCGAACGCGCTGCTGCAACTGGACGTCGAGTACCAGAACCGCGAGCAATATTCGGTGCCGGGCTATCAGTTGCTGGGCGGCACCAGCCTGCCGCATGGTATCGACCCGAAGGACCGCCTGGCCTGGCAGGACTGGGCGCACCAGGTGAAGAGCGATTCGCTGAACCTCGGCGGGCGTTTCGAATACCGCTTCAATGACGCCTGGACCGGGACATTGAGTGCATCGCGCAGCCGGGTGGTAATCGATGACTACAGCTCGTTTGCCTGGGGTTGCTACGGTGCGGCCAGTTGTCCTGGCCTGGGCAACACCTTCAGTCCCGACGGCGACTACGACATCTACGACTACCGCAGCCCGGACGACACCCGCCGCACCGACGAAGCCCAGGCCACCCTTGTCGGCCGCTTCGACGCCCTCGGCGTGAATCATGAACTGACATTGGGCTCCAGTGCACAACGGCGCACCGTCGATCAGCGTCCGACCTTCAACGAGTGGGTGGGCACCGCCAACATCTATCAAGCAACCCCGGCCTTCGATCCGGCACCAGGCAGCCCCGGCCATACCGAACGACGCCTGGACAGCCGCCAGTACGGTGTGTTTTTCAGTGATCGCATCAGTTTCAACGAACAATGGCAGACAGTGATCGGCGCCCGCGAAGTTCGCCTGGACGAAGAAGCCTTCGCTGAAGACGGTGTCTCGAACCGGCACACGCGCCAGTATGAGTTGCTGCCCAACGCTGCGCTGATCTACAAGCCGCGTCCGGACCTGTCCCTCTACACCAGCTACAGCAAGGGCCTGTCGTCCGGCGGCACCTCACCGTGGTTCGCCTCCAATGGCGGGGACATCCTCGCCCCGACCACCTCCCACCAGATCGAGCTGGGAATCAAGCGTGACTGGCAGCGCATGAGCTTCAGCGCGGCGCTCTTCCAGTTGCGCCAGGCCTACCAGTATGCCCGGCCCGACGGCGCCGGGAATTTCACCTACGTGCAACAGGGCCAGCAGAAGAATATCGGCCTGGAACTGGGCGCCAGCGGCTGGGTGACCTCGGACCTGCAGATCAATGCCAGTATCGCTGCCACCCGCGCGCGGGTCGAAGACAGCGGCACCGACGCCTACGACGATCACCAGGCCCTGAACGTACCGCGCCTGCGCGCGGCCTTGCAGGCCGACTACAGCATTCCCGGCGTACCCGGCCTGGCCCTGCTCGGCGGCATGCGCTACAGCGCCAGCAAGTACGCCAACCACGAGGGAACCGTGGAAGCCGGTGGCTATACCGTATTCGACCTGGGCAGCCGCTACAGCACGAAGATCGCCGGGTATGACACGGTGCTGCGCCTGACTGTGGATAACGTGTTCGACAAGCGCTACTGGCGGGATGTGGGGGATTACCTGGGGGACAACTATCTGTTCCAGGGGGCGCCGCGGACGGCGCGGGTTTCTGCTTCGGTCAGTTTCTGATTCTCGGGCTCCGGGAGCCCCATCGCATATAAGCTTGGACCTTTGGCCTGGACCTGAAAAATGCTCAACTCAATTCAAATACTCAGAGCAATAGCGGCCTGGATAGTGGTGTTCCACCACTATCAGCAGGTCGCGTACAACTTCTCGCTCACAGATCCGCTTTCCGTTGCCCTTCACCGATATGGTGCAATAGGTGTCGATCTGTTTTTCGTCATCAGTGGATTCGTCATCTTTCTGTCGACTACCGGAAAATCACCAGCCCCCCTTGAATTTGCGGTCCACCGGCTGGCGCGAATCGCTCCCGCCTACTGGATCTTCAGTTCAATCACGGCAGTCGTACTGATATACGCTCCTGGTGTCATTCCCCTGACCCTGTTCGAGCCGGCGTTCTTCGTCAAAAGCCTGCTGTTTCTTCCTACCGCCAATCCTTCGGGCATAGGTTACTTTCCGATCGCCACTGTCGGCTGGACACTCAACTACGAGATGGGCTTCTATTGCGTCTTCTGCGCGTCGCTTTTCCTGCCTAAAAAATACCGCATCGCCTCGCTTTTTCTTGGAATCATCGCACTTCGGAAAGTACTTCCAGAGTTTGGAGGCGCTTTCGAGTTCTACAAGAGCAAAATGGTCTATGAGTTTCTCTTCGGTGTGACGCTGGGACTGCTGTACCGACGTGGCCTCTTCAACGCAATCAAACCTTGGGCAGCCATCAGCCTGTTGGCCTTATCCCTGTATCTGGTTTTCAAGTCGCAGCAGGTCGAACACGACCCATGGAAGGCTGGTATTCCGTGTGCGCTGATCCTGCTAAGTGCGGTTTCACAGGAACATCTAATGAAAAAAGTGAAAGGACTCAACGCCCTGGGCAACTGGTCATACTCGACCTACCTCTGCCATATCCCCATCATCAGCGTTTTGGTCGCGGTGCAGAACCATTACGGGTTGCCCCCCGCCGTGACAGTGGTCGGCTCGGTCGTTCTCATTGTCTTGGTCTCTGCACTGAGTTACCGAGTGATAGAACGACCGATTGCAAGGTTCATGAAAAAAAACCACTCACGGGAGCCTGGCAGCGCAACGCTCAAGACCGAATAATTCACGGGCCTGGCTGAGCGATGGTGAGCCGATGCCTTGGAGCATAGGCCCACTACGCCAGTCTGCCTTTCTGCACACACAAATGAAAAAGCCCCCGGAAACTCACGTTTCCAGGGGCTTTTCGGTACATCGAAAGTGGCGGTGAAGAAGGGATTCGAACCCTTGATACAGTTTCCTGTATACACACTTTCCAGGCGTGCTCCTTCAACCGCTCGGACACTTCACCGGATCTCTTCAAGCAGTTCAGCCTGTCGAGGCGCGCTAATTTAGTCGAAACCTTTTCACTTGGCAAAGGTTTTTTTCAGAATTTTCAGATATTTATGCCAGAGCCTGGAAAACGGTAGGTGAAATGGCAATTTGGCCAATCCCTGCCCTGCTTTGTCCGGCCTTTCAGGCGATTTCCCGCCGGACGGGCCCGGGAGCGCGAAGGGTGACCGCATGGTCAGTCATCGTGCTTTACCTGACCGCAGTGGCTGGGTAACGTCTTGCCACTTTCCCGCCACTTCTCCTTGCAAGGAATTCCGTCATGAGTGAGCTGATCAACTACCACCTCGACGATGGCATCGCGACCCTCACCTTGAACAACGGCAAGGTCAATGCCATCTCGCCCGACGTGATCGCCGCCTTCAATAGCGCGCTGGACCGCGCCAAGGAAGACCGCGCCGTGGTCATCGTCACCGGCCAGCCCGGGATCCTGTCCGGGGGCTACGACCTGAAAGTGATGACCTCCAGCCCGCAAGCGGCGATGGCACTGGTCACCGCCGGATCGACCTTGGCCCGGCGCTTGCTGTCCCACCCCTACCCGATCATCGTCGCCTGCCCCGGGCATGCCGTGGCCAAGGGTGCCTTCCTGCTGCTTTCGGCCGACTACCGCATCGGCGTAGAAGGCCCGTTCAGCATCGGCCTGAATGAAGTGCAGATCGGCATGACCATGCACCACGCAGGCATCGAGCTGGCCCGTGACCGCCTTGGCAAGGCGGCTTTCCATCGCTCGGTGATCAACGGCGAGATGTTCGACCCGGCCGGAGCCGTCGAGGCGGGCTTCCTCGACAAGGTGGTGCCCGCCGAGCAACTGGCCGAAACCGCATTGGCCGCCGCCCGCCAGTTGAAGAAGATCAACATGAACGCGCACAAGAACACCAAGCTAAAAGTGCGCAAGGCCCTGCTGGAAATCCTCGACGACGCAATCATTCGCGACCAGGAACACTTCGCCTGAATTCAAGGCCGGACACCTCCTGTCCGGCCTTTCCCGCCACGCTGCCGAACAGTCCGTTTGCCGCCACCGGGGTACACCCGTACACTGCCTCGCGTTTTGTCGAGTGAGTCGTACGATGCTCTTTCTTCCTCGCATGCTCCTGCTGGGTATCCATTTCATCCTGGTGGGCCTGATCGGCCTGGTCATTGGCCTGTGCCGCCCATTCAACCCGGACAATAGCCGTCTCTATGCGCGCCTGTACGCCTGGCCGGCGAGCTGGCTGCTGCGCCTGGAGATCAAGGCCGAGGTGGGACCGCTGTTCGACCAGCCCCCGGGGTGCGTGATCGTTGCCAACCACCAGTCCAATTTCGACCTGTTCGTTCTCGGCCATGTGGTGCCGCCGCGCACCGTCTGCATCGGCAAGAAGAGCCTCGGCTGGATTCCGCTGTTCGGCCAGTTGTTCTGGCTGGGCGGCAACGTGCTGGTTGACCGCAGCAATGCCTACCAGGCGCGCCGTGCCCTGCAAACCACCAGCCGCACCCTGCAAAAAGATACGTCGATCTGGATCTTCCCCGAAGGCACGCGCAATCCCGGCGAGGTGTTGAAGCCGTTCAAGAAAGGCGCGTTCCATATGGCCATCGATGCCGGGGTGCCGATCGTACCGGTGTGCGCCAGCCGCTATGCACGACGCCTGAACCTCAACGGCTGGCGCAAGACCCGGGTGGAAATCCGCTCGCTGCCGCCGATTTCGACCACCGGCATGACCCAGCAGGACATCCCGGCACTGATGGAGCAATGCCGGGCCCAGATGCAGGCGTGCATCGACCTGATGGAGCACGAGCATCGGCACGGCTGAGCAGTTGCCGTTTCGTCGCGGTCAGACCAAGCTGTCTGACACGTTAAACGAAGGATTCGCACAACCATGGGTCGAGTCGTAGCAGCAGCGGTTTACAGTGCCGGGCGCAAGGTCACCAATATCAGCATCGACGAAGGTGCCGAATGGGCGCGCAAGCCGGGGCACTTCGTGTGGATCGGCCTGGAGGAGCCCAACGCCCAGGAACTGGCCAACCTGCAATGCCAGTTCAACCTGCACGAGCTCGCAATCGAGGACGCCCTGGAAAAACATAGCCGGCCGAAACTGGAAACCTTCGGCGACGCGCTGTTCATCGTCACCTATTCGCCAGTGCGCCAGGACGGCAAGCTGGAGTTCATCGAAACCCACATCTTCGCCGGCAACGGCTACATCATCACCTGCCGCAACGGCCATTCGAAGTCCTACGCCCTGGTGCGCCAGCGCTGCGAAGCGCGACCGCTGCTGCTGGAACATGGCGAGGACTTTGTGCTCTATGCGCTGCTGGACTTCGTCACCGAGAACTACCAACCTGTCAGCGAAGCCATCCATGGCGAGATCGAGGAACTGGAGCGCAACGTGCTTTGCGCTTCATTGGTGGAAGAGGACATTCGCCGCCTCCACGGCCTGCGCCGCGACATCCTGCGTCTGCGCCGCTACGTGGCGCCCATGGTGGAAATCAGCGAGGAACTGCAGCGCCTGGCCTTCCCCTTCATCGACAAGAACATGCGCCCGTATTTTCGCGATGTGCAGATTCACGTCACCCGGCAGATGGAGGACCTGGCAGGCATTCGTGACCTGGCCAGCCAGACCATCGAGATCGGCATGTTGCTGGAGTCGTCACGCCAGAGCATCGTGCAGCGCAAGTTCGCCGCCTGGGCGGCGATCCTCGCGTTCCCCACGGCCATCGCGGGGATCTACGGCATGAACTTCCAGAACATGCCGGAGTTGAGCTGGCACTACGGCTATTTCGCCGTCCTGGGAGGAATCGCGCTGGGCTGCACCGCGCTGTACAGCAGCTTCAAGCGTTCTGGCTGGCTTTAGGCTGGGCGACGAAGCGCATCATCCACTCGGCGACGGTCTGGCCCTGGTGCTCGATACCCAGGCTGTCGATGCCTTTGCGGTAGACCTCGGCGCCCAGGTGCTCCTGGCGCAGGTCGAGCAATGCCCGGGAATAGTCGTGGATGAATTCCGGATGGCCCTGGAAGCACAGCACCTGGTCGCCGATGTGATACGCGGCATAGGGGCAGAAATCGCTGGAGGCGATCACCGTGGCGTTCTCCGGTAGCGCGGTGACCTGGTCCTGGTGGCTGATGAGCAGGGTCAGTTCTTCCACCTGCGGGCTCATCCATGGCGCACGCGCCGCCATCACGTAGCGGTGGGTGCCGACGCCCCAGCCCTGGGTGGCGCGTTCGGTCTTGCCGCCGAGCAGCAGCGCCAGCAATTGATGGCCAAAGCAAACGCCGAGCAGCTTGTCACCACGCTTGTAGCGATCCAGCAGGAATTCCTTGAGCTTGCCAATCCACGGATCGTCGCCGAACGAATCGGCCTTGCTGCCCGTCACCAGATAGGCATCGAAGACTTCATCCTCCGGGGGATAATGGCCGTTCATCACGTTATAGACGCTGAACTCGGCGGCGATCGGCTGGCGGGTAAACAGTTGCTCGAACATCCGTCCGTAGCCCTGGTATTGCTCGACCAGCTCGGGTCGCAGGACGTCGGTTTCCAGGATGCAGATGCGTAGCGACATAGACTTGGCCCTGAACGACAGTGGTGAAAAAACACGGATGCAGCCTGCCGCGATTATTGGTATCAAGCAAGTATTCCCTCGGACGAACGGTCATTTCCTTGCGAGTCGTACGTGTAAGCGGCGCATGTGTCTAGTCAGGCGCATCGTACGCAGATGGCAAAAGGCCTCATAAGCGAACGGTCTTTCGCTACCAAAGTACAGACGAAAGCGTTCTAAATCGGCGGTAACGTTGCAGCATCCCAGGTTGTATACCCATTGATAGCAGGTCCGAAACGAGAGCCCGCAGAGGCTTCCACCGGACCGGAGACAGGGACGCCATCCGGCTTGCAGGAATAACAACAAAAAGGCAGACAGCCATGTTCAAACAACACAAGGTACGTCAGGCAGGACTCATTCTGTTCGCCACCACACTGCTGCTGATCCTGCCCAACCTGACACGCCTGTTCGGTTGAGCGATCGTCATTCAGTGTCATCCAGGCTCTGGTGTATGCTGCCGGCCTCACTGGTCGGAGATTGGTCCATGCGTCTTTGCCTCATCTTCCTGCTTGCCCTGGCGAGCCTGCCACTGCATGCCGCGCAACTGAAGCTGGAACTGGGCACCACCAGCAAGCAGTGGGACAGCGACGCCCTGCTCAAGCATCCGCAGGCTCGGGATATTCGCATCGATGAGGATGTTTCCTACAAGAAGGCCATGAACTACCGCGCCGTGCCCCTCGCCGCGCTGCTGGAGGGCATCAAGCCCGATGACCACCTGCAGGCCGTGGCCCTCGATGGTTTCGCAGCGGAAATGCCCGCAGCGCCATTGCTCGAAAACGGCCCGGCACAAGCCTGGATCGCGGTGGAAGACCCTGCAAGACCATGGCCAGCGCTGGGCCAGGACAAGCCGGGCGCCGGCCCTTTCTACCTGGTCTGGACTAATCCCAAGGCCGGCAATATCAGCCCTGAACAATGGCCTTATCAGATCGCCACTATCCGCCGCCTCGAGCCGGTCGCCGTGCGCTTTCCCGCCATGCTTCCGGCCAGCGACGCCAGCGCCACGGTGAACCGGGGCTTTGCCCTGTTCCAGAAGAACTGTCTGGCCTGTCATCGCCTCAACGGCGCCGGTGACGCCCAGTTCGGCCCTGACCTGAACCGCCCCTACAACCCCACCGAATATTTCCGCCCCGAATTCCTCCGGCGTTATATCCGCAATCCGCAAAGCTTGCGCCAATGGCCGCAGGCGCGCATGCCGGAGTTCACCGTCGAAGCCCTGCCCGACGCCGATCTCGACGCCCTGCTCGCTTATCTTTCGCACATGGCCAAGCGCAAATCCTGACCCCTACTGGTTGAACCCCGAGGTCACCAGCACATTGGCGTGCATCTGCTCATAACCGCCACCCCGACGCATGCCGCGCACCGGACAGGCATCCAGGTAATCCAGGCCTACCGCCAGCTTCAGGTGCCGCTCCGGCACGGCGAGCTGGTTGGTGACATCGAAGCTGTACCAGGCGTCGTCCAGCCAGGCCTCGGCCCAGGCGTGGCTGGCCATGTGCTGGTTGTCATTGTCGAACAGATAACCCGAGACGTAGCGCGCCGGCACCTGCAGGCTGCGGGCACAGGCGATGAAGGTGTGGGCGTGGTCCTGGCAGACTCCGGCTGCGCCGGCGAAGGCCTGGGCGGCGCTGGTGTCCACGGCGGTGGCACCGGGCCGGTAGGCGATATGGTCGTGCAATGCCTCCATCAGGCCGATCAAGGCACCGCGATCCCGGTATTCGCCACAATGCCGGACAGCGAAGGCGCGCAAGGCTTCGTCGGCCTCGGTCAGGCGCGTCGAGCGCAGGAATGGCAGGGGTGAATGGCTGTCCTGCTCGGCTTCCAGGTCGGGGTCGATCTCGACCTCGCCCCGCGCCGCGATCAGCAGGTCGGCATGGGGTTCTTCCAGGCTGAGCACGTGCAGGATATTGCCGAACGGATCGCGTCGTGCCTGCACGGGGCGCGGCAGGTCCAGCTGCCATTGCAGCACGCGCTGGCGCTGGTTGTCCGACGGGGTCAGGCGCAGGTACTGGATACTCGTACGCACCTGGTCTTCATAGTGATACGCGGTTTCGTGGCTGATTGTCAGTTTCATACGACCTCCAGGTAGGCGCTGTGAATGGCGTTGCCCAATTCGCGCACCAGCGGGATGTAATGGTTCAACCAGGGATGCAGGCCCTGGGAAAGGACTTCATCGATCCCGGTATAGCGCAGCCGGGCATCCACCTCCGCTGCAAGGCGCTGGGCCGGGCGGCCGTTGGTACCGTGCAGGCTGGCGAGGATCTGGTCGATTTCTTCGGTACAGGCCCGCAGCGAACGCGGCACATCGGCGCGCAGCAGCAGGAGTTCGGCCACATGGCGTGCCGTGGGCGCATCGCGGTAGATCTCGGTATAGGCCTCGAACGAGGACAGCGCGCGGAGCAAGGCGCTCCACTGGTAATAACCACGGGCGGAGCTGTCGCTGACGGCCTCGGCCGCCTCGCCAAACATCTCGTAGCGGGCATCGAGCAGGCGCAGGGTGTTGTCGGCACGCTCGATGAAGGTCCCGAGGCGGATGAAGCGGAAGGCATCGTTGCGCATGATGGTGCCGTAGGTGGCACCCCGGAACAGGTGCGAGCGCTCCTTGATCCATTCGCAGAAGCGGCTCATACCGTAGCGCCCCACGCCCTGCTCGGCGATACCACGGATCTCCAGCCAGGTGGCGTTGATGTTCTCCCACATGTCGGCGGTGATCTTGCCGCGTACCGCATGGGCGCAGGCCCGCGCGGCGCCAAGGCAGCTATAGATGCTCGCCGGGTTTTCCGGGTCGAGGGCGAAGAAATGCAACAGGCGCTCGGCGTGGAGCTGGCCGTGGCGCTCCAGGTAATCGTCCAGGGTGCCGGTGATGCGCAGGGCCAGGGTCATTTCATCGAGGCCGTCGCCGCGCCCGTCCTGGGGCATCAGCGACAGCGAATAACTGACATCGAGCATGCGCGCGAGGTTTTCCGCGCGCTCCAGGTAGCGCGACATCCAGTACAGGTCGGAAGCGGTTCTGCTGAGCATGGTTCAGTCCTCCACCACCCAGGTGTCCTTGGTACCGCCGCCCTGGGACGAGTTCACCACCAGCGAGCCTTCGCGCAGGGCGACGCGGGTCAGGCCGCCCGGGACCACGCGGGTCTCGCGGCCGGACAGGACGAACGGCCGCAGGTCGATATGCCGCGGCGCGATGCCGTTCTCGACGAAGGTGGGACAGGTCGACAGCGACAGGGTCGGCTGGGCGATGTAGGCCGCCGGGCGGGCCTTGATGCGCTCGGCGAAGGCGGCGATCTCGGCCTGGGTCGAAGCCGGCCCGACCAGCATGCCGTAGCCGCCGGATCCCTGGGTTTCCTTGACCACCAGCTCCGGCAGGTTGGCCAGCACATGGGACAGTTCGGCGGGGTTGCGGCATTGCCAGGTGGGGACGTTCTTCAGGATCGGCTCCTCGTCGAGGTAGAAACGGATCATCTCGGTGACATAGGGATAGACCGACTTGTCATCGGCTACCCCGGTGCCGATGGCATTGGCCAGCACCACGTTGCCGCAGCGATAGGCCGACAGCAGGCCGGGCACGCCGAGCATGGACTCGGGCTTGAAGGCCAGGGGGTCAAGATAGGCGTCGTCGAGGCGTCGGTAGATCACGTCCACCGGCTTCGGACCACCCGTGGTGCGCATGAATACCCGCTCGTCACGAACGAACAGGTCGGCCCCTTCCACCAGTTCCACGCCCATTTCCCGTGCCAGGAATGCATGCTCGAAGAAGGCACTGTTGAAGCGCCCCGGCGTCAGCACCACGACGCTGGGGTTATCCAGCGGGCTGGAACTCTTCAGGGTTTCCAGCAGCAGGTTGGGGTAATGATCGATGGGCGCGATGCGCTGTACGGCGAACAGTTCGGGGAACAACCGCATCATCATCTTGCGGTCCTCGAGCATGTAGCTCACCCCGCTGGGGGTGCGCAGGTTGTCTTCGAGGACGTAATAGGTGCCGTCGCCATCGCGCACCAGGTCGACCCCGGAAATATGCGCGTAGAGGTCGCGGTGCAGGCTCAGGCCCTGCATCGCCAGTTGGTACTGGTCGTTGGCCAGGACCTGCTCGGCGGGGATGATCCCGGCACGCAGGATGCGCTGCTCGTGGTACAGGTCGGCGAGGAACATGTTCAGCGCCTTGACCCGCTGGATACAGCCGCGCTCCACCACCCGCCATTCGCTGGCGGGAATGGCCCGGGGAATGGTGTCGAAGGGGATCAGGCGCTCGGTGCCCTGCTCGTCGCCGTAAAGCGTGAAGGTGATACCGGCGCGGTGGAACAGCAGGTCAGCCTCGCGGCGCCGTTGTGCCAGCAGCTCCGGGGGAGTCTCCCCCAGCCAGCGGGCGAATTCCCGATAATGCGGACGGAGCTGACCGTCGGCGGCGTACATCTCATCATAGAAACTGCGAATCATGCCGAACTCCTTGTCACCCGTGCCCAAGGAATATCGCAAAGCCCGTGCCAGCAACAATAAGGCTTGTGAATCAAACAGTTGCAAAGATTCAGAAAAGAAGCCGCACCAGACTTGTGCAGCTATCGCTACGCCTATGGGGCGCACGCTTCATTGCGAAGCGCGGGTGAATCCGGGGCCGCGCCAGGCGCCGCCCCGGAACGGGTTTCAGGTCAGCACACGCTCCTGCTTGACGCCCCAGCCTTGGGCCTCACCACCCAAGGGCCGGATCACTGCTTCGAAATCATGCTCGAATTCGCCGATCCCGCCATGGGTGGCGTACATGATCTTTTGCAATTCCAGTTGCCAACCTTCGTCGCTCTCGTGCACCGAGGCACACAGCGACTCGCCACGAAACTTGCCTGCAGCCCTGCGCGCCCGTTCCTCGTCCGGGAATACCGCGTAAAACTCGATGGGATGGATTTGAGTGAAATCGAAGCCGCCTTCTTTCATGCGGCGCAGCACGATGCTGCTGATGTCTTCGTACAGGTTGCTCATTGAATCGTCCTCCTCAATCACGATGGATAGACTTTCGGCGCGTTCACGCCACCCCGTTTACCTTGCGGCCGGGGTCTCGAGCGGATGTAACGACGGCAATGGCCGGCGCGGAAAACGACGGCCATGTGTTCAGCGTAGCGTCAGGCTGGGCACATCGCCAGCCTGACGCTCAGGGCATTTCAGTGATGCCGGTGATGACCACTCCGCTCTGCTCCTTCAGCCACTTGGCGGTGGGGCTTTCAGCGCGGTCCTGGAAATCGTTGAGGTCGAGCTCGTCCATGATCGGGAACAGGTGGCCCCTTACCTGCCGCGCAGCGTCTTCGATGCTCGGGCGGTTGTCGCAAGCGAACAGCAACGCGGTGCGCTCGCCCTTCTGGTCCACGAAAGTGATTTCCCACTCTTTCATCTGGCGTTGTCCTCGAATGGAAGTACGGCCTACCTTCCGTTGACCTTGGCCAGGGGGTGTTGTTCCGGTTTTTTCATCCAGCCGGCAGCTAAAAAAAGACCCCGGCAATGCCGGGGTCCTAGGATCTCAGCGACGACTGCGCCGAATCAATCCGGAATGCCGTGAACCACACCGGCCGTGTTATCCAGCAGGCTCTTGGTCGCGATCTGGATGAAGGCTTCGAGCTTCTGCGCCATCACCGCCTTGTCGGCATCGTCGATCCGCTCGGCGCTGAACTCGCGACCGAGCTTGTAGCGCCACATCATCGGCGCTGAATCCTTGGACTCCATCAGGATGCGGTCCCCCTGGATCAGGAACACGTTCTGTTCGCTACCGGACGGCTTGACCATGCCGATGCCCTGGTCACCCTCCGGCAGGTTGAGCAGGTCGCGGCCCCAGCATTGATGGCGGGTCTCGCCGCCGAGGCGCCCCATGATGGTCGGCACGATATCGATCTGGGTACCTACGGTGTGGTTGCGCTTTCCGAACTTCTCCTGGATGCCCGGCGCGATCATCAGCATCGGCACGTTGAAGCGGCCCAGGTCCATTTCGGTGACCTGCTGGCTGTTGCCGAAGCCATGATCGCCGACGATGACGAACAGTGTCTCCTTGAAGTACGGTTCCTTGCGCGCCTTCTCGAAGAACTGGCCCAAGGCCCAGTCGGAATAACGCATGGCGGTCAGATGCTCGTTCAGGCGCCCCTGGTCGGTCACGGGTTCGACCGGCAGGTTCTTCGGCAGCGCATATGGCGTGTGGTTGGAGAGCGTCTGCAGCAGCGCATAGAACGGTTTCTTGCCGTAGTTGTGCGCCAGCTCCTGGGCGCCGCGGTCGAACATGTCCTGGTCGGACACACCCCACGTCGGGTCGGAGAAGACCGGATTGACGAAGTCGTTGCGGCCGATGAAGGTGGTCATGCCCTGGTTGCCGAAGAAACCGGACTGGTTGTCCCAGGCGAAATCACCGTTGTACACGTACACGTCGTCGTAGTCGCGGGCGCTGAGCAGCGCCGGCAGGCCGGAGAGCTTGTGGCCGCCTTCCGGGGTCTGCATCAGGTATTCGAAGCCCGGCAGGTTGGGGAAGCAGGCCATGGTCGCGAACATGCCCTGGTGGGTATGGGTACCGTTGGAGAAGAAGCGGTCGAACAGCAGGCCTTCCTCGGCCAGCTTGTCGAAGTACGGGGTGATGTTGCCTTGTGCACCCAGGGCACCGACGGAGTGACCGGCGAAACTCTCCATCAGGATCACCACCACATTCTTGATCGGCAGGGTGTTCTCGACCGGCGGGGTGAAGTCACGGCGGATTGCCGCGCTGTCGGCATCGACCAGCTTGTCGTTCGGGGTCAGCAGCATCTCGCGCACGGTCTGCTGGGCAACCTGCGGATCGAGGGTGGCTTTCCAGATGTTGTCGCGGTCTTCGGAGAAACGGCTCTTGGCCGCATCGATCAGGGTCAGCGTGCCGTTAAGGCCCAGTTGGTTGACGAAGTTGGAATCGGTAGTGAAGGCATCGCCCCAGCGCATCGGCGGCCCCTGGCGCAGGGTGCCACGGGCCGCGACCACGGCCACCAGCAGGATCATGAAGAACACCACGCCGCGCACATACCACGGCGCAACGCTGCGCACGCCGGCAAGGTTGCTCTGGTACTGGCCGCGAGGCCGGGTCAGGCGGTCGATGGCCTTGAACGCCAGGCTCATGACCAGCGTGCCGGCGACCCAGGCCAACAGGTAGCGAACCACCGGGAACCCGTACCAGATCATGCTGGAAACGGTCTTCGGGTCTTCCTTGATGTACTGGAATACCAGGCCGTTCAGGCGCTGGTGGAACTCGCGATAGAAGTCCATCTCCACCAGGCCGAGGAACAGCGTGGCGCTGCCGGCAATGGTCAGCCACAGGCGGAACAGCCCGCGAGCCGCCATGGCCCGGGCGCTGAGGATTGCCAGCAGCAACGGAATGCTCAGGTACACCACCACCCGCAGGTCGAAGCGCAGGCCGTTGAAGAAGCCTTCGGCAACCGTCGAGTAGGGTGTGTCGCCGATCATGTCGCGGTTATAGACCAGCAGCGCGAAGCGCACGGCGCTGAGCATCAGCATGATCACCAGGCCGCACAGGAAGGTATAGAGCAGGTGTGATTTGACCGTCGGTTGCAGGCGCGAGGCGTCCGTTTTAGCCATGAAATGGAAGGTCCCTGGAATTCTGGTTATAGAAAGCACATCGACGCCAGGCGGCGCCGCTCCGAGAGGATTTCCGGATGGCCAGCCACTGGACGGATGGGTAAAAGGCGCGCGCGATTGTCCGCAATCGATTGTGAAAATTTCGTTGAGGCAACGCGAAGCGCGGATCAGGCTAGCCGGGTTGCCCGGCCAACACAAATCCGCGTGCAAAACCTGGACGTTGCGCTAGCGTGATGTTTTCACGCTAGATGCGAACGTCGCCGCGCGGCCCGGCGATGGCCCAGATGATCAGGCCGAGCACGGGCAGGAGGATGATCAGCAGGATCCACAGGACCTTGGCTCCGCCACCGGCGCTGCTCTTGACCACATTAAGGATCGCCCAGATGTCGAGGGCGAGAATGACCAGGCCGGCAAGGCCATTGAACGTCGAACCCATGTTGAAACTCCCAATTCAAGCTGTAGCAAAGAATAGCTGGCTATCGGCCTTATAGACGCGCTTGTTTCGTCGGCGTTCCGAGGCCTTGGTTACACTCGCTTGCAATTGTTTTGGAGATTCCTGCATGCCCCCTTCCCATGCCTCATCCACCCCCGCTTCGCTCCCTGGTGCCTGGCTGCAGCAGGCACAGGCATCGCCGTGGCTCAGCGCCGGCCTGGGCCTGAGCCTGCTGGCGGTGTTGTGGCTGATGGGGGCCAGTGCGTGGAACGCCATCCACGGCGATCATCAGGAAAACCTGCACATGGCGATGCTCGGCGGCCTCGCCGGTTTTTCCGCCACCGCCCTGGGCGCAGTGCTGGCGGTGATCCTGCGTGAGGTCAGCTCGCGTACCCAGGATGTGATGCTCGGCTTTGCCGCCGGGATGATGCTCGCCGCCAGTTCCTTCTCGCTGATTCTGCCGGGGCTCGATGCCGCCCGCGAGATCACCGGAAACGGCCCGCTCGCAGCGCTGACGGTCGTGCTGGGCATGGGCCTGGGCGTGCTGCTGATGCTTGGCCTCGACCGCTTCACGCCCCATGAACACGAGAGCACCGGCCCCTGCGGGCCGCAATCGGAACGCATCAACCGGGTCTGGCTGTTTGTCCTGGCGATCACCCTGCACAACCTGCCGGAAGGCATGGCCATTGGCGTGAGCTTCACCAATGGCGATCTCAATGTCGGCCTGCCGCTGACCAGCGCCATCGCCATACAGGACATTCCCGAAGGCCTGGCGGTGGCCCTGGCCTTGCGCGCCACTGGCCTGTCGAGCCTGAAAGCCGCCCTGGTGGCGATCGGTTCCGGGGTGATGGAGCCCATTGGCGCAGTGATCGGCCTGGGCATTTCCAGCGGCTTCGCCCTCGCCTATCCGGTCAGCATGGGCCTGGCGGCGGGTGCGATGATTTTCGTGGTGTCCCACGAAGTGATCCCGGAAACCCACCGCAATGGCCATCAGACCTCGGCAACCCTCGGCCTGATGGGTGGCTTCGCGGTGATGATGTTCCTCGATACGGCTCTCGGCTAGCGGGCTGCCATCAGACGTGCACCGCGACCCTCAGCGCTTCCAGGGCCGGCGCGGCGGCAATGTTCAGCTCGGCGCAGAGCTCCAGCACCCGCGGCAGGTCATCGCCGCAGACCAGGACCATCTGCAGTTCATCGTCGAGCAACTGGCTGAAGTTGACCAGCACGTAGCCACCGGCTTCCTTGTTCATGCTGGCCATCTGCACCTGGATGCGGTTGAGGGCAGTCAGCGCCTCGACCTTGGCCAGTTGCCTGGGCTTGAAATTGAACGGCACGCTCTTGTCGAAGGACGCGACGATGGCGGCGAACAGGTCTTCGTAGGTGTCGGCCTGGAACAGCACGGTATCGGGCAGGCTGCCGACCACTACCCATTCGCCCAGGGGAATGGGGAAGGTGTCGTCGTAGTTGATATCCGGGTTGGCAGCGAGGAAACCTTCCGGATCGGCATAGGCCTGGGCCGCTTCTTCGGCGATGCGCTGGATATCCTGTTCGGACATGCAGCCGGAGCTGATCTTGCCGATCAGTTCGGCCAGTTGGTTTTTCATGGGACGTTCCCGGATGCTGGAAAAAAGGCGGCAAGGATAGCCGCCACCGGGTCAGTCGGCCAGCGCTCGCAGCCGCGCGGCGGTTTCCGTGGCGCCCATGGTCAGCGCCGAGGCCAGTGCATCGGCGCCACGGGCATCGCGACGGGTGGGGTCGGCGCCCTGTTCGAGCAGGTAATCGACGATGGCAAGCCGATTGAACATCGCGGCCATCATCAATGCGGTACGCCCGTCGCCTGCGGCAGCATCGGCGTCGCCGCCATGTTCCACCAGCAGACGAACCATCTCCAGATTGCCCTTGAACGCCGCCCCCGCGACCGGCAGCTGGCCGTTGTCGTTAGCCAGCAACGGATCGGCGCCATGCTCCAGCAGCACCCGAACAGCATCGAGATGGCCGTGGTAACTGGCGAGCATCAGCAGGGTATCGCCCTTGTGGTTGCGCAGATTGGGCGGCAGGCCTTTTTCCAGCAAGCGCCGAAGCATGCCGGCATCACCCTGGCGAGCACGCTCGAAAACTTCTTCGGCAAAAGCCTGCTGCTCATCGGCACTCATGCTGACGGGTTGCTGGTCGGACATTAGGAACCTCCTGGACAGTAAAAAGCCAAATTGTTTGTCAGGGATTGATCCGTAAAGCCCGGGAATAATTCCATCCAGTCAGTGGGAAAGCCGATCTTGCAAATTGCACTGTGCAAATTGCACGACCTTGCACGATGCACGAGGCAGTTTATCGCCATCATTCACAACACATTGATTTAAAAGAATTTTTTATTGAATCAAAGCTGGCACGCTGGCTGCACCTATCACTCCATGTCTGCCACCCACAGCCAGGAGCTGATATGGACCTCATTCAGGAAAAATTCGCCTCGGTATTCTCCGCCTACCAAGTCACCACCCAGGCCCGCCCTGACGGCGGCATCCTGCTGACCTTGCGCGCTGCGGACGGCAAGCAGACCAAGCGTTGCCTGTCCTACGCCCAACTGCACAACGCCGAGCAACTGTCATGGGCGATCAGCGCGATTCGCCGTGACCTGGCCGAACAGGCCAGTGAACTGCCAGTGATTTCGATGCTGCAAAGCCAGCAACGCTTTGCCTTGCCGACCTACCGCTAAAGAACAAGCAACACGGAAACTTGTGGGAGCGGGTTCACTCGCGATTGCGTCGGTGAAGCCACTAACGCGATCGCGGGTGAACCCGCTCCCACAAAGTCCCTGCCAAATGCTTTAGAACGTATCATCCAAGCCTGGATAGTCGAGGGAACTTTTGTCTCCGGTCATCCGAGCCCTCTCCCCTTCCTTGCTCAAGAACCGCACCAGCACCAGGTTCGGCTGCTCACCGATGTCGAACCACTGTGCCACGCCCGCCGGCAGAACCAGCAGATCACCGCGTTCGCCGATCAATCCGTAGACATACTCGCCGATGCGAATGTTCACCAGCCCACGCCCGCTGACGAAGAAACGCACATCGTCGCCCGCATGCGTGCGCTCATCGATCAGGCCGGCACGCAGTTCTTCCTTTTGCGGATGCTCCGGATTGACACTGAGCACTTCCAGCACGGTTGCGCAAAACTCGCTACGCAAGGCCTGTATTTGCTCGCCCAGGCTGGCGGTCACCTCGGCCTCGACCGTCCCGGGGCGAATGCGCTGCGTCACCTCGCGCTGCTCGAAACGCACGCCCTGCTCGGCCAGGGTCGTGGCGATATCGTCGGCATGGGTGAGGACCTTGTTCGGCGTATCGGGGGTGGACTGGTGGTAAACGCTGAGGATGCTCAAGGGGCAACTCCTGATCTTTCGAAAGCCGGGGAAGAACGCTACACCGCGTCCTCTTTCAACCGGGCCGCAATGATAACGGCTGCGGCCAGCGCCGCGACGCTGGCAATACTAAAGGTGATGGTCGGCCCCAGGGCCTTCCAGCTGTAGCCCGCGTATAACGCACCAAGCGCGCCGCCGGTGCCGGAGAGCGCCGCGTAGAACGCCTGGCCCTGCCCTTGCTGGCGTGCGCCGAAGCTGCGCTGGACGAAGGCGATGCAGGAAGCATGGAACGCGCCGAAAGTCGCGGCGTGCATCAGCTGCGCCAGCAACAGCACCAGCAGATGCTCGGCGAACGCGCCCAGCAGCCACCAGCGCAGTGCCGCCAGCAGGAAGCTAGCGAGCAACACCCGACGCAGGGAAAACCGCGCAAGGATCCGGCTCATCACCACGAACAACAGCACCTCCGCCAGCACGCCCAGGGCCCACAGCATGCCGATGATGCCGCGACTGTAGCCGAGGCTCTCGAGATGCAGGGTCAGGAAGGTGTAGTACGGACCATGGCTGAGCTGCATCAAGGCGACGCAGGCATAGAAGGCCAGCACGCCGGGACGGCCCAGTTGCTGGAGAAAGCCGCCGCTGGATGGCCGTTCGGCGTGCTCCGCGGGCTGTGCATTGGGCACCCACAGGCTGGCGCAGACGATACCGGCCATGATGCACACCAGCGCCACCGGGTAGACGTCCAGGCTCAGCCACTCGAACAGCCGGCCGAGGCCGACCACGGTGAGGATGAAGCCGATCGAGCCCCACAGGCGGACCTGGCTGTAGCGCCCGGTCTGGCCCTGCAGGTGCGCCAGGGTGATGACTTCGAACTGCGGCAGCACGGCATGCCAGAAGAACGCATGCAGCGCCATCACCAGCGCCAGCCAGGCGTAGCTCTTGTCGACGAAGATCAGGGCGAAACTGCCCAGGGTGCATAACGCCCCCAAGCGCACGATCAGCAGGCGCTGGCCGCTGCGATCTCCCAGCCAGCCCCACAGGTTGGGGGCCACGCAGCGCATCAGCATGGGGATCGCGACCAACTCGCCGATCCGTGCACTGGAGAAACCGAGATGGTCGAAATACAACGCCAGGAACGGCGCGGTGGCGCCGAGCAGGGCGAAATAGAACAGATAGAAACTGGACAGCCGCCAGTAAGGAAGCGCCACGGCTAGCGAGCCGTGGCGCAAGGGATGAAGCAGTGCATCAAAGCTGGCCCAGTACCGGCGTGCTCACCCGTACATCGGCGTTCTGCCCGCGATGGCGCAGCAGGTGGTCCATCAGCACGATCGCCATCATGGCCTCGGCGATCGGCGTGGCGCGGATGCCCACGCAAGGATCGTGACGGCCCTTGGTAATAACGTCGACCGGATTGCCGTCCTTGTCGATGGAGCGACCCGGGGTGGTGATGCTCGAAGTCGGCTTCAGCGCCAGGTGGGCGACAATCGGCTGGCCCGAGGAAATCCCGCCGAGGATGCCGCCGGCGTTGTTGCTGAGGAAGCCTTCCGGGGTCAGTTCGTCGCGATGCTCGGTACCGCGCTGGGAAACACAGGCGAAACCGGCGCCGATTTCCACGCCCTTGACCGCGTTGATGCTCATCAGCGCATGGGCCAGCTCGGCGTCGAGACGGTCGAAGATCGGTTCGCCCAGGCCCGGCATCACGCCTTCGGCCACCACGGTGATCCTGGCGCCGACCGAGTCCTGGTCACGGCGCAACTGGTCCATGTAGGCCTCCAGTTCCGGCACCTTGTCCGGGTCGGGGCTGAAGAAGGCGTTTTCTTCCACCGAGTCCCAGGTCTTGAACGGGATTTCGATCGGACCCAACTGGCTCATGTAGCCGCGAATGCGGATGCCCTGGCTGGCCAGGTATTTCTTGGCGATGGCGCCAGCGGCCACGCGCATGGCGGTTTCCCGTGCGGAACTGCGACCACCGCCGCGGTAGTCGCGCTCACCGTACTTGTGGTGGTAGGTGTAGTCGGCATGGGCCGGGCGGAACAGGTCCTTGATCGCCGAGTAATCCTTGGACTTCTGGTCGGTATTGCGGATCAGCAGGCCGATGGCGCAGCCGGTTGTGCGACCTTCGAACACCCCGGACAGGATTTCCACCTCGTCGGCTTCCTGGCGCTGGGTGGTATGGCGGCTGGTGCCGGGCTTGCGCCGGTCGAGGTCGCGCTGCAGGTCCTCCAGGGAAATCTCCAGGCCCGGCGGGCAGCCATCGACAATGGCGACCAACGCCGGACCATGGCTTTCGCCAGCGGTGGTGACAGTGAACAGCTTGCCGTAGGTATTGCCGGACATGCAGACGCTCCGCGAATCAGCCTGATTTGAACAAGGCCGCCAGTATACGCAGGCTAACCAATCAGTTCATCCCTGATAGCGAACCTTCCCCGGCCGCTTCGGTCTTACGGGCATCCCTCCACGTGTGTCCGATAATGCCGCGCCTTGCCGCCCTCCTCCTGATGTTCCTCTGCTGTACCGCCCATTCCGCTCCGGCGGTGTTCCAGCGTCCGGTCAGCCTCGATACCGGCCAGGGCATCCTGCAGGGCAGCCTGCTGCTGCCGCGCAGCGACACGCCTCCGCCGGTGGTGCTGATCATCGCGGGCTCCGGCCCCACGGACCGCGATGGCAACAACCCGGCCGTGGGACGCATCGATATTCTCAAGCGCCTCGCCCTGCAACTAGCGCGCAATGGCATCGCCAGCGTGCGCTACGACAAGCGCGGGGTTGCCGAGAGCCTGGCGGCGACACCGGACGAGCGCAACCTCAGCGTCGAGCGCTATGTAGCCGACGCTGTCGCCTGGAGCCGCAAGATCAATGCCGATCCACGCTTCGGTCCGCTGATCCTTCTGGGTCACAGCGAAGGCGCACTGATCGCCAGCCTGGCGGCCACACCCGCGGCTGCAGACGGCGTGATTACCCTGGCCGGCAGCGGCCGGCCAATCGACCAGGTACTGCGCGCACAACTGGCCGAGCAACTGCCGCCCGCCGAACTCAAGCGCGCCGAGGCCGTGATCGACCAGCTCAAGGCCGGCCGGCAAAGCGAGCGGTTGCCTGCGGTACTGAAGGACGTCTTTCGTCCCAGCGTACAGCCCTACCTGATCTCCCTGTTCCGCCAGGACCCGGCTGCCGCGTTCGCCAGCGTGAAGGTGCCGGCCCTGATCCTCCAGGGGCGCAACGACATCCAGGTCAGCATTGCCGATGCCCGTGCCCTGCATGCGGCCAAGCCCGATGCGCAGCTGGCGCTGATCGACGGCATGAACCACATGCTGCGCATCAGCCCGCCGGGCATAGGCCGGCAGCGCGACGCCTACACCAATCCCGAGTTGCCCCTGGCCAGCGCCCTGGGCGAGCGGATCGTCGCGTTTGTGCAGCAGTTGGCAACCCGTTAAGCAAATTTGCCCTCCAGTCCTCGCCGCCGTGGCCGATAAACCGATGCAGGCAACGCCATTGCAGGCTGCCTGGCGCGCATAAAAGAGGACCGCCTTGATGACAGATGCACCCACCCAGGACGCTGCCGAAGCGACCGACGAACCGGTTGCGCCGGAACCCGCTCCGTTGCCCTGGGCGGACCTTGCCCCGGAGCACTTCCAGTTGCTGCGCCTGGCGCCGCTGCCCACCGACCGCAACAGCGGCCCGCGCCCGCTGCGCTTCGTCCAGTACGGTTATGCCGAACGGCACAGCAAGGAGCACAGCCTGCTGCGCATGGAGATTCGCCTGCCCGGGCAGAAAACGCGCAAGGAACAGAATGTCCTCGACATCCGCGTCGATCACGCCGAGCGCCTGGTAACCGTGGGCCCCGACAGCGGGCTGCAGGTCGAACCGCTGAACCGCGGCATCGGCCGCTTCCTTGTCGCCCAGGGCGTGCAATGGGCCCAGCGGCGCTGGTCGGGCTATCGCCTGGAAGGCGGGTTGCTGGCGAACAAGGACGCCCTTAACGAAGACACCCGGCTGCGCCGCGACCACGTGCTGCATGCCAGCGGTATCGAAGTGGAGTACGCCGACGCCCAGCACCTGAAAGGGCGCTACGTGGAAACCCAGGTCGGCCAGCTCAAGGGCGGCTGGAACACCGACAAATTGCAGCGGGTCGACATCATCGATGCCGCCAACATGCTCCAGCAGGCCGAGCAGAAGCTGCATGAGAAGGAAGCGCAACTGCGCGAGCGGGACGAACGGGTCGCCAAGTTCAAGCGCGAGGACAGCGGGCTGCGCTTTACCATCACCTGCCTGGTAGCGTTTGCCGTGTTCCAGGCCGGGTTGCTGATCTGGATCGCGACACATCGCTGAAAATACACCGCGTACCCTGTGGGAGCGGGTTTACTCGCGATTGCGTCGGTGAATTCACTACCGCAATCGCGGGTAAACCCGCTCCCACAGGGTCTGCGTAGTTCTTTAGACCCGCGAGGCGAACAGCGCCTGGTGCTTGCGGCATTGCTCGGCAGTCAGCATGAACACGCCGTGGCCGCCACGCTCGAACTCCAGCCAGGCGAAATCCACTTCCGGATACAGTTGCTCGACATGCACCTGGCTGTTGCCCACCTCGACGATCAACAGGCCCTTCTCGGTCAGGTGATCGGCCGCTTCGGCCAGCATGCGCCGGACCAGATCCAGGCCATCGTTGCCACAGGCCAGGCCCAGCTCGGGTTCGTGGTGATATTCCGCCGGCATGTCGGCGAAGTCCTCGGCATCGACATAGGGCGGGTTGGACAGGATCAGGTCGAAACGCTGGCCCGGCAGGCCGGAGAAGCCATCGCCCTGGACGGTATAGACACGCTGCTCCAGGCCATGGCGCTCGATGTTCTGGTTGGCCACTTCGAGCGCATCGAAGGAGAGGTCGGCCAGCACCACTTCGGCGTCGGGGAACACGTCGGCGCTGACGATGCCGATGCAACCGGAACCGGTGCACAGATCGAGAATCCGCGCAGGTTCGGCGGCCAGCCAGGGTTCGAAGCGCTTTTCGATCAGTTCGCCAATCGGCGAACGCGGCACCAGCACACGCTCATCGACAATGAACGACATCCCGCAGAACCACGCTTCGCCCAGCAGGTAGGCGGTGGGCACACGGTCTTCGATGCGGCGCTTGAGCAGGCGCTGCAGCTTGACCAGTTCGTCGTCCTCCAGGCGGCAATCGAGGTAGCTGTCGGCCACTTCCCAAGGCAGGTGCACCGCGCCCAGCACCAGCAGGCGGGCCTCGTCCCAGGCGTTGTCGGCGCCATGCCCGAAGAACAGTTCGTGTTCATGGAAACGGCTGACAGCCCAGCGAATATGATCGCGCAACGTGCGCAGGCGGGAAGTGATCACGGCAGACTCCTTGAAAGACGACCGACGATTCTACCAGCCCGGCGCCGTGATGGGCCGTCACCACAAAAATGAGCCAATCGCTGACATGGCTGAGAGCCAGTAACTACGCCACTTGTACGCTAAGCGATTCACATCGGCGGCCAAGCAGGGGAGAATAGCCAAAAAGCCCTAGCCAAAGGAGCCCTTGATGTCTGTTCCAACGACCATGTTCCACCTCAGTGGACGCGGCTATCCGCCAGCGAAGCTGAGCAACGCCAGCCTGGTGATCATCGATGCCCAGAAGGAATACCTGAGCGGCCCCCTGGCGCTGTCGGGCATGGACGAAGCCGTGGCGAACATCGGCAAGTTGCTCGAAGCGGCGCGCAAGGCTGGCCGGCCGATCATCCATGTGCGGCACCTGGGTACCGTCGGCGGTCTGTTCGATCCGCAAGGTCCGCGTGGCGAGTTCATTCCGGGCCTGGAACCCCGCGGCGACGAAATCATCATCGAAAAACGCATGCCCAATGCGTTCAAGAACACCCGGCTGCACGAAACCCTGCAGGAGCTCGGCCACCTGGACATCATCGTCTGCGGTTTCATGAGCCATTCCAGCGTCAGCACCACCGTGCGCCGGGCCAAGGACTATGGCTACCGCTGCACCCTGGTCGAGGATGGCTGTGCCACCCGCGACCTGCCGTTCAAGGGCGGCGTCATACCTGCCGCACAGATCCAGCAGAGCGAAATGGCGATCATGGCCGACAACTTCGCCTGCGTAGCGCCCGTCGACAGCCTGATCTGATCCGGCGGGCTCACGGAACCACCTCGACGATTACCGGTCGAAACCCGGATATCCACTGAGGAGATCGGCATGAAAATATCCGACGGTTTCGACGCCAAACGCCTGCGCCCGCGCCAGCCGGGCGCCTGGGGTTCGCGCCTGGCCGCGATGTTCGCCATGCTCCTGACCACCTGCGGCGTGCTATTGGCCATGGCCGGTGCCGCCAGCCTGCTGGGGCGCCCCGCAGCCCTGGGTGAACTCAACGACAATCCCGCCGCCGCCAGCCTGATCCTGCTTGGTGGCCTGCTGGTGCTGTACCTCGGCGTCTGGGTCTGGCGCCGTCGCCGCCTGCGCCTGCGTCGTGGCCGGGAACTCGGCCTGTCCCCGCATTTGATGAAAAAACACGACTGACTGCGTAGACTCTGCGCGGTTCCGGCGGAGGCTTTACATGCAAGACGATGATTTTTCCCTGTTCACAAGCGAGATGCGCGGCGTCAAGCCGATCAAGCATGACCGCGCCGATATCGGCAAGCCCAAGGCCGATCGCAAGCAGCTCGCCAGCCTGAGGCAGAACGCCACGGTGCGCAGCGACCAGCCCGTGGTCGACGGCCTGTCGGACCAGTTCGTCATCGATGTCGGCCCGGAAGACGACCTGCACTGGAGCCGCGACGGCGTCCAGGAAAGCCAGATGCGCAAGCTCAAGATCGGCCAGATTCCCTTCGAAGGCAGCCTCGACCTGCACGGCATGAGCGTGGAAAAGGCGCGGGAGATCCTCTGGGACTTTCTTGCCGAGGCCACCCGCTTCGAAATCCGCTGCGTGCGGGTCACCCACGGCAAGGCCGTGCGCCTGGACGGCAAGCGGCCGATGATCAAGAGTCACGTCAATACCTGGCTGCGCCAGCACCCCCAGGTGCTCGGCTTCACCTCGTGCCAAGCCCGTCATGGTGGCACCGGCGCGGTGTACGTGATGCTGCGCCGGACCATGCTCGAAGGACGCGACGAGTAACGCCGCACTTGCGGCGGCGCCACAGCCGCCGTACCCTTCGCGTTTGCGAAATACACCACAGGTAGATCCATGTCCCTGGAACAGCATTACACCGCGATTAAGCGAGCGTAGTGCTGCGTATTACAGAGCAGTAAAATCGGGCACTTCAGCACTTTGGAGTACCCGATCACACTGCTGAAAACACCCCCATTGGTACAGAAACTGGTATAGCCGCGAGCCTACCTCCGGTTGTACTTGGGTATCAGCCCACAAAAATCGTCTCGCCTCGACCTACATTGGCTGCACCTACATCCGCTAGCGCATGTTTTCTCTAAAGTCGACACCTGCCAAACCCTTTGCAACAGCTTTCGGGGAACCTAAACTGTATAAATAAACAGTGCAACGGATTCTAACCCGCCCACCTGACGCGACAGGCCCGATTTACGTCATTACGATCGCCTCGCCTCGGACCAGTGACGGCCCTATACCGGTTTTCGTCCTAAAATCCCTTGTCAGCTATGTGCTTCAAATCTGCGCCCCCTCCGATCCTCAACTGGATTCGCCCTCAATCCAGTACTTACGCCACAGGTAGCGTATTGCTACCACACCCCAACCCCTGTTAAAAAGGCTACACATTCAAAAACAGACGGAACACACGGTGATCAATGGATATTGAACGTATTGAGTTATCAAATTGGCAACAGTTCGGGAGCGTTTCAATAGATTTCGACTCACGCGCAACCGTAATTACCGGAGCCAATGGATGCGGAAAAACAACTTTACTATCATTATTAGCTCGCCACACAGGCATTTCACCGGCCTCCCTCGCAACACCGAAGTTTAGTCCAATACTGAGCGATGAAACACACAACGTATTTTACGACCCAGCGATCCCATCTAGCCATATCTTTCACCCTCTTCAACCAGTCACCAGACATATTGGAAAGATATATTACTCAGATGGAACGTTCGCTAGCTTATCTATACCCGCAACCAACAACCCACTGTACCATGTAAATTTCTCTACAATGCGAGAAATTGACATCCTATACATTCCATCCCATCGCCAATTATTTAACTACAAGCGAACCCCTAACCTCCTCACTCAGAAAATGGAAAGAAAGGCTGTGTTCAGCGAGTACAAGAACGCTACTGACAGCTTGTATACTGGCCACCACTATGGAGAGCCCGTTAGCTTCTTAATGAAAAATGCTCTTCTGAGCTGGGCAATAAACGGTTACGGAGTCACTGATAACAATAGCAACACAATAATGCAGGCAGACGTATCTCAGGCTGAAAACTTCGAAGGATTTCGCAACGTACTGAAGACGCTACTACCCGAATCACTTGGATTTGAGAACCTTTCCATACGAGACTATGAAATCATTTTTTCATGTAACAACGGCCGCGATGAATTCTTGCTAGAAAACGCGTCAGGTGGAATTGCAGCGCTCATTGACATAGCCTGGCGAATATTTAATTTCAATGTTAGCTCAGACCATCCATTCTTCGTCATGATCGACGAGGCTGAAAACCATTTACACCCAAGCATGCAGAGGTCTTTGCTACCAAAACTGCTGACAGCGTTTCCGCACATCAAATTCATCATAACCACCCACAGCCCCCTGATAGTTACTTCTATTGAGGATGCTAGCATCTATGTTTTAAAGCATAACTCTCAGCAAAAAATAGAATCCTTAAAACTCAACGCCTCGAAAGAAGTTTGCAACATCATTGAGATACTAGATCAAATTCTCGGTGTTTCCACGACAATTCCTATCTGGGCCTCTAAAAAATTCAACAGCATCCTTGAACAGCACCTTAGCAAAGACATCACCAAAGATTCCATAAGCGCCCTGCGCTCTGAATTGGAAACCGCTGGATTGTCCAGGCTCTTCCCCAATGCCATTGGCACAATCGCGGAGTCCCGCGAATGAGAGCAATTACTCGCCCCGAATGTCCTGACCCTATCGCCCTCAGAACTGACTACAAAGTGGCAGTCAATAAAGAAGCTTTACGGCAAGCTTCTTTCGACAAATGCATGTATTGTGAAAGCAAGGTTACTCACACCTACTATGGTGATGTAGAACATATCCTCCCAAAAGCCAAAAACCTTTTCCCAGAACTAGAGTTCACTTGGGAAAACCTAGGATTTTGCTGCGCGAAATGCAATAACGCTAAGAGCAACAAATACAATCCTAACATAGCCATAATAAACCCTTATAACGAAGATCCGTCCGAGCATCTCGCGGCATTCGGCTCATTACTCTTGCATATACGAGGCAGCGAGCGTGGCGAATTTACAATACTAGTTACGGACCTGAACAGAGACTCACTCAAAGAGCAAAGAGCGCATCACCTAAACCAAGTACAAAATGCTGTCGATAAATGTTATAGAACACATGACCCAGCATTGCGTGCGTTACTTTTCGAAGCTCTATGGGAAGAGGCCGCTCCCGACAAGCAATTTTCTATTTTTGCTGAAGCTCTTTTAAAAACAAGCATTACATAGCCTATCTAAGGATAGTTGGTCGCTGAATAGACCTTTAGCACCCATTCCACAAAACCCATTCTCTATTATGCCCTAGATCAAACCGCCAACCAAACAAGGAAAAATTTGTGAGCTCACCCGGAGTACGATTTGAACGGCTATTATTCTGGACCGCGCCTATAACTTTAGCTACTTGCGCTGTTTTCATTACCACGCTCGGCTACAACACTATCGATGAAAGAATAAAATCAAAATGCTATCAAGCGGCATCAGAAGTTTTAAAAGCCAGCAAAAAACTACCTGAGCTTTGGGCAGAATACTCCAGATCAAAATCGGATGACTACGGCCGAAGCGGCCGTGCCTACAGCAGTGAAATAGCAGAAATAATAATTTTCAAAGCCCCAGTCATGTGCTGGGGCAAGTATATAACGCGCTCTGACTTCGAGACACCAAAAAGCCCAGATGAGATCACCAAAAAACTCCAGGATGATGCACACACCATCAACAGCAAGCCACTCTCAATGTACGGCATTGAAATACCTGACCGGGCAAACTTAAGCCTCATGGGTAATAAAGTCCAGGTCCTAATGTCAAACCTCATTCAAGCACTCCAGATTGCCCTCGCACCAATACTACTACTTTGGCTAGGCAGCATTTACCACACAAGACTTCGCGAGACATATCTCTACAAGTTCAAAGAAAGTATCTCTGACGTTCACCCTCACGTTATTAATGTATACCCAATCGGACATTACCCAGACTTACGCAAACGAAATTTTATTAAGCAGTACACGCCTTTAATTGTTAGCACAGTCCTCATATCAATCCGATGGGTTCTCCTTTCTATATTCTTGCTTCCGCCCACGGCCTTCTATTTAGCATCACTTATTTTTCAACCCATATTTGGCCACTGGGAGTTAAATCTAGTAACGGGGTTCATCATCGGCATGTACTTTCTCTGTTGCTATCTTCCAGAGACATTAGTTTTCGACAAGCACTTTCATGGACCTGCACCCTTACGCTGAAGCGCTATCAATGAATCACAAATTCAGGGTATGGCCTCTGACTACCACCACTAGTGGGCAACGAATCAGAAACTTGCAGAAAGCGCCCACTAGAACCACTGCATGGATGAACAGAAAAAATATTTAGGAAATACTAATGTCTGACAATGTCATAGATTTCCCTTGGCCGTCCGCTCTTCCCTCAGAATCCAGCCCATCGGACCTGTTCGAATCAATACCACTAGGCTTTAAGTCGTATCATTGCCATCAGGCTCGAACTCTTCTCAACTGGAGCTTAACTGCTCTTTCTTTCCGATCAGGGGTATCACTTAATTCGCTCAAGCGCATAGAGGCCGGAGAAACACTTCGGCAGGTAACGATGTAGGCGGTGGCCTTTGCACTGGAGAAAGAGGGCCTCATTTTCTTCTCTGGCCACCATCCTTTGCGGGGTGAAAACTGCCGAGGCGCGACACCCAACCCAAAAGCAAGAGCTGACTACCATCTTTTGGAATGATGAAGAATCATCTCACCCGCCACAGTTGATCTATCCGTGTCGTGTACGAACGGCTCATCATCTCGCGCCGCATACCCCATTCGGGGGCGCGGGGGACACTCGCGCTCCGCATAGTCCCTCGGCCGTACTTGCCATTGATGTCGTCCAGCACCGACATCAGCCGATCACATGCAACTGGCTGGGTCATCGCGAACAGATCATCGGTGAACTCCCCAGGCTGCCGCAGATCCATCAGCAGCACCTCAGCCTTGCTGTACCGGAATCCCGGACGGTAGACCTGCTCCACAGCTTCAGTGGCTGCCCTGGTGAGTAGCAGCGTGTCGTTGGTGGGATACGGCAGCTCGACCAACGCACCGTTGGCATACCTTGCCTCATCAGGATTGAACATGCCGGTGCGAATGCTCACCCGCATGCGCTTGCACACCGAGCCCTGGGCCCGCAGCTTCTCCGCTGCCCGGGCTGCATATGTGGCCACCGCCTGCTTGATCGGCGTCAGCTCGACCAGGCGCTTACCGAACATCCGGCTGCAGCAGATCTCTTGTTTCGGCGGATCAGGTTCCTCCAGTTCCAGGCAGGACGTGCCGGCGAGCTCTCTAGCCGCCTTCTCCACCACCACGCTGAACTTGTCGCGCAACATGCGTGGATCAGCCTTCGCCAGGTCCATCGCAGTCCGGATGCTCATTGCCTCCAGGTGTGCGGTCATCCGCCGGCCAATACCCCATACCTCCTTCACCTCGGTATTGCGTAATACCCAGTCACGCTTGAAGTCATCGCAGATGTCCACCACGCCTCCAGTCTGAGCCTGCAGGCGCTTCGCGGTGTGGTTGGCCAGCTTCGCCAGGGTCTTGGTCCGAGCGATCCCAACACCAACCGGGATGCCCGTGCACCGCAACACCCGGGCACGAATGTCACGGCCGAGCTGGGTGCGGTCGCCAGGGATTCCGGTGAGATCAGCGAAGCATTCGTCGATCGAATAGACCTCAGACGCCGGCACCATCGACTCGATTAGGGTCATTACGCGTTCGCTCATGTCGCCGTATAGCGCGTAGTTCGACGAGAAGGCGACGATGCCGTGCCGCCTCAACTTCTCCATGGCCTGGAAGTAAGGCTCACCCATCTTGACGAAGGGCTTTGCGTCGTAAGAACGGGCAATGACGCAGCCATCGTTGTTGCTCAGTACCACGATTGGCGTCTTTGCAAGGTCGGGACGAAACACGCGCTCACAGCTCGCATAGAACGAGTTGCAGTCGATCAGCGCGAATACCTTGTCACTGGGCATGATCGCGCACGCTGTAGCGAACCACGCCCCAGATCACCATCTCGTCACCTTCCATGATGTGCCTGGGAGGATATGCCGGATTCTCGGACTGCAGGATCACCGCGCCATTGCGTCGGTAGAGCCGCTTGCACACCGGCTCCGCGTTGACTGCCGCGATCACGATATCGCCGTGCTCCGCTTCATTGCTGCGGTCTACGATTAGGAGATCACCGGAGTAGATCCCGGCGCCTTGCATGCTGTCGCCTTCCACCTGTACCAGGTACACATGCGGAGCACGGAGGTCGAACAGTTCGTCGAGGGAAATCTGCCGCTCCATGTGATCCGCCGCCGGCGACGGGAAGCCGGCCGGCACGCGGAAGGAATAAACAGGGAGCAATGTTGGTCCACCGGTCGGCGTTCCAAGAAAAGTGATGGTCATGACGGAGGGTCCACAGCAGACTGTATATTCATACAGTTAACTGTCAGATTTTTCCCACGTCAATGGATGGTCGTGAGGCAACCGACAAACGTACAGAGGTGATTTATGTGCGGGAGGTACTCGATCTACGAAGACATGGACACCTACCTACGGCAGTTGTCCTTGGACCTGGTGGTGATCAACGGCTACGACCACGAGCGAATCAATCGCTACAACGTCGCGCCATCGACCCGCGTCGAGATCATACGGCCTGTCGAGGGAGGACTGAGTGTTGATCGAGTGAAATGGGGATGGTCGCCCTTTTGGGCGAAGGGGAAGCGTCCTGATCCTATCAATGCCAGGGCCGAGACGGTGATGACGGGAAAGTTTTTCAAGTCGCTATGGCCGGCAGGCCGAGCCCTGGCGCCCGCGAATGGATGGTTCGAGTGGGTACCAGATCCAGCGGATGCGAAGCGCAAGCAGCCTTATTACATCACTGCTAGCGATGGTCAGCCGCTGTTCTTCGCAGCGCTTGCGGAAGTCCATCCTGGGCTGGAGGTGAACGAGCGCGACGGCTTTGTGATCATCACCGCAGCCGCTGACGAAGGGCTCATCGACATCCATGATCGAAAACCATTGGCACTTTCGCCTGAACTGGCCCGCGAATGGATCAATCCTGCAACACCTTTGGTACGTGCTGTTGAGATACTAAAGAGCGGCTGCAGACCCGCCACCGATTTCGACTGGTATCCAGTAAGCAAAGCCTTGGGCAATGTAAAAAATCAGGGATGTCACTTGATCGAACAGCATCGTTTAGCCTCTGATAACTAATCGCTTTCCTGCTAGAGCTTCATTCTTACAAAGACTCATGTCGACATGCGTTACTCTGCCGGGTATCGTACTGATCGAACACCTTCTGGAAGAGTCCGGAGGAAGCGTTGCACCAAGGAGATTACATGGATAGCACCGCAATACAATCGCAACTTAACGCCAACCGCAGAACAGTGTCCTTTGACAGCTATGACGTCACAGTCAGGCAGCTTTACGACATGATTTGCGAAGATATCATTGACGTCACCCCCGAGTATCAACGTCATTTCGTGTGGAACCAAGAAAGACAATCTCAATTAATTGAATCCATATTGCTCGGAATTCCGGTACCAAGTCTTTTCATGGCCACAAATGAGGACTCGTCGTGGGAGGTAATCGACGGCCTACAACGATTAACAACCATAGTAAATTTTATCGGCGAAACAGCAATCATTGGCAAAATCAGCCAAGAGAGTAAACCTCTTATCCTCAAGGGCTTAGAGAAACTTGACACTCTTAACGGCTTAACATATCAACAGATCCCGAAATCAATTCAATTGATGTTCATGACACGCCCAATTCGAGTAACCGTCCTGAACGACAGAAGTGATTTCAGTCTTCGATTCGACTTATTTGAGCGTTTGAATACAGGAGGCGTAATTCTACACCCTCAAGAAATCCGCAACTGCGTATACCTAGGACCATTCAACAACTTCATCAAAGAATGTTCTGCCAACCCTCACTTCAAAAGTATTTTGAAAGTCGGTTCCAACGCTGAAAAGAACGGAAACATTGAAGAATTAGTCTTAAAGTTTTTTGCTTACTTCGAAGAACGCGATGAATTCGTACACAGTGTCAAGGGATTCTTGAATGAGTACATGGCAAAAAAATCAGAAAACTTCAAAAACAGAAAGAAACTTAAAGAACTATTTGACAATACATTCTCATTACTTGCCGACGCACTACCAGACGGCATTGTAAGATCGAATCGAAAAAACACCACCCCATTAATTTTATTCGAGGCAATTTCCATTGGAGTAGCAGACGCTTTGAGTTCAAATAAAAAAATAGACAAGACCAAATTAAAGGCGCTTCTTGACGACAAAACTCTTGCTGCGCTGACGACAGGCGCGACTAACAGCAGGAAGAAATTGACAGACAGAATCAAATACGTGAAGGATAACGTATAAATGAGCTATGAGGATGTGAGGTCGCTAACGAGAGAACGGCTAACAGAGGTACAGCAGTTACTCAATCATATTGTCTCACTAGAGCCAGATAATGCAACCGCGCCTCACCCTCCCGAAGTTAAAATACTTAGGGGCTTTTTCTATGTACACTTATATGCAGCGCTCGAAAAAAGCGTTAATGAGGCCGTACAACTGACCCTCAGGCTAATAGCATCACTAAACGCCCCTAGTAAACATTTCGAAATTACAGTTGGAACAATTACCACGAGAGGACGATTACAAGCCTTTAAATCATGTAGCTTTAAGGCCTACAACGACAATGCCCTATCAATTTTTGATTGCCTAGAGTCATCAGAAATAACAAAAATTGATGAGGCCCAGTTCTCTGACGTGCTAATGAATGTGTGGACCAACTCCATTCTTGAGGTTCTTAAATCATTTGGCATAAACCTACCCATAACACCCAGAACAAGAACAACAATTGACGAGCTCGTCGAAAACCGAAATAAAGTAGCTCACGGTCGAGAGAGCGCCCTCTCTGTCGGCGAGCGGCATCGCTCGCATGTTCTGCGAGACAAATTTACGATTACCACAAACCTAATCGACTCAGTAATATTAGCCCTAGAGAATTTTTACAATTCAAAAACATTCATTAAAATTAGTGAGCGAGCCACTTATTCAACACCCCCAAACTAAACACACCCTCATAAACTTATTTTGATATTAGCCTTATATAGTCTTGGCACGCTGAAAGGGCAATTATTCCCCGATCCCCGTCAGCGGTGATCCCGATAATTCGTTGAGCATGCGCTTGGTCAAGTTGGGCTCTATCGGCTCCATGAACCACGCCGCCGGCGCCGGGGGTGGCTGACACCCCACCGCCACCAACTGCGGCTGCTGGGTTGGCGAGGAGGACTGACAACCGCAGGTCAGCAGTAGCAAGGCGGTCGCGAAGGCGAGCCTGGGCTTGTTGGGCATCGGTAAGCTCCTGGTGATGGGTTTTGTCGGCGGCCTGCAGGCGGGCCTCCAACGCAGTGCGCTTGGCCTGCTCAGTTTTGTTCCAGTCAACGATCGCGAGCGCCGCGTCCAGACGCTCGCGCTGGAACACGCCGGCCTGCTCGGCAAGCTGCCGCTGATACTCGGTTGCCTGCCACTTCCAGGCGGCGATGCCACCCAGGCCGAGCCCGAGCAGCAGCGCGACGCCGGGCAAGCGCCAATTCAGCAGGCTCACTGAAGCACCGCCAAGGCCCGCTCATAGAGCTTCAGCCGATCTTCCAGGCCGTTGGTCCCACCGTTGATCTTCCTGGTGATCTGCAAGAACTCACCCCGGTCCGCCATCCCGTTAAGCCCGTTTGTCTGCCAGAACCACGCAGCAGACATGGATGCGTAGACGGGATGCTCCAGCAGCTCGGGGGTATTGAGCAGTCGGGCGTCACCGAATAGCGCTTCGCTGCAAGCGTTGTAGTTGAACTTGCCGGTGACCTGGATCAGCCCACGGCCGCGATACTTCTGGCCGTCGCCATCGGCCTCCGGCGTATTGCCCAGGCGCTGGGCCAGCTTGCCGGTGTCGTATTTCTTCAAGTAGTCATCGCCACCCAGCTCCCGAACATAGCGAAGCTGCCCGGACTCGTGGCCGATCTGCGCAAGGAACGCCGCCATGCGCAGCCGGGTCACGATCCCGTACTTGCCCATGGAAGCGTTGAGAGCAGGAACAAAAACGCCGGCTTGTTTGCCGGCGTTGGGGAAAATGCGCAGCAGCTGCTGCTCGTTGATGGGCATAGTGGTCCTCCTATGGCCGTCAGGCCGTGGCTGGTAGATCGATGGTCTTGAGGGGTTTGGTTTCTTTTTTCTTCTTGCCTTTGGCCTGGGCCTTGCCCTTTTTCCCGCCGTTGCATTCGACCGAGGTCGTCCAGCCGGCGGTAGTGAAGGTCTGCTCGACGCTGTCGACCAGGTATTCACCGTCGAGGCCGCTTTTGAAACCCTGGGCGTTGATCAGGCGCTCGGCGAACAGGTCAGTCCGACCGGCCATTTCCAGACGCACGCCTGCGGTGCTGCGGTTGAATGCCGCCAAACGCGCCTTGGCGGCCTGCTCGGCTGCCGACTTGTTCGGGTGGATGTGGCGGTCGGTGTGGACTGCCGGCAACGTCGACGGCGCGTCGTCGTTGGCGACGTCTATCACCTTGAGTTCGCCCGTTTTCTTGTCCTGGTGCTTTGCGCGCACCGCCTTGTGTGTGGTCTTGTCGCCCAGGGTGAACTGGTAGCGGCTGACATCCCGGCGGCTGATTGTGACCGCCGGCAGGGCCTTGCCACTGGCGCTGAGGGCGCCTTGGCGGGGCATCACCAGCAGTTTGCCGTCGGCCACTTTCGCGGTGCAGTCGTACTGCTTTGCGAGGCGGGTGATGAAGTTGAAGTCCGACTCGTTGAGCTGGTCGACCCGGGGCACCTTCGTCTGGACCGGACAGACCGGCTCCCAGCCGTTGCGCTTGGCGATGTCGCGCACGATCTCCTGCAGGGCGACGTCTTCCCAACTGCCGCTGCGAGTAGTCTTGCCGGTACCGCGCATGTCGCTGGCTTTGCCCCGGATCACCAAAGTGTCCGGTGGACCGCTCAGCTCGATCTCGTCCACCGTGTACCGACCAAGCTTTGCCAGCGGCTGGCCCGCATAGCCCATGAACACCTCGACACTGGCGCCGCGACCAGGCAGCGATACCGCCTGGTCGCGGTCATCGATGCGCAGCTCGAATTCGTCCGATTCGAGCCCGGGCTTGTCCGATGTACGCAGCATCAGCAGCCGGTCGTTGATCAAGGCGGTGATGTCGCGGCGATCCGCCACAATGCGAAAAACCGGTTGCATTTCATTGACTCCAGAAAAAGAAAACCCCGCACTGAGCGGGGTTTTCGAGGCTAGGGAAACTGCTGATTACTGGTAACCAAGATTTTGCAGATCGGTTGCCAACTGCGAATCAAGCACCGAGTTGCCAAGAAGCTCATCTTTCTGGAACGAAAGATACGCGACCTTGCTGATGGAGCTAACCTCGCGCTGCTCTACAAACCGGAACGCCCTAACAACATCGTTGCAAAACTGCTGTTGAAGATCATTGGGAACAAACCCGTAGCGGCCTTGTATGACCATGGCGTGTCCCATAGCTTCGAAGTCAGAGATGGTGCGCTTATCACGAGTCTGCTTTCGGAGAATGGCCCTCCCGATTGAGAGAAGAATCGCATCACTTGTAAAGCCGGTGTAGTTGTCCATTGGAGAAGCCTCGGAGGAGAGTTTTGGGGTACCGCAGCCTGATCATTGGGACTCAGTCGGATTTTTCAATATAGGCTAGCCCCAGAGGTTAAGCTCCGGTGACTCAGACATTCGCACCACAGGAAAGACAATCAGCAGTCCTTCTCGATAAGGCTGAGGCTCGTCACCCAAGCCTTGATTAGCAGCGAGCACCGCTTCGACGGTGCCCTTTAGATGTCCGTAATAGTGCTGACAGAGGGTATCCAGCAGATCCCCCTCAGACGTTCTGCATGTCGTCGCCATAGCTCACGAACTCCAGGGAGAAGGACTGTTTACGCGGGATTCCGCCGGCGAGCAGGCTGCCCTGTTCCTCATCGACACTGAGCAGGCACCAATTGCCGAGCACCTCGCCGTAGCCTGTGACCAGGCTCAGCGGGCGCAGCGCGCGGCCGATGCTGCGCAGGGTCTCCAGCTGCTTGAGCCCGACCTTGCCGTCGGGATAGATCACGCCCTTGAGCGAGATCTTGTCCTCGCCCTGCCCTACCGCCTGTTGCGCGATCGAGCGGGACAGCCGTTCCTGGCCGGCCCAGCGGAACGCGGTCTGCCGGCGGAGCTCTTCGAACGCGGCGGTGTCGAGGTTGAAGTAGTACGGTTGGGCATTCGGCGCCAGGGACTGGATGATCAGCAGGTGGGGGAACGGCTTCACCGCTTCCGCCGCCGGCGTCAGCGCCGGCGCAAAGGAACCGGTCGAGACAATGTTGCCGAGCGAGGGGCTGACCTTGCCTGCCACCTGGTTGATGGCGGCCCCCGCCTTGGCGGCCTGCTCCTGCAGCGTGCCGAGGCGCTCCTGCACCTGGGCAGCAGCCGTCGTAGCCTGGCCGTAGATCGCGGCGACCCGACCGACACTTTCCTGTGCAGCGTTGATACCCCGCATGGTTCGCTGGAGCTTCTCCCCGAGGGCCGGGCCGATGAACGGGATGTTCTCCAGTTCGGAGGCGGCCCCGGTGATGTCGCTGATCGCCCCGTTGAGCGGGCCCAGCATGTCGTCCGCGCTGCGCCGGCCCGCTTCCCCCGCAGAGACCAGGTACTTCAATCCGGACTGCAGTTGTTCCATGTAAGCCATCGGCCCTCCTACACATGGGGTTCATCACTCAGTTGACGGGCCTGCGCCTGGCGCGCGAAGTCCTGCATCTGCCGCTGGATGTGCGGCCAGATCTCCTGCGCCACACGCGCCGGATCCTTTGCATCGCCCTGTACGGTGACCGGGATGCTGGGTGAGAAGACGAAGGACTGATCGACCTTGGCAGGTTCCGGTTTGACGGCAGCAGGCGCAGCCGAGATGTTCGGCGCAACAACTGGTGGGGGCGCGGTTTCAGTGATTGCCCGAACGACGTCACCTGGTGCGGCGGCAGTTGACTCCTTGTCAGCGACGGTCGTCTTCAGCGGCTCCTTCTCACCGAACAGCGCCTTGCCCAACCAGGCACCACCCACCTCTCCGCCCATCCCGCCGACGATAGCCCCCACCAGGCCACCAATCGCTGTTCCGATCACCGGCACCACCGAGCCGAGCGCGGCGCCGGCCACAGCCCCGGCCGCGGAGCCTGCGAGGTTGCCAACCACACCGCCGTACCCCTCGGCTTTCTCATCCTGTGTTTCAGCATTCAGCGCGACATCGATCGCACCCAGCCCGGCATCGATCAGGTTGACCCCAGGCAATCGCTTTCCAGACGCCGTCACGTTGCGCGCGCCCTTGACCAGACCGGCCCAACGGCTCGACGGTAGCGAGACCGGCTTCGGCACGTCGGGCACGGACCGAGGCCTAGATGGGCTGCGATGTGCCTGGGCTCGTTCCTGACGCTTTGCCCTGCGCCGTTGCCGACGACTGGACTCCGGCCCGCCGCCGCCTTGCACCGTATGACCGATCGCGGCAGCGTTGACAACGAATACCTTCTGCGTTTCAGGAGCCGTCGCCAGCGGCTCGCCAACGGGGGTATTGCTCGTCCTGCGAAAGCGCCCGAGCAGACCAGGCTTCTGAACCGCCGGAGCTGATCCGGCCGGCAAGGTTCTACGATTCGTGCTCCCTTCGGCGACTGTCCTGCCGCCACGGTCGGCCAGCCGTTCCAGTGTCTTGCCACGTCCCAGATCAATCAGCCCCTTGCCAACCCGATAGCTGTTGATGACGCCCTTCAGCGCCACGAACCCAGCCGCAAGGGCGCCAACGCCGACAAGCACCGACTGGAACTCGCTGGACAACTTGCTGAAACCCCGGGCCAGGACCGTGACGCTGCTTGCCGCCAAATCAGTGAACGGCCTCAAGGCATCGCCAACGCTGCGCATGGCGTCATCGATCGCATTGGCCGTTTCAAGCCACTTCTGCTTCGAGGTTTCCCGGCGTTCGGCAAGGTTCTTGTCGAGGATGCCGGTGGCCTCGCCGCCCATGGCGTCCTTCTTCAGCTGTTGGTACAGCCCACGGTTCTGTCCGTATGCGGTGAGCGCGGCCTTCACCTGCATGTCGTTGAAGATGTCGCCAGTGCGCAATGACTGCTCAAGAGCATCGAGCATTTTCAACGCCTTCGCCGGGTCGACCTCCTTGTCGATCTTGGCCTGCGCCTCGGCCATCTTCTTCGCTTTCGCAGGGTCGGTCTTTTGCACGTATTGCATAGCGAGGGCCATGCTGGATTCGAGCACCGACATGCCCTTCTGTATCCCGGTGGTGAGCGACGCCTGGTAATCGATGCCCGCTTTCTTGTAGGCATCGACCACTTCGCCGGAGCCGATCTTCTCGATCCAGTTCTTCAGATTGTTCGCCGCCTCGTCGGAGCTGCCCGCAGTTTTCATCTGCACTTGCAGCATCGCCCCCAACTGGGCAACCGCCTCCGGCCCCACGCTACCGGTTTTCTCCATACCGGCGAGCAGCACCGGGAACCAACGAGCCATGTCCGACGCTTCGAAACTCCCCGCCTGGCCCTGCAACGCAACGCCTTCCAGCGCCTTGGTCATCTGCTCGGGGTCGGTGATCTTGGCGTTCTGCTCCATCGACATGATCATCTTGGCCGTGTCGTCCCCGCTCGCGCCTTGGCCTACCGAGAACTTCGCCGCGACGTCGGCGTAGGACAGCGCCCGGTTGAGGTCCATGCCGGCGCCGACCAACTGGTTGACCAGATCTGCAACGCCGGCATTGCTCATGCCATTGTCCTGGGCGACCTGAATGATCCGCTTCGACATGGCCTGCTCCTCGGGCTGGTTCGCCACCCCGGCCTTGATCGCGATGTCGCGCATGGTGGCCTGGTACCCAGCGCTGATAGCGGTCGGTATCGCGACGGCTGCCACCCCTGCCGTCGCCTGGGCGGCTGTCGACTTGAGTCCCTCCTTGCCAGCGGTGAGCTGTTGCCGCCCTTTGATCTGCAGATCCGTTGCACGTGCAGTGCGACCAAGCCGCTGGTACTCCCGGTCCAACCGGCCGACCTGGACGCCTTGTTTGCGCAGCGCATCCAGGTTGGACTCCAGCTTGCGCAGCAGTCCGCTCGCCGAGGACGAGCCGCTGTCGTGCGCTTTCTTCCATTCTTCGCGCAGCTTGACCGTTTCGCCGATCATGCCCTTGAGCACCCGGGCCTTGTTGCCCTTCTGCTCAAGCTGCGCGATACCGCTCTCGGCGGTCTTGAACGCCGAGCCAAGTGACGACGCCACCGCGCCGCCGATGACCAGCGAGAGATTCAGTCTGCTTGCCATGGTTCACCCTCGACAGGCTCAGTCCGTGAGCCACCAGACCATGTCGCCATAGGACATTGTCATGATCTCCGAGGCGGAAAAGCCCAGCTCCTGGGCGAGCCGCTTCGCCGCCGCTTTCTGGAGAGCGGGATTAAAGTTCGTCGTCCTGCACCAGGCGAAAATACGCGGCCTGCAGGCGGGTGTAGTCCTTGAGGGTCAGGGCTTCCAAGTCCTTGATGCTGACCTCGGCCAGGGAGGCGAACAGGTTCATCTCGCGCTGTTCTGCATCCTCCCCACCGGTCTGCTGCGCAGTGCGCAGGTCACGAACGGTTGGCGCCCGAAGGGTCAGCTTGTCGACCTTGATGCCGTTGGCTTCGCTGGGGCGGGTCAGGCCGATGGTCACGCGGTCCGCGTCGATGGACATCCAGCTCGGAGTTTTCTGGCTCATAGGGTTTTCCTGAACGTGGGGTTAGAGGCCAAGGGCAGACCGCTGGGCCGCCAGCTGGTCGACGCCGTTGATGACACGCTTCATGCCGAGCGGATCGATCTCGTACATCAGGCGTCCATCGACTTCGAGCTTGTAGTAGGTGAGCGCGACCGAATGCTTGAACTCGGCCTTGTCGGCCGGCTTCCAGTCGCCCATGTCGACTTCCTTGAGCAGGCCGCGCAGCGTGACCACCACCGGTGTGATCGCGCCTTTCAAGCCTTTGAAGGCACCGCGAAAGGTGCCGTTGAACGACGTGCCGTCGGCTAGGCCGAAGAACTTCAGCGACTCCTTGCGCACGCCCACGGTTGCGAAGCTCGCTTCCATCTTTTCCATTCCCTGGTCTTTCTCGATCGGCGCATCCATGCCGCCCAGACGCAGCTCCTCAACCTTGAGGGTCAGCTTGGGCAGGGTCAGGCTGGTGACGTCGCCTTGAAAGCTGACGCCATCGACGAACAGGTTCAGGTTCGCCAGGGTTTGCGGAATCATTGCCATGTGGTGCGCTCCTTAAGCGTTCTGGTCCAGGACTTCGGTCAGCCACTGGTTGGTGACCTCGACACGGAAGTTGGGGTTTTCAGCCGGCGGAACGTCGGTGAACCGGATGTTCCAGTACACCTTGCCCTGCTCCAGTTGGCTGGCGGTGTTCAGGTCCGGGTCGGCGAACACCTCGAAATTGATGATTGCGCCCTGGGCCTTCAGGTCGCGCATGAAGTTCTCCAGGCCCTCGGTCACGTCCTTGACGTAGGTCGCGGTGATCGAGCGGTCCACCGCCCATTTGTGCCCGTAGAGGATCGCGTCCATGACGATATCCATCGTCCGTACGCGGGTAACGAACGCCCATTTCGGGTCGCTGGACAGCGTGCGGTTGCCCCACAGGCGGTAGCCGTCATCGCGAATGATGGTGGTGATATTGGCGTTGTTGAGCAGGTTGGCCCGGCAGGTTTCGTCGCCGTCGAGAAACTCCACGGAGCGAGTGGTACCGGTGATGCCGACGAACTCCTTGTTCGACGGCGAGGCCCAGAAGCCGTACTCGTTGTCGGTCCAGGCGAACAGGCCAGCGACCCAGGCCGAGGCCGGCGCGTTGACCGTGGCGTCGGCCGAGGTATCCCAGAACTGGACACCAGGATCGACCATGTACGCCCGCTTGGCCCCGAAGTTCTCCGCGTAGGCCAGTGCGGCTTCATCGGTCGTGCCCGGCCCGTCGATGATCGCGATACCGCGCAGCTTGTCAGCCAGGGCTACCAGCGCAGTACCGACCGCTTGGGTCGCGCTGTGCTTCGGCGTGACCAACAGGCGCGGCTGGGCGTTGAAACGGCTCTTGCCGTCGAGCAGCGCCTGCAGGCCGGTACGCTTGCCGTCGACCAGGACGCCGCCGATGATCGCGGAGGTTTGCTCGGCAGGGTCGGACAGCTTCGCCACACCGCAGGCGACGATCACCGCCTTGGCTCGGGCGTAGATGGCCTGGCACGCCTTGGTGATGGCCGAGGCCGGGCCGAAGGCTGCGACAGCTTCACGCTCGCTGGTGATCAATACCAGGTCGTTGGCCTTGGCCGTGGCGGTCGGGCCTTCGGTGAAGGTATCGACCAGGCCGATGATGGAGGAAGACGGCAACGCGATGTTGCGCGCGCCGGTATCGACGTTCGTTACGGTTACGCCGTGAAAGAAACCGCTCATACATTCTCCAGATGCGAAAAAGCCCCGCAGTGCGAGGCCAAGGGGTTCAGCAGGAAAGAAAACGCCCCGAGCAGGCGGGGCGTCATGGGGCTGGCTGGTCGATCCAGTCCGGTGGTACCGGCCTTCCCGCCGGATCGGGGAACGCCTCCTGTTGCGGCCAGTCGCGCAACGTCTGTAAATAGGCCAGTAGCTCGTCGAACTGGGCAGCGGAGAGTGTCGGCTCGCGCCCCAGATCCAGTTCGTCGCGATGGCGATCCCTCAGCCACTGCACCGCAGACAGCTGGCCGTCACGCCAGCCACGCTCGGCGCTCGCCAATTGCTCCGGTGTGGCCGGCGGAGGCTCGGCTAGCACCGGCCGACCTTCGTCATCCGCCACGATTTTCATCGCATGGCTCTGTCCACTCAGCAACGCCTGATGTTGTTCATCGGTAACCGGGACCGCATCCTTCGGAAGCTCGGGGAACAGCGCCAAGTCAATGAATCCTCCGATTGATGCGCTGTAGTACGTTCTGGTCGTCATGTCACATTCCTATCGAGATAAAACGGGCCGCCACGACACTGTTGTTCCAGGCACCTCCCGACGCTTGCTGGGATTGTGTGAACAATCGAAACCCGCTGAGCGTCAGATCGCCGGTGTAAGCAGATTCGATTTCACCGGTGCTGTTCACCGCGCAGGCAATGGTCACGAAGTGATCATTCGGATAGGTCGTTGGCAGCACGATCATCGTGCCGTTGGACATCTCACCGTTGGCCGCAGTACCCCACTGCCGGATGATTCCGCTCGGCATTTGCTCCCAACCGGCTGCTGACTTCTGACTGGCAAAGCTGCCCATCTTGCCCAGCGTTGCCGAACCGGTGACATACCATGCCGAAACGTTGGCCCGTGTGAAGACCGCCTCGCCACCGGGAGGAATCGAGAGCGTCGTCAACTGCTCGCCGCTGACGTGGATGAAATCCCCGCTCGTACGATTGACCGCCAACGGGTAGGCCGACACGTTATGCACCGCGATTCTTCCACCCACCGGCAGCTCGCTCGCCGCCGGAAGGAGGAAATACATTCCGGCGCTTGAGCCGGCGAAATACACCAGTTTGCCGGCGTCGGCCGCCACTAATTGCCGGCTGGCCGTATAACCGCTGACGCCACCAAACTGTGCGCCGTGGCGCTTGACGAACGCCGTGCTGGCGATTGTCGAGGAATCGTCGAATAGCGCCGCCAGAGGCGTGGTTGGCGCACCGGTCAGAGCAGGACTGGCGAGGGGTGCCTTCAGCGACAGGTAGTAGTTGATGGTCGCTGCAAAGTTGGGGTCATTGCCGAGCGCAGCTGCCAGCTCGTTGAGCGTATCCAGGGCACCGGGAGCTGCATCGACCAAAGCTGCCAGTGCTGACGCCACGAACTCAGTGGTTGCGATCTGCCCGTTCCTGGTTATCAGTGGCGGCGTATTGGCCGTCGGCCAGCCGGTAAACGCAGGCGACTCAAGCGGAGCGCGACTCGTATCGGTGGGGTGCCGGTGGTCCTCGCGCGCACTTTTGGCCGACACCCCGACGGCCGCCACACCATCCACCAGCGGCGCCGTGGTGCCCCGCGCCGCAGCCAACTCTTGCTGGACAAACGCCGTGCTCGCCAGTTGACTTGTGCTCTGGCCGGTGGGGGCCAGTGGCGCCGTAGGGACGCCGATGAACGACGGCGAGTCGATCAGCCCTGCCAACTCCGCACCGACAAATGCGGTGGTGGCGATCTGCGAATTGCGAGATCCCGTGGCGGGCGTGTTTGCGGTCGGCCATCCACCGAAGCCTGGCGAGATCAAAGGCGCGCGGGTCGTATCGGTGGGGTGCCGGTGATCGTCGCGAGCGACCTTGCTCGAAACGCCCGCTGTCGCCACGCCATCCATCAACGGAGCGCCGTTGCCGCGCGCTCCCGCAAGTTCCTGCTGGACGAATTCCGCCGTGGTCAATTGACCATTGGCCGTGCCAGGCGCCAGCACGGGCAGGCCACTCATGCGGTGTAACGCCCCCGTCCCTTGGGCGAACCACTCGTAGCTACTGATACAAGTGAATTCCAGCTCACTGCCGGGATACAGCACAAGAGAGTCGATGCGCCCACCGACGCCCCCGATTTGCAGGGTGTCGGTGCCGAGCTTCGCCATATTGACCGGGACGCTCGACACGTTCTGCACGTTGATCGTCCCGCCCACGCGAACACGCGCGGCCGCCGGCAATGTCAGCGTCTGATCGGCACGCTCGCCGTAGTAGTAGACCATCTTGCCCACTTCGGCCGGGGTAATGGCGCCGCCCGTATCCCGGGGAGAAGTGCCGCTATATCCGCGCGTCTCGGTGATACGGGTTTCAACATATTCCCGGGTTGCCAATACCACGGCCGGGTCGATCTTCAGTTGCACGTTCGCGCTACTGGTCACCACCAGGTTGAGGCGAACCACCTGGGTTTTGCCCGTGCCCTGGGCGAGCAGCGGCTTGTAGCTCGGCGCACAGTTCGCCACTGCGACCAGGTCGCCCGCCTCGTCGTACAGACCGATTTCGCGAATCCACCAGCCGCCTACGTCAGGCGGAATCACCTGCTCGGCGATGATCACGCTGCTGTTGCTGGGATCGATCTTCACCTGGTTGAGCGGCGCCCGACGGCGTTCGTTGATCAGTCGGGTCTGGGTGCGAGACGGCACTGGATCGGTATTGTTGGCATCGCCAACGCCCATTTGCGCGAAGGTCCAGGGCACGCCCAGGGCATCCGCATTGGCCTGCTTGGCCTCGCCCGTCGCGGTCAGAATCGCGAAGAACTGGCTGTTCTGGTCGGTCATGAATAAACATCCAGGGTTTCGATTTGATGGTCATGGCCCTTGAGGCCAAGGTTGCCGCGTACCTCGATATCGCGTGAGGCAGGCGGGTAGACGTCGATTGCCTCGCCCTCGGCCAGCGCCATGGCGAGGCGCAGGGCGCCGGTGGTGGACAGGGAAATGGCGAGCCCAGTGAGGTGGCGACTGACGGGCTTGGCGTCGTCAATCAGCCGCGTCAGTTCGTCGTACATTTCTTCGGTGATGCCCTGATCGAGCACGCCGACTTGCAGCGCGAACGTGCCGGGCACGCCCTCGGGGACGGTCTGCCACCACTCCCTGACCTCGATCAGGTAGCCAAGGGGCTCAACGACCCGACGCAGCGCTCCGATCGTTCCCTTGCGCGAATGCACGTAGAACGCCGAGCGGATCACCGAGCGCTTTACCGCCTCGCTCCAATTCTCATCCCAGCGATCCACCGACCAGGCCCACGCCAACTGATGCAGCAGGTGCGCCGGGCAGGTGGCAGGGTTGTAGAGCGTGCGCAGAGGGATGTCAGGATGGTCGTGGTTGGCGGCCTCGATAGCGCGTTCCAACGACGTGCTGTTGAGCGGTAGCAGACTGGTCATGTCAGCTACCCCATTCGACGGTAAAGCCAGTGCACCAGGCCGCTTGCGCCTTGGTCGGCGCCAGGTCCTGCCAGTCGATCAGCTCCACACGGCTCACGCCGGCGATATGCAACTGGGCGTCAATCGCAGACCGGGCGATCTCGACGCCGAGGCGCCGACGCGGGTTGATCCAAGCCGCCAACCGGCGCCGGCATTCGGCCAGCGCAGCCTCAGACTCCGGGCCGTTGCCGGCCTTGTACAACAGCGCATCGATGCGGTAATTCAGGACCTCGGCACTCTCCACGAATAGCCGGTCCCCGACCGGACGCACGTCGTCATCACTGATTTTGACCCGCACTTTCTCCAGTAGATCAGCGCTGGCCTCTCCAGCGCCCTCCAGCGACAGAACCGTGACGGTAACGACCGCCGGCGACGGGCTCTCCGCAGTGGCGTCTGCCACCAGCCCCGAGGCGTTGCGGGCATGCAGGATGTAGCTGTTACGCGGGCCGGCCGTGGTCAGCCCCTCGTACACCAGTTGGATGCGCTCACGCAGGGCGTCGTCTTCCTCCAGCACCTCCAGCGTCGGTGGTGTCGTGCTCGGATCCGCCGCTTGCACCACCAGGCGCTTCAGGCTCACGTTTGCTGCAAGCTGGTCAAGGTCGCTGCCCTGGGCGTAAGCCAGCATCAACGCCTTGGCCGCGTCGTTGATCCGCGCCCTGTTCTGCAAGCGCCGGTAAGCGCCCAGTTCCAGCAATTTGGTCACCGGATCGCTTTCAAGGTTGGCGGTCCAGTTCTCACCCATGAAGGCCCGAAAGGCCGCCAGCTCCTGCTGGTAGGTATCCTCGTAATCGAGATCCTCCAGTACCTGCGGCGCCGGCAGCGCCGATAATTCAACAGTGCTCACGCGGTCACCTCCAGAATCTGGCTATCGCCCAGGTACTGCCCGGTCAGTTGCAGGGTGATTTGCCCTCCGACGATGGCCGTCACCCTCACCCGTTCCAGTTTCAAGCGGGGCTCCCAGCGCCCCAGCGCCCGGGCGACCTCGGCCTGTACCGCGCTTTTCCAGCCGTCGTTAACGGGCAGGTCGACGAATCGGCGTAGCTTGCTGCCGTAGTCGGGACGCATGCGCCGGCTACCCAGCGGCGTGGTCAAGATGTCCTCGATGGACTGCCGCAGGTGGGCTATGCCCGACAGCGGCTGCCCGGTGCGGCGATCCACTCCGATCATCGGCTACTCCTCGGGGACCAGGTCCGGATGGTATGCCAGGTAGTCCAGGCCCACGGTATCGGTTGCAGTGGTAGCCACGATCCCTTGCGCGACCGACAGAATCCGGCCATCGGGTAGCTGGAGCACACGGGAGGTGTAGCGGGTATCGCGGTAGCGCAGGGCCGGGCCGGGCTTGGGCGGCGGCGCAGGAAGCTCTTTAGTAGCCATGAATCCTCCAGGCATGAAAAAGCCCGCACTGGGCGGGCTGGGTGTGACAGATCAGTTTCTTGATCGAGCCACTGCTCAAAATTTTTAAAGCGGTCTTTACTGTATAGCCTTTATGAGTTCCTGAGCGTTTTTCATAGACTCCATGGAAGATGCTGGATCCATAATCGTTTTGAAGCTCGTATTCCGAATAGCCAACTTCAATTGAGACTCTTTTGCCATTTCTGCCAGAAGTTTTCCACAAGCCTCATCCAACACGCTCTTTTGAAGGTTGTATCTGGATTTCAATTCCGACGACTGAAGCTGCTGCATACAAACCATCAAATTATCCTCCTTAGCCCCGGTATCAGCGACAAGCGTCGCGAGTCGTTCAACGGCGCCAACCACTGCTTCCACGCTTTGAGGATCTAATGCGGAATTGTTCTGTTGTTTAGAGGACGTTGTGCCTGATGCCTTGGCCAAAGAACCCCGGTAGTTTTTTAGAGCAAGCTCCAAGGCATCAATATTTTTTGCCATTTCCTTGGCATCATCAGTGGTCTTATCTTGAATCGCCTTATATTTTTCTTTCAGTGAATTCAATTCATCTGACTTGCTCTTCAGGGTCGAGGCATCGGCCTCAGCAGTGGTTGTGATATTTACTTCCGGCGTTTTAAGAACCCCGGTCAGCTGTTCAATCGCCATCATCAGAACAGTGTTTCTTTGGTTCCTTGCAATCAAAGCTTGATAACCAAAAGCAGTCAGACCATGGTTGGCATATGCCTGGCAAATGGAATACAACTGGTCGCGCAATATCTGAATTGTGTGAGTTCTTAGACCTATATTCGACCCACTTTCCGAATACGCTGCTGCGATATTAACTCCCGCCCTTGTTTCTCCACTCGCGCTGGCAGCCAAGAGAGTGAGCGCGTCCGGACTCGCCTCCGGACAAATAACTTTAAACTCGTCTACTACGTCACCAACAATCTGCCTCTTCGTGGTTAAAGTAACTACTCGCTCATCTGCCTCTAGAGTTTTAGTCGAGCATCCAGAGATTGATACAGCCAGGGCAATGGCGGTCAGCGCCGCCAGGGGTTTTGACAACATGAGCTGACTCCTGTTGCTGACCCTTTCGACCGGGCATGCCCCTCCTGACAAGCCCGTGAAGGGTGATGGCATACAGCCTTCACAAGAAAAGCCCACAAAATTAAAGCGCGCAAAACAAAAGGTCCGTTCGCAAACCTAGTGCTTGTGATTCGATGTGTTGCCCGAGGTGTCTATAATCCGGCCCCCACCGTGGATGTCGCCGCTCACCTGTAGGGCGCCGTTGACCATTACGGTTCCGTTGAGTGTGATGGTCGACGCGGTGGCGGTGATCGACGCATCCGTGACAACTGCGGAACTGCCACCCACCACTACGGTAGCTGTGCCGGTAGGTAGGCTGATCGTGTAGGCCTTGGCCTGCCAGTCATAGATCAACGAACCGCCGTCCTCGAAACGCCACACTTCAACATGGTCACGATTATCCGGCTGGGCACCGGCGTTGCCGTAGAGGCCCGGCACGAACGTCCCTTGGGCGGGCTCGCCGCTGGGACTGATTAAGGCGCCCTGCTCGTTCAAGCTCGGCGACCGCCAGTGACGCGCCTTACCTGCCGCCTGGCTGTGCCAACGCACCCAGGCACTGGTCCAGCCGGCCCCATCCGAGACCCTCACCATGGCGGCCTGTAGATCCACCGCGACTACCCTGCATGGGATGATCAAGCCCGCGATCATCCGGTCGTGAGCTGCACTGGCCTGGCTCATGAAATCGACTCCGGGGCAATGTACTGTCCTTCCTGGCCGGCACCGGTATCAGGCACGAAGCCCAGCCGCAGACTGCCCGGCGGCTGGTTCGGCCAAGGCCATTCTTCCTCGCCGAGGTAGAGGGTCTGGGTCCATTCAACTATCCACACCGCGTAGCCATCCAGCTCGGGGCGGGTGAAGTCTTGGGATGCTTGCAGGAACTCTGCGGCACCGACTTCCTGCCCCCAGGTCTGGATGCGCAGCAGCACCGCCAGCCGCGAGGCAATGAAGGCCGCCTGCCGATAGCAGTCTTCCTGTTCGGCGCCAACGATAGCCCGGGCCTCGAACCGAGCAACCACCGCGGTTTCACCTGTGCCCTGGTCCTGACCCGACTCCAGGTCGACCAGTTCCAGCAACACCATGGGTACCGGCAGGGTAGTCATGTGCGCGGGCATGAAGCAGACCGCTTCAAGCCCGGGTATGGCCTCGCGTATATGGTCCTCGATCGCCAGATACAGGCCGTCGAGGCTGAAGGTTTGATCAGACACGTCAGGCTCCTTTCAGCAGTTTCTGGATCTCGTAGTTGAGTTCCTGTTCGAGGATCTCCACCAACCGCTGGTTGGCACGCCGCGCCCAGTTGTCGAAGTGAGGACGGACACCTTCGAGCGAGAGCTTGGCCTTGGCGAGGGGGAAACGGCTATCGTTGCCGTTCTCGTAGAGCCAGCCATTGCCGCCCCCGCCAAAAGTGCTTTCCGGGTAGTCACTGGCCTTGAAGTGCTTGCTGGCCGTGCGGATCCAGATGTCTGGCTTGTCGCCATAGACCTTCTTGTAGAACGCCCCCTCGTAGCGGCGCCCGGCAACCGAAACCCCGGACCGGGTCTGCCGTGCCCGCCCGGCGCGACTGGCCTCGATCGCGTTGATACCGAACCAGAGCTTGCCCTGACCGTTGCTGTTGACCGGATACGAACGCAGACGTTGGCGAACGGCAGCCTGGGCGATCCGCTCCTGCTGGCCGATCGCTCTGGCAATGTGTGTGCGCAGCCAGCGCAACGTCTTGTTGATCGCGCGCCGGTGGGCAGCAGCGAAGGCTTTGGGCGTCAGGTTGCCGAAGCGGGTGAAACGCTGCCTGTCCGAGGCGGACAGCTGCAGCGTGAGCATTCCGTGCTCAGCCTTGTTTTCGAAGTAGCTGCCGATGCTCATGCGATCCTCCTCAGCACAAGGGTTACCAGCCCGTCCCCGCCCGGCTCTGGGCGGACGACGACGTAGGTTCCACCACCATCCTGTTCGGGCAATTCGATACGCACCTGCTGCCGCTCGGTCACGCCCTGCGCGTCACCGACCCGGATCACCAGGTGCGGCTCTCGTAGGGCGGTCACGATCTTTCCGAGTTTCGGCTGGAGCCACGGTACGCGGAGCATGCCCAGCACCTCCCGGCCCTCGATAAAGGCGGTATCACCCAGGACGTCGAACACCGTGTCGTCGAGGTCCTCGACCAACTCGCGGAAGCTCATGGTCAAAGCGTCAGGCGAACGACCGCACGCGGCCGGGTGCAGATGTGCAGCGGGTTGGACTGGGCCTCGCCGGAGACGCCTTTGGCAAATGGCATCAGCTCCAGCTTGCTGTAGTAGGGCAAGCCTTGGGTGTTGACCGTCTCCATGTAGTCGGCCGGGGCGTAGACCGAGAGGAACATTTCAGGGACGCCCTCCGGCACCAGGCGGGCCTCATCGTCATGTACAAAGGCGATGCCAGCGACCTTGCCACGGTAGCGCTCCCAGATGATGCCGCCGAACTCAAACGCTTCGCGCGCATCACCACGAAGGGCGGCAGCCTGTTGACTTCCTTTGTAGGTATCCACGACCGACTTGTGCGCAATCAGCTTCTTCCAGAAGTTCTTGCCACAGAAAGCTCGGGAAGAACTCATGGTGACCTCGCCCAGGGCGTCCTCCTGCATATCGAGCGCTTCCACGCACTGCACCTGTACGTTCGTCTCGGGATTGTTAAGCCCCATGGAAAGGCTCTGCCGCTCTACGCCGAAGCGATCATAGATATCCAGCAGTACGGTGCTGCCGTCGGCATCCATGACCTTGCCGCTGATCGCCCCCATACGATGAAACTCATGGGTAGCGTCCAGTTGCCGACGAGCTTTTTCCAGGCGCCGATTGACCACGTCCTGAACCGCTTGCAATTCGGTCTGGGTACCGAAGGCGCGGATACCTTGGATCTCGTCCGCCTTGATAGCGAAACGTTGCGGCAGGTGCACAGTGTTGAACGGCAGCAGGATGCGCTTGCTACCACCGACCACCAGGCCAGAGGTTCCGCGCTCACCTGCCGGGACGAGGGCCAGCTTGTCGCCGTCCTTCTCGATTTGAACAGTGAGGGTTGTCACGCCCTCCTCCTCGAACAGGCCCAGGCTGGCAATCCGCCCTGGAACGTACTCTTGTTCGTTGATGGCTGCGGTCAGTGCGGCGACGCCAAAGGCGTCGTCCTGGAAGATGCCGATTTCGGCCATAAGTCATGCTCCAGAAACAGCAAACCCCGCGATATGCGGGGTTCGGGGTACGGTTGATGGGGTTATCGAACGATGATGAAGCGGGTTGCCAGGGTCTTTTCAGCGTCGGGATCCAGCCCGGTGAGGCAGGCTTCGCTGACCTCGGCGAGCCGCACGACTGCCCGGCCACGACGGACAACATCCGACTCCCCGAGGGAGGCAAAGAGAATGCAGGTCGCGTTCTCGCTGCCGTCCTCCGCGGAGGGATCGTAGGGGGCGAACTCACCAGTAGCGCTGACCAGGCCAAGTACCTGGCCGGCCACCAAGGCCGCCCCGGGCGCGACGCTAATGGCCTCCCGGGAAATCGTGCCTGGTCCTTCGGACAGGAGGAATTCACCTGCATGGATGGGTTCACGCTGGATAGTGCTCATGGTCATGCTCCTTTACGGGCGGACTGCCGGCGCGCCGCCCAGATGGTGGTGGGGTTGGGCAACTGGGCCTTTATCGACTCAGGCGCGTCATCAGCAGGCGGCAGGCTGTTGTCTATCTCGAAGCCCTTGCCCGAACCGATCAGCTTGTCGAACAGCCTCGCTCGAACTGCGCCGGGGTCCAGACCCGCCGTGACGAACTCCACGGCCAGCTCCGGCAAGCGGGCCGCGACACACAGGTCACGGACAGCCCGGGCACGGTTGAGCGCCGCCTGAACAGTCGCCTCGTCGGTGAGCTTGGTGGATGCGATCAAGGGTTCGACCAGGTTGGCAATCCCGGCCTGGGCGCAACCTTGCGTGATCATCAGTGCTAGCGCCGTGGCGTTCACGCCACCGGGGTCAGCTGGAGGATCCGCCGCAGGGTCGGCCGGATCAGGGCCGGGCTGGGGGGCGTCGTCCGGGGCTTCGTTGAGCAAGTCGAGCAAGGCCTTGGGCGTCTGCCGATACCGCCTCATGGCAGTGCCCTGCCCCAGGCAGGCCTTGACCTCGACGCCGTTACCGACCTCATCCGCCAGGCCCAGCGCCAGCGCCTCTTGTGCAGTGAGCCAGGTTTCGGCGTCGACCATGCGCCGCAGCTCGGCATCGTCAATGTCGGGCGATTTCGCCTTGTACGCAGCGATGATCGCTTCCAGCGCCTGATCGAGGACGTCCGCAACCCGGCGCAGGTCCTCGGCATCGCCCGAAGTCCAGGTGACCGGATTGTGGATCATCATCATGGCATTGGACGCCATCACCACTCTATGAGCGCCACAGGCGGCAACACTCCCAGCACTTGCGGCGAGTGCATCGATCCGCGCGGTACAACGCTCACCCAGCCGATCCAGCGCGTTGTGGATCGCCAGGCCATCGAACAGATCACCACCGATGGTGTTGAACCCTACTACGACGGGAGACTTCCCATCGTCGATCGCCTTCAGGTCCCTGATGAAGTCGTTGGCTGTGATACCCCAGCCGCCGATCTCGCCGTAGATGTACACCTCGATCCCAGCCTGTTCAGCTGCGGCCTCGGCCTTGATCTGGTACCAGTGTTGGGCCTCAACCTTGGAGTCGGTCTTGGCCTTGTTGAAAATGCGAAACGGCATCAGCGGTTTCATGGTTTCTCCTTCTCGTCGGGATCCTCATCGATGGCCGACAAGGTGGTGTAATTGAGCCCCAGCGCCTTCGCCCGGTTGGCTGCTGCAGCGTTCTCGCGGTCAACGATTTCGGAGTCGGTGCCAGAGCGCAGACACATCTCATCCCGGGAGGCGAAACCGGCATTGACTTCGAGCATGCGGGACTGGACGTCCTGGACCGGGTGGATATAGGCCCAGCCCTGTGGCACCCAGCGTGTCCGCAGGTACTGGCGGCGGCGTTGCGCGTAATCCGGCAGATCCAGCGCTCCGGACAGCACCGCCATATCCATCCAGGCCGCACGAACCGGGCGGCAAAGCTGGTGGACATAGACGGCGAATTGCAGTTGCTCAAGCCGGCGCCGGAACTCGTTGAGGGTGATCCGGATCGCTCGGTCGTTGACGTCACGCATGTCCCCGGTCAGCAGCTCATACGGCACCTCGGCACCGGCTGCAGCAGCCATGAGTTGCTGCCGCATGAAGTCCGGATAGTTGTTGCCGCCGTCTGGAGGATCGGAGAACTCCACTTCCTCGCCAGGGAGCAGCTCCTGCATCGTGCCCGGCTCTAGGGCGACCATCGGCGTGAAACCGTCGCCGCCGACCTTGATAGGCGCCCCAGTGACAGGATCCAGCATTGGCGGGCCCGTTTCGGCCGGCTTGCGGATGAAGCCGGCGAAGAGGTTCGCTACCTCCTGCCGGAACAGCACCGCGTCGTCGTAGTTGTCCAGGCTGCGCAGGCGCTTCAGCACCGGCGCCAGCCGAGGTACGCCGCGCAGTTGACCAGGCTCCACGGGCTCGAAGATGTGCAGCATCTGGCTGGCCGGGATGCGGACCAGCATGTTGTAACCCGCGTTCAATGCCGCCAGGTCGCTGGGGTGGGAGCGGTAGCACCAGTAGGCCACCCGCTGCCCCATCGGGTTGAACTCGATTCCCGCCCGAATGACGTTGCCGTTCTTGGTGACCTCGAACTTGTCGTGGGGCACGAACTCCGGCGCGAGGCACTGCAACTGGAGGGGGACTGCAAGGCCATCCTCCTGCCGCCTGGGTCGCAGGCGGATGAAGCATTCGCCGGACTGCTCGACCGTCCTTGCCACTAGCGACTGCTGGCCGTAGAAGTCGGTGAGCTGGTCTGCATCGGATTCGTCACACCAGTCTTCCCAGAGGTCCTGGAACACGCCACGCAACTCGGCGTCCTCCAACCGAGGCTGTGGTGTGATCCCCGTGCCGATCAAATTGCTGACCCGACGAGTGATCGCATTCGCAGCGTAGGGATCGTTGCGAACCGCTGCTCGCGAACGGGATCGCAGGTTGCGCAGCGCAGGCATGATCAGGCTATTCGCGCCTGTGTCCGGCGCGTCCCAGCTGGACGAACGACGACCATCAGCGGCGCCTTCATAGCTGGCCTTGATGCGCTCGGGGACCAAGAACCCCGCCCGGGACAGTGTCGGGTAACGGGCACTCACAGCCCCTTCCCTCCGTGGCAGAGACGAACCACGCGCGAGCGCTTCCCCGTGGCCTGGGCAAGCTCGGTTCGGATCACATCCCGAGCCCGGATCAGTTCGTCAACGGAGCGGTATTCAACCGTCCGGTCTTCATAGCGCACGATTTTTTCGCCGCGCGCGATCGAGCGCTCGACCGCGTCGAGGTGCTTTTGGGTATAGGCCATTATCGTCTCTTGCAGCATCGCGCTGCGTGCGTGATAGAGTCAGGTGAAAAGCTGATTTCGGGAGGTAATTTCCTTCCGGAAACTACCTCCCGCTAAGACATGCGCGAGCGCTTCTGCTAACTGATCAGATGGGATTTCCGGCAACCGCAGCGCCCAGTAGGTTCGGGCACGGACCCAGTCCATCCGGCCGGTGAGCTGATCGGCTACGACTTGACGAAGCTCAGCTTGGAGCTCAGCGGCTGACTTAACTTGTTCAACACTAACCCCGGAGTTTTTTGACATGGCTGTCACCAACATTGAGATGTTCGACGATATAACTGGGAAGGTTTTCGCAACGCTCTATCAGAGCTTTCCCATACCGAAGTATTTGGGGGTTGCGGAATTTGTTGAGACCCCAATGGGATACTCGGAACGTCTAGGGATGGACGTGCCTACGCGTGAAGCAGAGTTCTTTACAGCAACAGCGCAATGGCTGATTAACGCCGGTTACATCACTGGCGAACCCTACCCATCCATGTATGTCAGCAACGCTCTTCTTACAGCGAAAGGACTCGAAGTCCTGAAGGCTATCCCTGACAGCCTTAGTACCAAGGCGTCCATCGGTGAATTGCTCGCGAATACGGCCCAGGAAGAAGGGAAAGAAATTTTCCGAGGGCTCGTTGGTCAAGCACTGGGACTTGGGGCTCGACTCATAAGTCCGATGGTAGGACTGAGCTCCTAGCTCAGCGTCTCTTCAAATATCCACTGCTAGAAGCTCGGCGCTGCATTGGCGACTGGGAGGAGCGAGCGGCCGGCGGTGACGCGGGCCGAGCTGGGGGCGAAGTTGTGGGGGCAGGTGGCACGGTTTCAGCCACTGGGCTCCGCACCGGGTCGGGTTTCTCCACCTGCGGGGCATCGAACAAACTAACCTGCGCCAGGGCCTGCCGAAGCCGATCCCAGTCGTGCTCGCCATACCGGTGCAGTCCGAGATAGTTAGCCATGGCAAGGTTGTACACCAGCAGGTCGAGCGCTTCGTTGCGCTCAGCCTTGCCCTTGACCCACTCGATCCGCTTATAGCCTTTCACATAGCGGGCGACCTTGCGCTCAGCCACACACTGCTGGAAAAACTCTTCCGGCAAGTCGTTGGCGAAGTGCAGTGCTCCCGGACCCGCCTCGAAGCTGTAGCGGTTGTAGATCCAATCCTTGGCAGTATCGGTCCCGACCATCCACAACTCGGCGCCGTTGCGCTCGGTCTGCCCGTTCCAGGTCACGTCCACCAGCGAGGGGCGCTGGGCGATCACTGGCTTGCCCGGTTTGCTTGCCCCCTTCAATGCAAATATGTTGCGCCAGCGCCGGAGCCTAGTGAATTGGTAGACCTCGTGGGTGTGGTGACCGCCGGAGTCGATGCCGGTGGCGAGGATCGCCATGCTTACGCCGCATGGGTGGCGGTAGCGTTTTTTCAAGCGCTCATCGAGAACAGTCCAGGTCAGGTCTTCAGCGGGGTCGCCGAGGATCACCTGGTGATCAATTACCCAGCGCTCCATACCAACACCCCAGCCATTGACCATTAGCTCAAGGCGGTTGTCCTGAACGTCCACCGAGGCAGTCAACGCAAGGACACCTGCCGGCATCGAGCCGAGCGTGTAGCTTTCCTTACGTGCCCGCTCCATCAGGACTTCGTGATTAGTCTGCTCGACAGCACTGTCCCAGACTTTGGCCAGGCGGGTGTTGTAGAAAACCTGCATTGGCTCCAGATCACCACGATCTTGTGCGGTTTTGGCTTTCTCATACTGCTTCGCCAGGTCCGCCCAGGACGTCCAGCCCAATGGCGCATACAGGCTGTTAAGGTGGAAGCCCACGGTTTCGCCGTCGCCCTTCGCCAGGGCCCGCCACTCGCCTTTCGCCAGCATGTCGCCCTTATGGTGCTCCTCGATCAGGACATCACACTCCGGGCCTGCGCATTTGTAGTGGGCGACCGTAAAGTCATTCGAATACAGAAGACGCTCCCACTCCAGCACCTGCATGTGTCCGCAGGTCGGGCACGGCACGAAGTAGTGGCGCTGGTCGCTTTGCTCGAACAGGTCGGCGATACGCGACGCGCCTTTGATGGTCGGCGAACTGGAGAAGTAGAACTTGGCGTTGCGACCGAAAGTACTACCCCGGGTTTCAGCCAAGTCGATCGGGTCACCCTCCTGGTCGACGTCCACATCCCAGCGATCAATCTCGTCACCGTAGACGAATCGCGCGGCGAGTTCGGCAAGGTTGGTGGCCGAGCCGGCTGTGGTGGCGTACAGCGTGCCGCCCTCGAACTCCTTCGTGTCCACCGTGTTGCGCGAATCGCGGGACCGGCTTGCCGCAACCCGACTTTTCAACACCGGCGTCACTGCGATGGTCTTGCCGATCCGAGCCGACACACGCTTGGCCAATCCCAGGCTGGGCAACAGTGTCAGGATGTTAGAGGGAGACATGTGAATAAGCGCCCCGATCCAGTTCAGGGCAATCTGGGTCTTCATCAACTGCGAGGCGACCATAGTCACCACTCGCTTGCACGGGTGGGCTGGCGACAAGCAGCGCATGGGTTCCCGGGCATAAGGCGTCCGGGCCGTACGGTATTTGCCAGGCTCGGCTGCACCAGTATCACGCGGGATACGCATGTATTCGTCAGCCCACTGGTCCACCCAGAGTTCAGGATCAGGCTGGAGCCCGCGCAAATACGCTTCATGGTGAACGCACGCACCATCTGCGTAAGGAAATTGCATAGTCTCAGTTCGATGAGTAAATCGCGTTTTGGAAGTCCGAAGCGGTCATTGAAGCAACATCGTCCAAGACTCGCCTCAAGGCTCCCGCCAAGTGCTTCTCGATCTGCCAGGGATCGGAGAGCGCAGACAACTCTGGTGCGAGCTGCGCGGGCAATGACAGGATCTGATCACGAAGCATGCGACCGGCAGCGAAAGCTGCCGCATCCACAACTTCGACAGAAACCAACTCACCGTTCTTTTCGCGAACGGTGGTTTCAGCTAGCGCAGCTTGCGCTTGAGCCAGCCGGGCACGGGCATGCTGGTAGCCAGGTACGACGGGCAGCATCGATGGAGGTGCAGTCTCCGGTGGTGCTGGTTGGGCCTCCCGCTGTGCGCCAGATGTTTTTGGTGAGCGCTTGGCGGGATCTGCCGTCATCGCCAAATATTGCTCACTTGCATCAACGTCAACTAGTCCTGCCTCAGTGATGACGAGCCGGGCCTGGGAAACCAGTTTGCCGACGTATTGCCGCGACCAGCCTTTGCTTTTTGCATACTCCGAGCGACTGAGAAAAGTCATGTAAACCTCTGTCAACCGAGTGATGTAAACCTGTCAACCACTGTCAACCAAACTGGCAAACCCAGCCGCTAACAAAGCCCCGCGGGTTCCCCGTCCCGTACCCCGGCGGAATCGCCAGGGTCCCCGGCCCGCCTGGGCTCCGGCCAGATTTCACTGGCCTTGCCCGCCGCTCGGCGGGGGGACTTCGCAGACCCCAATCCGCTTCGCGGCCCAGCGTTCGTAGAGGGCAATTACCACGTCGGCACCTGCAACCGCAGCGATGCAACCGAACGCCGCCGCTGCCCAGATCGTCATGCCCGCCGAATACAGCAGCATGATCGTCGCCATCCCGGTGATGATGCAGGCACCGGACCGCAAAGCGATGCGCCGCACCAAGGCCCAACCATGCACCCCCGCCTTGTCTGCCCGCCATGCCTCGCCGGACACCCCGCCAACCAGGGCGAGCAAGATCACTGCCCAGATTGGCATCTCTATTAACGCTTGTTGTTCGGTGGTCATACGGTCCTCGCAGGTTTGAAAGCAAGGTGCCAGAAATAGAAAACCCCGCCGGCTGGCAGGGTTCTCTGGGCTTAAGGCTCAATGCTTGGGGAAGCGCGTGATGCGCAGTTGTCATATCGTGGCGACTTTTTACCCCCGACCGGAAAAACCGAAAAGGGCTAATTTTAGGTTCGTCACTTCGGCGCTACTTCGGCGCATCCTCGACGCAGGTTCGGCGCATACCTACCCGACGAACGGTAGTCATGCGAACTCGCCCGCTGCGAGCCGCAAGGATGGCGAGCACTTGAAGGTGCAACGCCTTGACCCAGTTCCGGTAGGTTCGGTCCGCATCTTCTGCTAGCCCGACCTGGCGCATCTGCTCGCGCACGGATGCGCCATGGAGGTAGCGGAATCTCGCTAGCTTCGCGAGCACAGCACCGCGAGCGTCACGCCGGTCAAGCTCGGCAACGGCCGCATCCACCTCTGCCGCCGAGTGATCCAGCCCGGCACCGGCAACCAGGATGCGAGAACCTGAGGCTCCGCCACGTGGAGCCGCGCCCTTCCATTCCATGATCGTGCCCATCTGGCTACCGAGGCTGGAACCCAACCCAAGCCGCGAACACTGCTCGCCCCAATGCTGCATCAGCTCACCAACCAGGCGCAGACGCTTATCCGGATCCAGCAGATCAGCCATTTCGACACGGTGCGATGCCAGTCGGATCGAAAGCAGCAGCTGCATTCCTTGCTCTTTGCTCATTTCGACGTCCCCCAATGCTGAACCCAACACAGATTTATCCAACCCAACACAAACCCTACACAGGTCAAACCCAACAAAATCAGAGCCTTCAAGGCGTCTGTGTAAGGTGTGTAAGGTTGGTAAGGTTTTTGAGGCCTCGCGTAAGGAAAAAGCGGAGCCATGGTGTCCTGACTCGTGCGCAATTTTTTCGTATGCGCGCGTGCGTGCGCGTAAACCTTACACACCTTACACAGTTGTCCCGCACCCCTTATAATCCGTGGCCTAGCGCTGTGTAAGGTTTGCAAATCAACCCCACACACAGCCAACACACCCAACACACTTGCCGGCGTACTCACGCTGCAGCCCCCTTGACGTGGTCCCAGCCATCGACATTCCAACCCGAGAGTCTTGCCTTGCGCCGCCAGGCGTCGACATGCGCCCCCAGCTCGGCACTCTTGCAGGATGGTGGCAGGAAGGCTTGGTCATCCTTCGGGAAGAACCAGGCACTGAATCGCCGGTTGTTACCCTCGGTCCAAGGGATCGCCCGTGTCTTTTCCACACCCACCGTCTCAATGAACAGGCTGAACTTCGTCTGGCTCATCGAGTGCTCCTTGAACCGCTGGCACCACTCCAGAAATAGCGAGTACAAGTCGGAAGACAGGCATGCCCCCCACAGGCCGTCACCCAACTGGCTGGTGCGCCACAAGTGAACGAAGGTCTGCCAACTCGCCCTGCTAAGCGCAACCAGTCGCTCACGGGCAGGCGTACTCGGCGGCTTGGTCTGCGGGTCGAAATCGCCCAGATCCTGCGCCAAAAGCCAGCCGTACAGCGCCTCGACTCCGCCGTTGAGCAATTCCTGCTTGATGGCGAGCTGGCGGTCAGGCGGCAGCTTTTCCTCGGGCCACATCACCAGGAAGCGCCGGTCCGCCTCGCCAATCGGCCAAGGCATGATCTCGTTCGAGAGAAACACAGCGTTCATATGGCTGGCCTCTTCCCAGCCATTCACGAACTTGCTCTCGATCCGAACCGTCTGGCCGGTGATCAGTTGCTTGATCTTGCCGACCTGGTTGTAACGCTGATCTCGGCTGACCACCTCTTCGAACACTGCCCAGAGCTTTCCGCTCTGCCAGGCGTTGAAGTTGCCTTCCAGTTGCGTCTGGCCGACGGTAGCGGAATAGACACCGTAGAGCTTTCCCATGACCACGGAGAACAACAGGCTCTTGCCCGAGCCCTCCATGGTCGAATGCATAAGAACGGCAGTGTCCATCTTGGCCCCTGAATGCTGGAGTGGATATGCCAACCAGCACGTCAACCAATGCTCCGAATCCTTGTCACCGTTGCACAGGAAGTTGATCAGCCAGCGGAGGTTCTCGCAGGCCGCGTCGTCCCGCTTCGGCTCCAGGGGCAGCCCCTCGAAGGTATTGATGTAAACCTGCGGGTCATGCTTCATGCAGGGGTCGAAGACGATGTGGTTCATATCCACCACGCGGCGATCCGGATTATTCAGCCAGAGGCTGTAGGCATCACCGAGGGCCATCTTTACCGCGCCTTCGGCAACCCTCCGCTTCTTCGCGTAATCCCACACATCCTTGGTTCCATCGATGTACACATACCGCGTCATCATCGGCATGGAGAAGTCGCCCAGGGCCTTGCCGGCAAGCGCCTGGGTCCGCTCGTTGTCTTTGACCCATTCTTCGCTGACCCGCTTCTTGCGCGAGGGATCGGTGACAGCCTCCCACTCCTTGAACGCCTCCTTGCCGATATGAGCAACGAACCCGGCCTTCTTGATCTTCTTGGCCGAGTCGATATCCCACACATGGGTCGTTCCTTCGATCAGCGCGTAACGGCGAAGCAACGCCTTTAGATTGAAGCCGCTCCCGTCCCCGCCCCCCCGTTCATCCGAGGAGCCGGCCTCAGCCGAGGGCTCGATTGCATCTTCACCCGGCGCTTCCGACTGTTCGGTGGGAGTGGGTGGAAGCTCACCGATTGGCGGCGGCTCTGGTGGCCTCGGCATCGAGTGCTTGTGCTCGATCCCGAGCAGACGTGCAGCGGCTTTGATCGCTGCGGTATGGTCGCCATTGTGCTCAAGGATGCAGAACACATCGAAGGCGTCATTCTTGTGTCCGTTGGCGAGAGGGTCGGAGCCGTGATGCGAGTACAACTTGCCCTCGGTGATCGTGACGCCGGGATCGCCGCTACTGCTCTGTGGACACAGCCATTTGTCCCCGACGCGCTTGTAGCCGTGGGCCTCGATCATAGTTGCGATGTCGTGTGCCCTATTGAATTCCGGGATGACCTCGGGGAGATCTCGCTTGCCAGACTGTCCGCTCGCACGCGGTTTCGGAGGGGTGCGGGGCGCTACCGCGACCGGCTTCGGTCGCCAGGGGCAAGCTGCTTCCGCCCTGGGCTTGAATTGGTCCCACTCCTGCCAGATCGACAGCAGTTCACCAGGCAACTCAGCCAGCCCAGTCGCATCGGGCGGCCGACGCCAGAAATAAGGTTTTCCGGTTTGAGGATGAATGGAGGGAGGCAGCACGTCTTGCACCAGGCCCCCGCGCAGCTCGAACACGGTGACTTTCTTGAAGGGCTCAGCGGATTTGATCAGGGCCTGTTCCGACACCTTATCGCCGGCATCCCGCGCGGCCTTCACTTGCGCCATGATGCCCCTGAAGATCGATCCATCCGGATCCACCCTGCTCGGCCAGACCAGCGCGTGCCGGCTCAGCTCGATACCTTCCGGAACACGGAACAACAAGCGGAACCGCGCAGGATTCCCAACGACCGTGGGGAATGCCTCGGCAAGCTCGTCCAGCTCCAGGCCGAGAGTCGCCCGTAGAGCGATCCGCGACATATCTACATCATCGACGTCAAGGGAACAGACGCGGCTTGGCCCCAACACGACGCCGAGGTTGTGATTCGGGTGCTCTCGCCAGAAAGACTCAGCCTTGTCGGCGTCCGTGAAATAGCCACCCGGCTTGTTCCAGGCGTCACCCTTGGGCGCCTTGTCACCTGGCGCGATAGGCACCAGGGCAAAGTTGAAGGTCTCGATGTAACGCCGCGCCCAATCAGCTGTTGCAGGAGTTGGGCGCTCGGTCATCTCCGCCGCTCCCGCAGGTCCTGACAGTCCAAACAGGCCTCGCAGCCAGGAGCCGCCACCTGCCGGGCCAGAGGAATGGGGTCACCGCAGTCTTCGCAGAACTGAGCACTGGGTTTCACTGGCCTCATCGTCACACGCTGCAGGACCAGCTCCAGATGGAATTCGGTTCGTTCATTAGCGATGTCGACCAGGTCAGCCATGAGCGCTGTCCTCCATCGCCTGCCGCGCGCCTGCCATGATCGATAGCACTTGCCGGATAACGTCCATTCCGCGCTGCTCTAGCAACTGGACCTCATGCAACTCCCACAAGTTGTCCGCCGCCCCATCGTGCATGGTGCTGACGAACTCCCCGGCCTCGTCCAGCAGTTTGCCGACGGCCTTCAAGGCTTCGTTCGTGGCAGGTACAGGCTCGGGGCGATACCAGACGGCTCCGGCAGGCCGGACCAGGGCGTCGAGCAGGCGGGGATCGGCCGTCAGCCGGATGACCTCTTCCAGTTCATCGGGATTCAGCCAGCGGCGTTCTTCGTCGAGGTTGAGCTTTTTCTGGAGCGTGTCCTGTTCAAGGACCATTTCGAAGGCCAGGCGGGTGAATCCCCCCTGATAGTCACGCCCGGCGCGATAGAGCGCCTGGCGCAAGGTCAACACCGGGCCAGCGCCCGGCAAAAGGTCTGTGCGACTCATAACCGTAAAATCCTTGTTTACGGTGTAGCCAGAGGAGCGGGCACGCCCTATCCTACGACTACGACCGTGGTACATGTGCTGTGCGCGTTCGTAGCCGGCTGGGGAGGTGAGAGTCCCCAGTCCGGCACCCTTCAAGCGGCCATCTGCTTTCGTCTGCTTCCGACACGCCGCAATTCATAGCCTTCCGCTTTGCCGCTGCCGTCAATGACGACTCGTACATCGCGTCCGCTGAGTAGCATCTGTGAGATCGCACCTTGGGTGACGCCCAGTTGTTCCGCGACCTCCACCTGACTTTTGCCCGTCACGTATTCCCGCAACGGAGTTCCAAACTGAATAGACATTGTTGACTCCCATCAGTGAACCGCCGTCAGATATTAGTTCGACTCATAAATATACGCAAGAAAAAACCACTATCGCTGTTTGAGGCATATCAGCAACCCTTATAGCATCGTGTCATGAAGACCAAACCCCCCTACATCGCAGAAGAAGCCGCCCGCCTCCAGGCAGCTTACAAAGCCCGCAAATCCGAAGACCGCTCCCTGAACCAAGAAAAGGTCGCCGAGGCGTGCGGGTGGGCTGGTCAGAGTGCCGTCAGCCAGTACATGACCGGTAAAATTGCCCTCAACCTTCCCGCCCTATTGAGCCTAAGCCGCGTCTTGCGCGTGCCTCCCGAAGCCATCAGTCCCCGGTTAGCAGAGACCCTCGACACGACTGCTAACAGTTCAATGTTAAGTGCAGCCCTTGGAAAGGGTTTACATGTGAACGCCACGGAGATAGGACCGGCGGGGAGGCTGTTGCCTGTGATCGGATACGTACAAGTGGACGCCTTTAGCGAGGCGAACGGAGATTTCTCAGCGGAAGAGGTGAAGGAATGGGTTGAAGCAGGCGGGTCGGCTGGACCAGGTGCGTTCGTTGTCCGGGTCGAGGGCAAGAGTATGGAACCCGCATTTGCGCCCGGGGACAAGGTTGTCATCGACCCCAGTCTGGAATGGAAATCCGGCGACTATGTTCTGGCTAAGTCAGCATCCGACACTGCCGCGACGCTGCGCCAGATCAGCTTGGAGGGCGGTGCAACCTATCTTCACGCAGCGAATCCAGCATGGCCGGACCAGGTCATCAAGATCGATGCGACCTGGCGTATCTATGGACGCGCCCGACGAAAAATCGTAGATCTGTGAAGGAAGCCCGCCATTGAGCGGGCTTTTTTGTGAACCACCACCAAAAATGAGTGAATAACAGCAAAGCTATTGACAGAATAAAACACTAATACTAATTTTCCTGTCGTACCTCCTCTCACCGAGTACGATCAATGGAAAATGCACAGCACATCCCGACCTGCAAGATCCTCTTGCATCCCACTGCCTGCACCCGGGCGGCGATCATTTCAATCCAGCGCCGCACCGGGCTGCTGGTGATTACCTCTCACCGCGGCTTCGCCCAAGCTGTCCCCGCAACCAAGGGGGCCGCATGAGCGCATATCAGGTACCTCTCGGCAGCGTCATGCTGCTCCAGCAAGTGCTGGAAAAAGGCGGCACCACTACCTGCCCCGTCCGGAGGCAGCAAGACTGGGACATCGCGACCATCGATGCCGAGGTCAACCAGGACACGGCCAGCGTTAGGGTCGAATTCAAGTCCCTGGCACGCAGGCTTAGGCTCCAACGAGGCGACTCGGCCAATCACCTGCACCTGCGGGACTTTATCCAGGACCTCGCCAACGACCGCTCCGACGCCGTCGCCAAGGCTCTGGCCCTGATGGACGCCCACGAGCACCTCAGCGCCTCGCTGCCGGATGGGCACGTCGCCTACATCACTCCAACGCCATGGCCGGCCACACCCTTCGCTGCGGCTATCACCAACAACATCGGGGAGATGTGCGCCGTTGCCAGCGGAGCGGACAAGGACGACCTCGTCGCCAAGGTCCGCGCCAAGCTCGGCCTGGCCGTGGAGGGGAATGGGGAGCAGGCATGACCAGCACGCTCGAACAGCTGCGTCAGCAGTGGCCCACGCTCTGTCCGGCGGTGACTTCGGTCAGGGAGCACTACTTCCCGCACATCCAGACGGACCGGCGCTTCCTGGAGCTTGTCCGTAAAGGCCGGATCAAGTTGAAGCTGACCAAACTGGACACCTCTGTGAGGGCCAAGCACGTGGTGTACCTGTCGGACCTTGCGGCGTTCCTCGACGCCCAGGCCAACAAAGAGGCATAGCAACAAGGCGACCCCGGCCTTCAGGGGTATCAGTCCGCTACCGGCTCTCTCACCTATCCCGGTAGCGGCATTCCATTCGGAGCACAGCACATGCAAGCACAGCACTTCACGCTGGCCGCCGGGATCGCACTGATCCTTGGCCTGGTCGTAGCCAACTACCTGTTCGCCCGCACCCGCGTCCGCGCTTACGAACACGGTCGCGCCGACGGCCTGAAAGAACGGGACGCCATGGCGTGGAAGAAACTGCAGGCGCTCGACCTGACCCTGGCCGACCGGGCGGTTGCCCGCGAGCAGGAACAGCGGCAGTACCTGCAGTCGAAGGCAGCGATGCAGGCGACCATCGATGAACTGGAGGCCCGGGTCAGGGCATACACCGGGCTGGCTGTAACCCCGCAGGACCACCAGTTGCTGACGAAAGCCGCTGAAACCCTTGATATCGCTCACCGGACGTTCAGCGCGATCAAGGGCACTGAAGCCTGGCAAAGCCGGGCGGGCAGTGAGGCTGCCGGGTTGCGGAAGCTGGCGGAGCTGATGCACGCCGAGATCCGCGAGAAAGCTGCGATCACCCCTGCCAAATCGGAGGTGCTGGCATGACAATCTCCAGCGCTCTTCCAAAAAGCGTCCTGGTCCACGGTCCCCAAGGTTGCGGAAAGACCCACAACGCTAACGCGATCGCGTCTGCTCTGGGACTCAAGCATGTCCGTGATGACTGGCAACCCGGCAATCCAGTCCCGCTTCTGGACACCTTGGTGCTGACCAATGCTCCCTCCCCTGGCTGGCATTTCAAAGGTCGCGTGATGACCTACGACCAGGCCATGCAGATTGCCCAGCAACAAGGAGCTGCTGTATGACCCTCCGAAAGCACGTACTCAAGCACTTTCACATGTGCTGCGGCCTGGGCGGCGGCGCCAAAGGCTTCAACCGCGCCAAACCAGTGGTGGGCAATCTCCAGGCCGAGTGGCAGTGTCTCGGAGGCGTCGACGTCGACCCGGCCGGGCTGGCGGACTTCGAACGCCTGAGCGGCGTGAAGGGCACGCTGCTGGATCTGTTCACTCGCGATCAGTACACCCGGTTCCACGGGCAAGAGCCGCCGCCCGGGTGGCAGGAAGCAACGCCAGAGGACATTCGTCGCGCAGCTCGCGGCCAGCGCCCGGATGCCGTGTTCATCAGCAGCCCGTGCAAGGGTGCGAGCGGCCTGCTGTCCGAGAAGATGAGTCAGACACCGAAATACCAGGCCCTAAACGAACTGACGCTGCGCTGCATCTGGCTATTTGGCGAAGCCTGGGCGGACGATCCCGTCCCACTGCTGGTTTTCGAGAACGTCCCGCGACTGGCGACACGCGGCCGGCATCTGCTGGACCAGATCAACAGCCTGCTCGGGAGCTTCGGCTACGCCGTGGCCGAAACCACCCATGATTGCGGCGTGATCGGCGGGCTGGCACAGAGCCGCAAGCGCTTCCTCCTGGTCGCTCGCCACGTCGAGAAAGTCCCCGCCTTCCTGTACGAGCCTGAGCACAAGACTCTGCGCGCAGTCGGGGACATCCTCGGCCGCATGCCCCTGGCCGGCGACGTCGCGGCCGCCGGGCCGATGCATCGGGTCCCAGCGCTTCAGTGGAAGACATGGGTACGGCTCGCCTTGGTGGAAGCCGGGAAGGACTGGCGCAGCTTGAACGACCTGGCAATTGAGGACGGGTATCTCCGGGATTTGATCATCGTGCCGGAGTATCGCGCAGGCTACATGGGTGTTCACGGCTGGAACGAAAGCATGGGTACCGTGGCCGGACGCTTGAGCCCCACAAACGGCGCATTCTCGGTCGCGGACCCTCGGGCCCAGGCCGGGGCACTTCAATATCAGCAATATGGTGTGCGCCGCTGGAAGGACACCAGCGGGGCGATCATCGGGGTGAAGAGCCCAGGGCAAGGAACCTTCAGCGTCGCGGACCCACGACAGCAGCGCCAAGGTTTCGGCAAGTACCTGGTGACTCCTTTCGACCGATCTGCTGGCACCGTCATTGCCGGCAGCACCACCGGCCAGGGCGCGTTTGCGGTCCAGGACCCGCGCTACCACAACTGGCACCCCAACGCCTCGAACCGGAAGCTGAACGTGGTCGGCATGCACCAAACCGCCGGCACGGTCACCGGCGCCCAGCAGGTTGCCAGCGGGGCCTTATCGATCGCAGACCCCCGGCCCGGCCTCAAGCGGCTTAAAGGGGATGCCTGGGCTGCTGGGGGACACTACGGCGTCGTGCCATGGAACGAACCGGCCGGGGCTATCTCGGCGAGCGCGATGCACGACAACGGGCGCTTCAGCGTCGCGGACCCACGGATGCCAGCGGCCAACGACCGCCTGACGTGCGTCATTAAGGCGCTCGACGGCACTTGGCACCGCCCTTTCACCACTCTCGAAATGGCTGCGATTCAGAGCCTGGTCGAGCCCGAGGAGCAACTGGAGCTGGACGGACTTTCGGACCAAGCTTGGCGCGAGCGCATCGGCAACGCAGTCCCGCCCTACGCAGCAGAAGCCATTGGTCATGTCATGGGCACCACCTTGCTGTTGGTCGCCCAGGGCGAAACCTTCGTGCTCAGCAGCGTGCCGATCTGGGTACGTCCCGTAGCGGTTGGCCTGAGCGTGGCTCAACGGGAGGTCGCATGAACAGAACAATGTCCAGACCAACCGAGCAGATTGACCCGCGTGACCTCTTCATCACGAGCAACCCATCGGGAGACGCCGCAGTCTTCCTGGAGAAGGATCGGTCAGGGTTCGTCGACCCCCGTACCCACAGCGACTACCTGATCTTCCTGGCCGGCTACGAAGCCGCCGCAGAGATCAACCAGACAAATGAAAATCCGGGCCACCGCGACCAGGTAAACACCGAGGGCTGCAAGCCCGAGATCAGCCTCCGACCTGACAGCAGCACCGCCGCCGGGTCGGTTGCGCACGGCCTAGACAAAGCGGAGGGCGAGCAGCCCGACCTCAACTCCCTACGCCTTCAGGTGGCAGAACGCGGATCCCTGCTTGAGCACTGGCTCCAGCTCGCCAACGTCTGCGACGACAACCTAGCCGATCTGATGAAGGAGACCAGGGCATTGCTCGACCAGCAGCGACCAACCTGGGAACGAGCCGCGAAGGACATCCTGGCCGAGCGACGCAGACAGTTGTGGAAAGGCTATAGCGCCGCTCATGACGACCTCTACAGCCCCGGGGAGCTATCCAGCTACGCAGCGGCATTTGCGCTGATCGCAGGAGGTGCTGCGCCTGGCTGGGTGTATCAAGCGGGCATCAGTAGCTGGCAGGTAAAAACGAGCGATCCCCGGACCATGCTGGTCACCTCGGGCGCGCTGATCCTTGCCGAATTGGAGCGCATCGATCGGGAAGCAGAGAAAGCCGCTACCGAGGCCGAGCTGCTCCGCCTTCGTCAGATGACACTGGACGTGACCAATGACTGAGCTGACAGCCGATACCTACCAGTCAGACTTTGTGCCTGAGAAAAAGATGGCCGAGCTGGTGGGCACCACCAACCGCGCCCTGCAGGGCAAAAGGGCCAAGGGACTTATCCCCAAGGGCGTCTGGAACACTATTGATAACCGCGTGTACTACAGCATCAGGAGATACGAGGCATGGCTCGAAAGCCTATGGGTTTGCCCACCGGAGTTGAATTTGTCGGCGAGTCCATCCGCATTCGCTTCACCTGGAAAGGGCAACGTCGCTGCGAAACCCTCCCCTATCCCCAAACGCCAAAGGGACTTAAAGCGGCAGCCGATCTACGCGCTAACGTAACCAGCCAGATCAAACACGGCATACTGGACGAACAACGGTATGCCGAGCTGTTCCCGAACTCATCCTATACGACTCACTCGGCTACTCCCCTCTTTGGGGAGTATGCCCAAGAGTGGCTGAACAGCCGGGAAGTGGTGGCCGGTACCCGGAAGAACTACCGCATCTCACTGAACCTATATTGGATGCCAATGCTGGCCACACTGCCGATCGACAGCATTACCTCAATGATGCTGCGTAAAGTTGTGGGCACCACCGACTGGAAGTCACCAGGTGCGAAGCGCTCAGCCATTCAACGATTGAAGACACTGTTCACTACTGCCGTGAAGGACGGACTGATAAACCGCAATCCAGTGGACGCTATCGAACTGCCACCCCGAGCGAAGAAGGTTATAGACCCGTTCACCGTGGCAGAGGCTGATGCCGTCATCGCCTACCTGTATAAAACACTCACCAGCTCAATGCGGATCTATGCTGCCTATTTTGAGTTCGCCTTCTATACCGGCATGCGTCCGAGCGAGATGGCTGCCCTACGCTGGGACGCAGTTGACCAGGACAAACGCTTGGTCGAGGTCTGCCGCATCGTTGCGGATTATCAGATCGAAGAACGCACCAAGACTAAGGGCGCCCGGCAAGTGATGCTCAACAGCCGGGCTTTGCACGCTATTGAGGAAGCGGAGAAAGTGGCTCGTCAGCGCAACCGCCAGAGCCGCAGAAAGCACCCTCAGTCGGCCTTTGTATTTCCTCCAACCAAAAATTTCGAGTTCATCCAGCAGGCCAGCGTGACCGATAAGCACTTCCAGGCCGCGCTGGCTGAGCTGAACATTCGCGCCCGCCGGCAATACAACTGCCGACACACATACGCTACTATGTGCCTCATGGCGGGTATGAACCCCGCGTTTATTGCCAATCAGCTGGGTCACAGCGTGCAAATGCTACTGTCGACGTACGCCCGGTGGCTCAATTCCAGCACCGACTGGAGCGAGCTTGGGAAGCTTGAAAGCAAGTTGGTTGGTACAAAATTGGTACAGACTGAAACAGTACCCCTCTGAAACCCTTATGGAATCAGCCTCTGTGACACTGGAACAGAACTACACCGCGATCCTTGGCCAACTCGGCGAGGATGTCTCCCGCGAAGGCCTGCTCGACACGCCGAAACGGGCCGCGAAGGCCATGCAGTACCTTTGCCGCGGTTACAACCAAACGCTGGAAGAAGTCACCAACGGCGCACTGTTCAGCTCCGACAACAGCGAGATGGTCCTGGTCAAGGACATCGAGCTGTACTCGCTGTGCGAACACCACCTGCTGCCGTTCATCGGCAAGGCGCACGTCGCCTATATCCCGAGTGGCAAGGTGCTGGGCCTGTCCAAGGTGGCACGGATCGTCGACATGTATGCCCGTCGCCTGCAGATCCAGGAAAACCTCAGCCGCGAAATCGCCGAGGCGATCCAGAAGGTCACCGGCGCCATGGGCGTGGCGGTGGTCATCGAAGCCAAGCACATGTGCATGATGATGCGCGGTGTGGAGAAGCAGAACTCGTCCATGATCACTTCGGTGATGCTCGGCGAATTCCGCGAAAACGCGGCGACCCGCAGCGAGTTTCTCAGCCTGATCAAGTGATCGAGAGCGTTATCCGGGCCGACCTTTTCAGGTCGGCTTTTTATTGCGAGGAATCATCATGATCGTCAAAGCCCTGCGAGTCGGCCTCGGCCAAATGATCGTCTTTTTCGACTGGATCAGCCGCCCGGCCAGGCTCAAGCGGGATCCGGCGGCCCAGGCCAGGGTGGAGGAGCAGGCCCGCGGCCTGAGCCTGTACCAGTTCCATGCCTGCCCGTTCTGCGTGAAGACCCGCCGCACCCTGCACCGCCTGAATGTACCGGTGGCATTGCGCGATGCGAAGAACAACGAGCAGGATCGCCAGGCACTGCTCGACGGTGGCGGCAAGGTCAAGGTGCCGTGCCTGCGGATCGAAGAAGATGGCAATACCACCTGGATGTATGAGTCCAAGGTGATCATCGACTATCTGAACAAGCGGTTTTCGGCAGCCTGATTGCGGACCAATGTGGGAGCGGGTTCACCCGCGATAGCGATAGTGAATTCACCATAGCAATCGCGGGTGAACCCGCTCCCACAGGGTTAGGTGTTCACCCCACCATCGGCACATGCCGCGGATGCGCCGCCACCCGCGCCAGCCACTCCCTGACCCTGGGATACGCCGCCAGGTCGAAGCCGCCCTCGTGGGCTACGTGGGTGTAGGCGTACAGCGCCACATCGGCGATCGAGTACTGGTCCCCTACCAGGTACGGCGTCACTTCCAGCTGCCGTTCCATCACCTTCAACGCCTTGTGCCCGCCCTTGTGCAGCTTGCGGTACTCCTCCAGGCGCTCGTCCGGCAGCCCCAGGTAGAACTGGATGAAACGCGCCACGGCAATGTACGGCTCATGGCTGTACTGCTCGAAAAACTGCCATTGCAGCACCTGGGTACGCAGGCGCGGCTCGCTTGGCAGGAACTCGCTGCCGTCGGCGAGGAAGTTGAGAATCGCGTTGGACTCCCACAGGCAGGTACCGTCCTCCAGTTGCAGCACAGGCACCTTGCCGTTGGGATTCATTGCCAGGAACTCCGGCGTCTGCGTATCTCCCTTGAGAATATCCACAGGCTGCCAGGTGTAGGGCAGATCGAGCAGGTGCAGCATCAGCTTGATCTTGTAGCAGTTGCCCGATTGGTAATCCCCATAGACCTTGTACATCGTGCTCCCCTCTTTTACCCAAAACGCGATCGCTGACTGTACGGCTAAATGCAACGCTCGCTGTACCGCAAGCACATGCCGTGCCCACGGTAGTCTGAAAAATCTGCTTACATCGAAGAACAAGGAATTTCCCATGCCCAACGCCACTTCCGCGCAACTGCGGCCGCTGGCCGACTCGTCTCCCTCGGCGATAGTCGCCGGTTTTATCGCCATGCTCACCGGCTATACCAGTTCGCTGGTCCTGATGTTCCAGGCCGGCCAGGCTGCGGGACTTACCAGTGCGCAGATTTCCTCGTGGATCTGGGCCCTGTCCATCGGCATGGCAGTGTGCAGCATCGGCCTGTCGTTGCGCTACCGCACACCGGTAACGGTGGCCTGGTCGACCCCGGGTGCGGCATTGCTGATCACCAGCCTGGGCGGCGTGAGCTATGGCGAAGCCATCGGTGCTTATATCACCTGCGCGCTACTGGTGGTGATCTGCGGCCTGACGGGCAGCTTCGAGCGTCTGGTCCGGCGTATTCCGGCGTCCCTGGCCTCGGCCCTGCTGGCGGGCATCCTGTTCAAGATCGGCAGCGAGATCTTCGTAGCCGCGCAGCACCGTACCACCCTGGTGCTGGGCATGTTCTTCAGCTACTTGCTGGTAAAGCGCCTGTCGCCGCGCTATTCGGTGCTGGCGGCACTGCTGGTGGGCACGGGCCTGTCCGCCGTGCTCGGACTCCTGGATTTCAGCGGCTTCGCCCTGGAAGTGGCGGTGCCGGTGTGGACCACGCCGAGTTTCTCCCTGGCTGCGACCATCAGCATCGGCATCCCGCTGTTCGTGGTGGCGATGACCTCGCAGAACATGCCCGGCGTCGCCGTGCTGCGTGCGGACGGCTATCAGGTACCGGCCTCGCCCCTGATCTCGGTGACCGGCATCGCCTCGCTGCTGCTGGCGCCGTTCGGTGCCCACGGGGTCAACCTGGCGGCCATCAGCGCAGCCATCTGCACCGGCCCCCACGCTCATGAAGACCCGAGCAAGCGCTACACCGCAGCTGTCTGGTGCGGGATCTTCTACGCCATCGCCGGCACCTTCGGCGCCACCCTCGCCGCCCTGTTCGCCGCACTGCCCAAGGAACTGGTGCTGTCGATCGCCGCCCTGGCGCTGTTCGGCTCGATCATGAACGGCCTGAGCGTGGCGATGAATGAACCGAAGGAACGCGAGGCGGCGCTGATCACCTTCATGGTGACCGCCTCGGGCTTCACCCTGTTTTCGATCGGTTCGGCCTTCTGGGGTATCGTCGCCGGGGTGCTTACCCTGCTGATCCTGAACTGGCGCAAAAACGCCTGACAGGCATTTCCGGGCTCAGATCCGGAAATGCCCTACCATCCCCTTCAACTCCGCTCCCAACTGCGCCAGCTCGATACTTGAGCTGGCGTTGTCGCGCATGGCCATCGCCGACTGGTCGGCACTGCTGCGGATCTGGGTGACGCTACGGCTGATTTCCTCGGCTACCGAACTTTGCTGCTCTGCCGCGGCAGCGATCTGCTGGTTCATCTGCTGGATCAGCGACACCGCTCCGGCGATGCTGCCCAGGGCGCTTTCGGTCTGCAACGCATCGGCCACCGCCAGCTTGACCAGCTCGCCGCTGTCCTGGATCTGCGCGACCGAAGCCTGGGCATTGCTGCGCAGGCTGCTGACCAGGCGCTCGATCTCGCCGGTGGATTGCTGGGTGCGCTGGGCCAGCGCCCGCACTTCGTCCGCCACCACGGCGAAGCCGCGACCCTGCTCGCCGGCACGCGCCGCTTCGATGGCAGCGTTGAGCGCCAGCAGGTTGGTCTGCTCGGCGACACTCTTGATCACCTCCAGCACCGAACCGATGTGCTGGATCTCGGCGCTGAGGTTTTCGATGCTGTGGCTTGCAGAATCCGCTGCGCTGGCCAGGCGCTCGATGCGCTGCATGCTCTGGCGCACCACCTGCTGTCCGCTTTCCACCTTGCCGTCCGCCGCCTGCGCGGCCTGGGCCGCCTCTTCGGCATCGCGGGCGACGCTGTGCACCGTGGCGGTCATCTGCTGCATGGCGGTAGCGACCTGGTCGGTCTCTTCCTTCTGGCTGCCGACTTCGCGGTTGGTCTGCTCGGTCACCGCCGACAAGGTATGGGCACTGCTGGCCAGTTTGTCGATACCGGTCTGCAGGCCGCTGACGATAACGGCCAGGCCACTGCCCATCTGCTGCATCGCCAATAGCAACTGGCCCACTTCATCACGGCGGTCGACAATGATTTCACCCCGCAGATCACCGGCGGCAATCTCCTGGGCCCGAGCGATGACCCGGCGCAGCGGCAGCACGATGGCGCGGGTAATCAGGATTGCCGCCACCACGCCGACCAGCAGGGCTGCCAGCGACGAAACCAGGATCAGCAGGGCATTGCGCTTGAGCTCGTGCTGCATGCTGGCATCGATGGCCCCGTTGATCTGCTCGACCCGCGAGATGACCTGCTCGGCACGCTCCTGCAACTGTTTGCGCAATTGCGCTTCGCGGGCCAGCAGATCCGTGTATTCACCCAGCTTCTCGCCAAAACTGGCGATATGGGTGGTGACTTCGCCAAGCACGCTCTGGTAGCCGGGGTCCTGTATCGCGGACTTGAGCTGCTCGGCCAATTGCGCAGCCTGCTCGGCCTGTTCGATACGGCCCTGGCGGACGTCTTCGGCGCCCTTGCGGTTCTGGTCCAGGCGGATGCGCGCTTCGTCCATGGCCTGCAACATCAGGCGCGCCACCTGTGCGACCTGGCCCGCTTGCTCGACGAATTCAGCGCCCTTCTGGCCTTGGGAGTCCTTCAGGGTCCAGGTACCGTCATCGGCCAGCCCGGACTGCAGGACGTCCAGGTTGTTGGCGACGCTCGACACCGACCAACTGGCCATATCCAGCGCCAGCTCCTTGGACTGGGTCAACTCGACGAATTCATCGAATGCCTTGCGGTATGCGGCCAGTGCGCTGCCCACGTCGCTGCCGGCCAGCTCCGGCAATTGCGTAATGCGGCTTTGCAGTTCTTCCACGCCCTTGCGCAGGGCCTCGGCGTCCTTGGGATCGGAACGCTGGGCATAACGTTGCTCATGCAGGCGCAGGCCGAGGACATCCTCGTTGAACGCCGTGGCCTGCTTGAGGCCATCGAAGCGTTGGCCCAGGCCATACAGCGCAGCGATCCCGATCGCCGCAACCACCGCCGTCAAGGCCAGCACCAGCGTGAATCCCAGCCCCAGCTTGCGGGCCATGCCCAGGTTGGCAAAACCGCCATTTGTGCCCGACTTCATTGCTCGCTGCCCTCTCGTGCTGCCCTTGGAAAACTCGCCGGATATCCAAGAGCGCAGAGTGGCAACGGCGCCGGGGACTGCACAAGCCACCCTGGTCGCAATAATGGCAAAAAGCTACGGAGCCGTCGTTTTCAGAATGTTGGAGGTCGTCACGACGATGCTTGCGCGACCGCCTGGAAAAACCCCTGGGCCCGGTGGTCGCGGGCGTAGGCCACATTGATGCGCAACCAGTCGCTGTCGCGTCCCTGCGGGTCGAAAGCCGAGCCCGGCGAGAGCAGTACGCCGTGCTCCTGGGCGCTCTGCTGCAGTCGGGCGAACGGCACACCAGGGTAACGGGTCCAGACGAACATGCCCCCGCAGGGTTCGGCGAACACTTCCCAGCCAGTGGCCTCCAACAGGCGCAAGGTGCTTGCCATGTGTTCGGCCAGGCGCAGGCGCAGGCGTTGCACGCTCTTGCGATAGACCCCGCTGCCAAGCAATTGCGCCAGTACCTGTTCAGCGAACCTCGAACAGCCAATCCCGGTGACCATCTTTACCTCGGCCAGCCGTGCGGTCAGTTCCGGATCGGCGACCAGGTAACCGACCCGCAGCGAACTGCTGAGCGTCTTGGAAAAACTCGCCAGGTAGATCACCCGCTGCTGGCTGTCGAGGGTACTCAGGCGAGTGGCCGGACCTTCCTGGAAATCAGCGTAGATATCGTCCTCGATGATGCGCAGGTCATGCTCGCCGGCCAGTTCCAGCAGGCGCTGGGCAGTGCGCGGGGCAAGGCTGGTGCCGGTCGGGTTCTGGTACAGGCTGTTGGTGAACAGCAAGCGCGGGCGGTGCTCCCGCAGCAGCGCCGACAGCACGTCCAGGTCCGGCCCTTCGGCGGTGCGTGGCACTTCCAGCATGCGCACGCCATGCAGGCGCAGCAGGTTGAAGAGGTTGTAGTAGCCGGGACGCTCCACCAGTACGGTGTCGCCAGGCGACAGCAAGGTACGCACCAGCAGGTCGAGGGCCTGGCTGGCGCCCTGGGTGGTGAGGATCTGCTCAGGCCGGACCTGGACACCGATAAGCGCCAGACGCTTGCGAATTTGCTGGCGCAACGCGGTCAGGCCCAGCGGCGGCCCATAGCCGAAGAGGTCCTGCCCGCCGCCGCGGCTGACCTGGCGGATCGCCAGGGCGATCTCCTCGCTCTGGCGCCAGTTGCCTGGCAGCCAGCCGCAGCCGAGGCGCAGCAGGTTTTCCTGCTCGTCGCTGAACAAGCGCCAGCGTCCCTCTGCCCCCTCGCCCCAGGCCGGTTCTTCGGCGAACGGCGCCATGCCCCTGCGTTCGGCAACGAAAAAGCCGACACCATGCCGGGCCTCAAGCCACCCTTGCGAAACCAAACGGTCATAGGCCTCGATGGCGCAGGACTGGCTGACCCCCTGCGTCTTGACCAACTGGCGGATCGACGGCAAACGCGTGCCAGGGCGCAGGCGCTGCTCGGCGATCCAGCGCAGCAGGCCATCAGCGAGCTGCTGCACCAAGGGGGTGGGCAGGTTTCGATCGAGGGTGACGTTCATACTTGAGGTGTTCGGTCGTTTTAGCCAAACAGTTAATCACAAAAGCAGCTGGGCTGTGCCTTTTCCCTCCATGGCAGGGTTCGCAGAATGGGCTGCCCATTCAAGGAACCCGCCATGTCCAGCCGCAACGCCTCAACCATCCTGGCCTTCGCCCTGTGCCTGGTGACGTTCGCCGTCAACCTCCAGGCCCCTCTCTACACCGCCTATGCGGCCCTGTCCGGCCAGGGTGCAGCGGCGACGGCGGTGGCCTTCTCCGGCTATGTGATCGGCGTTTTACCGGTGCTCCTGCTATTGGGCGGACTGGCTGACCGGGTTGGCCACAAGCGGCTGATCCTCGCGGCGCTGGCGCTGTCGATGCTGGCGACCGTGCTTATGCTGCTGGCGCCCGGCCTGGCCCAGTTGGCCATGGCCCGGACCTTGCTCGGTGTCGGCACCGCGCTGGCCTCGGCCACCGGCACTGCCTACATGTGCGAGCTGATGCAAGACGGCGACGCCCGCGCTGCGGCCAACCGGGTCACTGCCAGCACATCATTGGGCTTCGGCCTGGGGGCAGCGGTCACCAGCCTGTTTCTATTATCGGGATCGACGCTGGCACCAGGCAGTTTCCCCTTGCACCTGGCGCTGGCTGCATTGGCATTCGTGGCGGTACTGGGGCTGCCCGATCCGGTCCAGCGGCGCCAAAGCGCCCTGCTGCGATTGCCGGTTTATCCACAGGGCAGCCTGGCCTACGGCCTGGCGATCCTGCTGGCCTGGGCCTGCGTTGGCCTGGTGATCGCGTTGATGCCATCGATTCTCGCCAGGCATCACCTGGGCAACTGGTCGGGATTGTCGACGTTCTGCGTGATCAGTTGTGGCCTGCTGTTCCAGCCACTGGCACGGCGCATGGCCTCGGCACGCTCGACTTTGCTGGGCTTGCTGATTTTGCCGTGCAGCTACGCGCTGCTGGCCTGGGGAGCACATGCCGGCGTACTCGCGGCGGTGCTGTTGGGCGCGATCGGTGCCAGCAGTGCCTGCTATGGCTTTATCTACCTGGGTGGACTGTCTGCGGTGAACACCCTGGCCGGAACAGAGAAAACCCGCGCCAGTGCCGGCTTTTTCCTGCTCGCCTATCTCGGCTTTAGCCTGCCGGTGATCTTTACCGGCATGCTGGCCGACCACTTCGGCGCGGGCACCGCCCTGGTACTGTTCGGAGCCCTGCTGCTGACCGGCTGCTTCGCGGTTGCTGGCGCACTGCTGCGCACCAGCAGACACAGCGCATTCGAGGCGATCAGATAGCCGTGGCCCCACCATCCACCGCCAAGGCCTGGCCGGTGGTGAACGCAGCACCGTCGCTGCACAGGTAAAGCACCGCGGCAGCTATCTCCTCGACCTTGCCGATGCGCCCGACCGGGTGCATCGCCGCGGCGAACTCGGCCTTGCGCGGGTCGGCCTCGTAGGCGCGGCGGAACATATCGGTATCGATCACCGCCGGACATACCGCGTTGACCCGGATTTGCTTCTTCGCATACTCGATCGCGGCAGACTTGGTCAGCCCGATCACCGCATGCTTGGACGCCGCGTAAATGCTCATCTTCGGCGCCGCGCCGAGACCGGCGACCGAGGCGGTGTTGACGATCGCCCCGCCGCCCTGGGCCAGCAACAGCGGCAACTGGTACTTCATGCACAACCAAACGCCCTTGACGTTGACGCCCATGATGGCGTCGAACTCCGCCTCGCTGCCCTCGGCCAGCCGCCCCTTCTCGATCTCGATGCCAGCGTTGTTGAAGGCATAGTCGAGGCGACCGTAAGCCTCGAGCGTGCGCGCCATCAACTGCTGCACCTCGTCGTCACGGGTCACATTGCACGGCACGAAGATCGCCTCGCCGCCGGCTGCGCGAATCTCTTGCACCGTGGCCTCACCTCCGGCCACATCGAGATCCGCAACCACGACCTTCAACCCTTCCCGAGCGAAAGCCAGGGCGGTGGCGCGACCAATACCGGCGGCGGCACCGGTGACCAGGGCGACCTGGCCGCTAAACGTCATACTCATCGATAGCTCCTGCAACAGGGGACAGTGGCCGCGAGTCTAGTCGGCACCGCAGCAACCTGGGCAGCATCATCAGGACGCCGGTTGAGGCACCATGCGAATCGATGATTATCCCCACCCAACTTCATCATCCTGCTGGATGGGCAGCTATTCGTCGCAGCGCACGAACTTGCCGAGCGGGCGTCGAAGGTCTATCACAAGACTTTTGTCCAACCTTCGCGAGGCTTCCATGACTGCCCTGACCAATCGCCGCTTCCTGCTCGCCAAACGCCCGGTGGGCGCCGTGACCCGGGACGATTTCAGCTTCGAACAGGTACCCGTGGGCGAACCCGCCGACGGCCAGGTGCTTGTGAAGAACCTGTACCTGTCCCTCGACCCGGCCATGCGCGGCTGGATGAACGAAGGCAAGTCCTATATCCCGCCGGTCGGCCTTGGCCAGGTGATGCGCGCACTGGGCGTCGGCGAGGTGATCGCTTCGCGCAATCCGAAGTTCGCCGTGGGCGACCACGTCAATGGCGCGCTGGGCGTGCAGGATTACTTCCTTGGCGAGCCCCAGGGCTTCTACAAGATCGATCCGAAGCTTGTGCCGCTGCCGCGCTACCTCTCGGCCCTGGGAATGACCGGCATGACTGCCTATTTCGCCCTGCTCGAAGTCGGCGCGCCGAAGGCCGGCGAGACCGTGGTGATCTCCGGCGCCGCCGGAGCGGTGGGCAGCATTGCCGGACAGATTGCAAAAATCAAAGGCTGCCGCGTGGTCGGGATCGCCGGCGGTGCACAGAAATGCCAGTACCTCAAAGACGAACTGGGCTTTGACGGGGTCATCGACTACAAGGCCGAGGACGTAGTGGAGGGGCTGAAACGGGAATGCCCGAAAGGTGTGGATGTGTACTTCGACAACGTCGGCGGCGACATCCTCGATGCCGTGCTCAGCCGCCTGAATTTCAAGGCCCGGGTGGTGATCTGCGGCGCGATCAGCCAATACAACAATAAGCAGGCAGTGAAAGGCCCGGCCAACTATCTGGCACTGTTGGTCAACCGCGCGCGCATGGAAGGTTTCGTGGTGATGGACCATGTCGCGCAGTATGGCGCGGCGGGTCAGGAGATCGCCGGATGGCTGGCCAGTGGCAAGCTGAAGAGCAAGGAGGATGTGGTCGAGGGGCTGGAGACGTTCCCGGAAACGCTGTTGAAGCTGTTCAGTGGGGAGAACTTTGGCAAGCTGGTGCTGAAGGTGTGAAATGAAAAAGGGGCTCTATCCAGAGCCCCTTTTTTCTTACCCGCGGATTTCCGCGACCACCGCCGCCAGCGCCTTGGCCGGATCGGCAGCCTGGCTGATCGGACGGCCGATCACCAGGTAGTCGGAGCCAGCGTCCAACGCCTGGCGCGGAGTGAGGATGCGGCGCTGGTCGTCCTGGGCGCTGCCCGCCGGACGAATGCCCGGGGTCACCAGTTGCAACGAAGGATGAGCGGCCTTCAACGCCGGGGCTTCAAGGGCCGAGCAAACCAGACCGTCCATTCCCGCCTTCTCGGCCAAAGCGGCCAGACGCAGCACCTGATCCTGCGGCTCGATATCCAGGCCGATGCCGGCCAGGTCCTCTCGCTCCATGCTGGTCAGCACGGTCACGCCAATCAACAGCGGCTGCGGGCCGCTGCGCTTGGCCAGTTCTTCGCGGCAGGCGGACATCATGCGCAGGCCACCCGAGCAATGCACGTTGACCATCCACACGCCCATCTCGGCAGCCGCCTTGACCGCCATCGCCGTGGTGTTGGGGATATCGTGGAATTTCAGGTCGAGAAAAACTTCGAAACCCTTGCTGCACAGGGTCTCGACGATGCCGGAAGCACTGCTGGTGAACAGCTCCTTGCCGACCTTTACCCGGCACAGCGCAGGGTCCAGCTGATCGGCCAGCTTCAGGGCGGCGTCACGGGTGGGAAAATCCAGGGCGACAATCAGGGGCGTCTGGCAGGCGGACATGGGCAGGGTCTCTTGGCAAGTCGAAAACGGCGCGCATTGTAAACGATGCGAGGGCGCAGCGGGGGCCGGTGATCGTGAATCAGGTTCGAATGCGCCGGCCTATAATTGAACCATCTGCGCCAAGTTTTACTCGATATTACAGATACGGACTCATTACCGTATGAAGGAGAACGTCATGCCCTGGTATGCCTGGTTGATTCTGTTGGTGGCGATCGGCTCGATCGTGGGTGGCTTGATGATGCTCAGGGACACCGCGAAGAAGCTGCCGTTGACGGACGAGCAGTTGAGGAAGATCCATGAGCGCAATGCGGAAATGGATGCGAAAGAAGCGCAAGATCGTTAGCCAACAAACAGGCCGATCAAGGTGATCGGCCCTTCATCAGGAAAGATCTTACTTCACGGTCAGCTTGTCCCGATTACGATCCAGTAAGGCCTTGCCGATTCCTTTGATTTCCAAGAGTTCTTCCACCGAAGCAAAGTCCCCGTGTTGCTCACGATAGGCGACGATGGCCTCCGCCTTGGCCTTGCCGATACCTGTCAAGTGGCTTTGCAGCGTGATCGCGGTTGCCGTGTTCAGGTTGAGCTGTGCTAGTTCTGCCTGTGCAGGGGCCAGGGGTGCAGGAGGCGGGCTGGCGGGAGCAGCACTCAAGGGAAGGGAAAAGGCGCCGAACAGTGCGATCAGAAGGGAAGCAAGAAAGGTTTTGCGCATGGGTGAGACTCCTTGGGTTGAATGACAATGGCAGCGTTTCCTTGACTGCCTCTCAAACCTAGCCTTTGTGCGCCCAGCGTCAAACATACATTTTTTACTAAATCTGAAATCTCACGCCCAAGAAAAAGCCGCTCGATGAGCGGCTTTTTCTTGGGCTTGTCAGGGCTCAAGGCGGCGTTGCTGGTAAATCCAGTCGACGATCTCGCTGTCAGGCGTATAACCGCTGACTGTCTCTCGCAAGAGCTGGCGAACCGTCGTGTAATCATCCCGCCGCACCGCAGCCAGCAGGGCCTGCAGGCGCTGCTTCAGCACATCCCACTCAAGATAGTCTTCGTTGGCGCTCATGATCATGGAGTGCGGCGTAGCCACAACGTTGTCGCCAATCAGCAATTCCTCGTAAAGCTTTTCTGCCGGGCGCAGGCCAGTGAACTCGATAGCGATATCACCGTGTGGATTTCGATCGGAACGAACACTCAGGCCTGACAAATGAATCATCTTCTCCGCCAGTTCGACAATGCGTACCGGTTCCCCCATGTCCAGTACGAATACATCGCCCCCCTGCCCCATGGAGCCGGCCTGGATCACCAACTGTGCAGCCTCAGGAATCGTCATGAAGTATCGGGTGATTTTCGGATGAGTCACGGTCAAAGGGCCACCGGACTGGATCTGTTTATGGAACAGTGGAATCACAGAGCCCGAAGAGCCAAGCACATTACCAAAGCGAACCATCGTGAATCGCGTCTTGTTCACGTAGGAAACATTGCTCTCATCGCCGAATAGTACCGGCGCCGGTTCTCGGCTCAGCGCTTGCAGTGTCATTTCCGCCAATCGCTTGGTACTACCCATGACATTGGTCGGACGCACGGCCTTGTCCGTGGAGATCAGTACGAAATTAGCAACACCGGCCTGAAGAGCGGCCTCAGCGGTATTAAGGGTACCGATGACGTTGTTGAGCACTCCTTCGGCAATATTGTGCTCAACCATCGGGACATGCTTGTAGGCAGCAGCATGATAGACAGTGTCGACACGCCAGGTGCTCATGACATCCAGCAACTTGTCCTTGTTTCGTATAGAGCCAAGAATCGGCAAAACCTTGACCGGCAAGGACTCCCTGGCGACACGCTGTTCCAATTCACCAAGGATACTGTACAGATTGAATTCGCTGTGTTCGAACAGCAGCAGCGCCTTAGGCTTGAGCATAAGGATCTGGCGACACAGTTCAGAACCAATGGACCCCCCGGCACCGGTGACCATCACTGTCTGATCAGTGATGCACCGCTCAAGCAGGTCATCCTGTGCAGGTACCGAATCGCGCCCGAGAAGGTCGGCGATATCCACCTCCTGGATGTCATCCACCTTCACCCTACCACTGGCCAGATCCATGAACCCCGGAATACTACGCACATGCAGCGAGAACGCCTCTAGATTGGTCAGGATTTCCTTTCGCCGGGTGCGCGACGCAGAAGGGATCGCCAATAGCACTTCCTCGGCACCGGTGACATCGATCATTCGCTGGATGCGGCTTGGCTTGAACACCTGCAGTCCTGAAATCACCCGATCCGTAATGCTCTCGTCATCATCGATAAACGCAACGGGACGCATCGCCCGGCCCATGCGAAGTGCGGCCACAAGTTGGTTACCCGCGGCGCCAGCGCCGTAGATGGCAACCTTGGGCAAGAAGCTGTCAGGCTTGGTGAAGGGGACATGCTGAGCAGCGGCAAACCAGTCGCCGAGGAAATACTGACGCATGACCAAGCGCAAGCCACCGACCATGATCAAGCTAAGCCACCAGTAATTGAAAATGATCGACCGAGGAACGGCTGGATCATGGGCTCCGTGCCAATAGACAACCAATGCAAGTATCAACGCGGAGAGGCTGACAGCTTTGGCGATGGTAATGAGCGCATCATTACCGAAATAGCGCATTACCGCCCGGTACAAGCCAATACGGATAAAAAGCGGGATCGCGATGACAGGTGCGGCCAGGAACAACCAAGGATAGTCCTTCACCGGATTGGACAATTCGTCGATGCCCAAGCGCACCACGAAGGCGAGCCAGAGGGATGCCCAAACAAGAACAACATCGATCAGCACCTGCAGCATACGCTTCTGCCGTCTCGGCAATGCAAGCAGTGACGCTCTAATCCTATCCATGACGCGTTTCAAAGCCCTTCTCCCGATGCAATTCTCAATCTGCTGCCTATTCTAACGCGCTCTCTATCCAGAGAAAGTGCGTCCTGTCTTTCAGTTTGCCACAGGGGACGGCTGCTCCTTCTGCCCTGCTTTGAAGCGTATGGCCAGAAGAACCAGGGGCAAATAGGCGATGATCACACCTAGCAGGCCGTCCAAGCCGCCGAATACGACCAATGCGGAAACCGGTAATAGCCAGAACAGGTTGATTGCTGTAACCGCCAGAGTGACAGGTAAATGACGACCATAGAAACGAGATGCATATTGATAAGCGTGGCTACGGTGGGCTTCGTATACCTTTTCCCTCCTCAGCAGTCGACGTCCAAGGGTAAACGTCGCATCCACGATGAAGCAGCCCATCAAGATGATCCAGGCCCAAAGCAGCACCGGTGATTCAGTCATTCCATAGAGTGATAGCAGCGCCAGCTGTATTCCCAGGAAACCACTGCCGGCATCACCCATGAAAATCCTGGCGGGAGGAAAATTCCAGAACAGAAAACCGGCGACCGCGAGGGCCAGTAGCACGGGGCCCCACACCAGGTTCGGCAAGCCGGCCCCCAAGTACAGGACGCTGGCCCCCACGCAAGTGGTGATCGCCTGGAGGCTCGCCAAACCGTCGATACCGTCCATGAAATTGTACAGATTCAACGTCCAGACTATGTAGAAGGCACCCAGTACATAACCCAGAAGTGAAAGGTCGTAGACTTCACCGAAGAGCAGGAGTTGGGGAGCACTGCTCAACCAGTAAAGTCCCCACGCCGCGGCGGTGAAATGCCCAAGCAACCGCCAGCGCGCAGCGACATGGCCATGGTCGTCAAGAAAGCCGATCAACGCGACCAGACCACTAGCACCTAGCGACCCCACCAGCATTTCGTTAGAGACAAGCCCTAGAAGGTTGGCGACAGGCAATACCAGCAAAAACGAGACGACGATGGCGACTCCTCCCCCACGGGGAGTAGCTACCGTGTGGGAACTCCGCTGATTCGGCACGTCCATCAAACTGCGCGCGATCGCATAGCGACGCAACAGCACGGTTAGCATAAAAGACGTGATCAGGACTGACAGCGACAACAACCAGTAATTCATTTCTGCTTGCTTTCCAGATAGTACTCGGCAGCATCACTCAATGCCTTCTCGAGCGAGACAGGTGGCGTCCAATCGAGGCGTCGGCGCGTTTCACTGATATCGACTTGCAGCGAGCCACACAAACGTTGCGACAACGAGCGCTTGCCTAGCAGGTTAGCGGCCATCACCAACAAAGAAGAGGGCACAGGAAGCAAGCGGGCTGGCCGACCCAAGGCGCGGCCCATGCTCTTTAGCAGTTCGGTCGTGGAAACGTCATGACCATCACTCACCATGAACGTCTGGTTCGCAGCGCCTGGGTGCCTGGCACACACCGCGATCAAGTCCACCAGGTTCTCCAGCGCTACCAAACTTCGCTTGTTGTGGATGGCACCGAAGGGCAAGGGTACACCTTTATCAAGCCAACGCATCATGTTCAGAAAGTTAGCCTTTACACCAGGCCCGTAGACCAACACCGGGCGGATGATGACAATTTCCATTCCGGTATCGGCGCCCAGCTGGCGCAGTTGCTCCTCGGCTTCCTGCTTCGACACACCATAGGGATCCGAGGGAGCAGGCGTGTCGTCCGCACGGTAAGGACGGCCCTGTGAAGTTCCCTCGCCGTTGACCTTGATCGAGCTGATAAATATGAACCGCTTCACGCCCGCGCGAGCTGCCCTTTGAGCAAAAGCCAACGTGGATTGCACGTTGACCTTCCGAAACTCGGCAAGAGGATCAGCCGCGACTTCGTTCATCACGTGTACCCGGGAGGCGCAGTGAATGACCGTATCCACGGAATTTTGATCCTGGGGCCAGGCGCGCTCGTCGGCCAGATCGTCGAAAATATATGAGCTAACGCCTACCGGCAGCTGGGCTGCAGGTCGCCGCAACGGCACGATCAACTCAGTCCCGTCCTTGGACATTCTCTCCATGACGGCCTTGCCAACGAAACCGGAAGCTCCGGTCAATAAAACTCGCATTCCTGCTCCTCTGAAATAATCCGTTGGAATCGCGCCGATATCACCTGTTCAAGAGGCAAGCAGGTAGATATGTGCACTTCAGCGCCAACGCCTGTTCTTCCTGTGAGATCCACGCTTATTGCGAGCAGTGCGGCCTCGGATGCAACTACCGGACTCAAGATGAAAGAGAGGAGCGACAGCAGTTAACCAATCCAGCGTTAACAGTGTGTGCCTGGAGTAATACGGGGCACTGCTGTCGACATATCCGCTCTCTGTTCAGTCCCTGTGCCAGACTGTCCGGTTGATGTAACCGGTGTAGCTGTGAACGATACGCACTACCTGCTTGGAGACAGGCCCGCCCAAGTAGTCCTTGACCACAGGAATCAAACGATCGTTCCGATGATGCTGGGAAGTAACCACGCGAACAGCATCAAGTACCGAGGAGGCTTTGAGGCCACTCATGATCAAGGTACCTTCATCCATTCCTTCGGGACGTTCATGCGCATTGCGCAACGTTACCGCCGGGAGGTTCAGCAGGGATGCTTCCTCGGTGATGGTGCCGCTGTCGGAAAGCACGCAGAATGCTCCCATCTGGAGCTTGATATAGTCGAAAAGACCGTAAGGTTTCACAAAGCGGATGAGCGGGTGATCCAGCGACTCGCCCAATGCTTCCAGACGCTTGCGTGTTCTAGGATGAGTCGAAACGATGACCGGGAATTTGTACGTATCGGCAAGCGCTTTCAACGAGTCCAGCAATTCCAGCAGGTTCTCTCGCGAATCAACATTCTCTTCGCGGTGTGCACTGACGATGAAATACTGGTTATCAACCAATCCTTCCCGATCCAGAACATCCGATGCCACGATACGTGGCATGTAATAATCAAGCACTTCTTCCATGTGGGAGCCAGTCTTGATGATGGTCTCCGGACGGATTCCCTCATCGAGCAGGTAACGACGAGCATGCTCGGTTAACACCATGTTGATGTCGCTCAGATGGTCCAGTACCTTACGGTTCAGTTCCTCCGGAACGCGCTGGTCGAAGCAGCGATTACCAGCCTCCATATGGAACACTGGGATCTTGCGACGCTTTGCCGCAATGACTGCAAGACATGTGTTGGTGTCACCATACAACAGCAAGGCATCCGGTTTCTCGATTTCGAGAACATCATCAGCTTTGGAGATCACTTCCGAAATCGTCTTGGCGGCGGTTTCGCCGACTGCGCCGAGGAAGTGATCCGGCTTGCGAATTCCCAGATCGTCAAAAAATACCTGATTGAGTTCGTAGTCGTAGTTCTGACCCGAGTGCACCAGCACATGCTGAGTCTGTATATCCAGCTCGGCGATGACACGACTCATCTTGATCAACTCTGGGCGAGTGCCCACCAGTGTCATGACCTTAAGCATTGAGTTGCTCCTGAATGTAATCAAGTTTCAACAGGAGCTGCTTGATACCTTCGACACTCAGGCGCTCTGTATTGTGCGAGGTATAGTCATCCAACTCGGAAATGTGTTGTTCGCCCTCGACGAAATACTTCTTGTAGTTCAAGTCTCGATTGTCGGCGGGAATACGGTAATAGCGCCCCATGTCTTCGGCCTTGGCCATTTCCTCACGGGAAATTAAAGATTCATAGAGCTTTTCTCCGTGACGGGTGCCGATAACCTTGATACTGCTATCGATCTTGAACAGCTCTTTCAGCGCCTGAGCCAACTCCGCCACTGTGGAGGCTGGTGCCTTCTGGACGAAGATATCGCCTTGCTCGGCGTGCTCGAAGGCATGTAGAACAAGGTCGACCGAATCTTCCAGCGACATCAAGAAGCGAGTCATGTTCGGATCGGTAACGGTAAGGTTCTGACCTTCTTTCAACTGGCTCACGAACAACGGAATGACCGACCCTCGAGAGGCCATGACATTACCATAGCGGGTCGAACAAATGACGGTGCCATTGGCCGGGATCATCCTGGATTTGGCGACCACCAATTTTTCGGCCATAGCCTTGGAAATACCCATCGCATTGATAGGATATACCGCCTTGTCGGTACTGAGCACGATGACCCGGCTGACACCGTTGGCTATCGCCGCGTTAAGTACGTTCTCGGTACCCTGGACGTTGGTCTTGACAGCCTCCATCGGATAGAACTCACAAGACGGGACCTGCTTGAGGGCTGCGGCATGGAACACGTAATCCACACCGACCATGGCCTGGGAGATACTGGCGTAATCGCGTACATCACCAATATAGAACTTGACCTTGTCATTGCTCAATGCAATGCGCATGTCTTCCTGCTTTTTTTCATCCCGGCTGAATACGCGGATTTCCTTGACGTTAGTGTCGAGGAATCGCTTCAAAACGGTATTACCAAAAGATCCGGTACCACCAGTAATCATCAATACCTTATTATCGAACATTTTCATCACCGCAAAATTTATTTCTGAAGAAACATCGCCTGAATCAGTTCAGGCCAGGAAGGTGGCGTATAACCTACTGCTGCACGGAACCTGCTCGAGTCGAGAGAGCGATCGATTTCCAATGCCGAATCCGGAACGATGGTAATATCCTTGCCGTACACCTTGGCCACTTCGCACAGAAGCGAGTACTTATCGATCGGGTTCACAGAAAGATGATAAAGCCCATGCAACTGGGGAGCGGGCAATACAAACTCTTTCAATACCCGGGCGACCTCAAGCGTGGTCAGCCCCGAAAAAATGGCCTTGGTGAACCCTTTGACAATGCCCTGCTGGGAGAGGAACCAATCGACCAGAGAGGCATTGCTGCTCAATTCGTGGCCGATGATCGATGTACGCAGCGTCAACACGTGACTGCGGTCGGTGACCTCGCCAATGTACTTGGACTTTCCGTAAAGGTCCTCGGCATCAGATACATCATCCTCAGTGTACATACCCTTCCGGCCGGAGAAGACACAATCGGTGCTGACATGAATCAAACGAGCATTGATTAACTCGCAGATATTTGCCAACCGATGAGGCAGCATGGAGTTGATCGGCAAAGCGCGCAAAGGATCCTTGGCGTCGGAGAACTGTTTGATCAGACCAATGCAGTTGATGACCACGTTGGGACGGGCACGGCTAAGCACCTGAACAAGCGCGTCATGATCAAGAACGTCCACATCGGTGTACAAGTGGGACGCCGCCTCGTCATCAAAGTATTTGAAAGCCCCTCGACTGCGAACCGTCCCGAATGTCGAGATATTCGGGAGCTGCGAAAAATACTTAAACACGGTGCTACCCAACATGCCTGTAGCGCCAAGAACGAGAACTCTCATTTCACAAGATCCTTTGCAGCAATACGTGATTCAAATATTTCAAGCAAACGTTCGCATTGACTGTGCATTTCAAAATGAGCTTCAAAATACTCGCGTCCTCTGCGCCCCATATCGGCCCGAGCCTCGGGCGTGGCATTGTATAGGGTTTCGATATTATGAGCGAGCATGCTGGCATCACCGGCGTCAGAGCACAGGCCGGCGCCTGCTTCGAGTACCACCCTCGCCCCTTCTCCGTCCAGCCCGGCGATGATAGGTATACCAGCAGCCATGTACGCTTGAATTTTGCTTGGTATGGTGTAGGAAAAAATTTCGTCAGGCCTCAACGTTACCAAGAGAGCCTGGCTGGCTGAAAATATCTGCGGCATGCTGGTGCCGGGGAAACGTCCGGCTAGCATCAGGTTATCGAGGCCGAGACGATCGATTTCCTCTGCAACCCAGTCTGAACGACTTCCGCTGCCTACCAGTACAATCTTGAAACGCTCCAAGTGGCGCAACAAGCGTGCCGCCTCGACTACTGAGTCAAGCGACTGTGCGGTTCCGAGGTTACCGGCGAACACCACGCAAAAATTGCTTTGCAACACTGACAGCAACCCCGCCAGGCCGTTCACTGCCTCAGCATCGTTGAGGGACTCGGTGACCTTGTACGAGTTTGGATAATAAACGATTTTGCTGCGCTTCGCATAACGCGCTACCGGCTCAATGAAGGCCCGTGACTGCACCAGAAGCGTGTCTGTCAACGAATAGATAGACCTTACCAACAGTCCCGTGCACCACAGCAGGAAGCGGTTGCTTATGAAACCCGTGGCACGAAGGCTTTCCGGCCAAAGGTCCTGCACCCATATCATCAAATGCGCCTTGCTCCGGTATTTGAGCAGAATCGCAGGGATTGCGGCAGTCATCGGCGACACTGCGAACACCAGAATGACATCGAACGTCGATTGCTTCCGAAGCCCGGAAAAATGGCGCAGCCCGTTATAAACGAACGAACCGTAGTTCAGCAGCAGATTCTTGGCCCCTCCAGCCTTGCGTGGGCGCAGAGGGGTCCTGTGTACGACCACACCATGTTGCCACGTCTCGGATGTAGTACCGTCGACATCGTACCCCGGGAAAATCTCACCGTCCGGATAGTTTGGTCGCCCAGTGAAAACCTCCACCTCATGCCCCAGTCCTGCGAGCTCCAGCACCATATCGTTGATTATGAAGTTCTCGGGATAGAAATACTGCGTAACGATGGCAATTTTCATTGATTCACACATTATCGAATTGTGCTATAGCGCACACACATACATTCGGAAAGCGCATGCGGCCACGATGCGCGCGATAAGATGGCGTGACCACCCCTGGACACTCAATATGTTCCAGCAAACCCGTCACCCAGCTCAATCATGGTCATAGCGAAGCCAATGCCCTTATAGGCAAAGAACATAGCGGAGGTGAGAACACCGACGTTGATCCCTCTGCGATAAGATGCAGCGTAATACATGAAGACAAAGTACGAAAAGATCACGACACGCTCTGAGCCGATAAAGAAAGACGCGATAACCATCGGCAATGAAACAAATAAGGCTTCGATCTTTCGCTCTCTCGAATAGAACATAGCCATGAAAGTGAAAACCAACGGCTTGAGCATCGCACCGAAACCACCCCAGGCACCCGAATAAAACGCGAGTTTCGCCTCAATGTGTTCACGCAGTAGAAACAGCAGTGCCAACACTCCAATGAGGATGATAAACAGCGAAACGAATCCAAGCCCTACCCGTCCGAGCATTAATTTTCTGATTACTTCCAGAGCCCGCCTCACCTGCGTGCCGACGAGCAACAGTATGAGCTGGACATGACTGACCAGTGATATAGCATAAACGGAATACCGGAACAGCCCTTTCAGGGAGTAACCGACCAGGAAGATGGTCAGCGCCAACTTCAATCGCTCTGCTGAAAAACTCAAGACAATGAGGTAGAAATTACATGCGAGCAGCGGATACAAAAACGTCGACACCCGTTGCCGGCGGAGCCACAAAAAAATGTGATAATACAGCAGCCCATTGACCAGGGAGAACACAACATCCTTGTCGAACCAGTCCGAAAACAAGTAAACGAAAAGAAAGTAACCTGGCTCTTTCGTCCCTAGCCGATTGTTGTAGAAGGTATAAGCATCCGACAGCCCAAAGCTGCCAACATTTGCATAGAAATCCCTGTAAAATTGCTGGTCACCTTCTACAGCATAAGGCAGCAACAAAAGACTCAGACACGCAAGTGGAAACGCCCAACCGAACGCCACCAGCTTGTCAACGGAGATTCTCATCAAGCCCCCTGCTGGACACCATGGACATTTGTCAGAGTTCCCTGCTCACGACGCATGGAGAACGCAGAAGACTTGCCGGAGCGCTCTTTGAAACCCCACAAAAGAAACGACAGCAACGCTCGGACATTGGAATATGGCAGAGCCTTGAACTCGAGAAGTTCATTAGCGTCCTCGGCCACCCGCTCGAACCCGTCGACAGTACGCGCAATCGAGAACTCTTCGGCCTTGGAACGGCAGCCAGCAGACGCCACCTCCCAATCCTCGGCCCGATTAAGGGAGATGAGCGTGTCCTCGATAGAGACGAGCGGAATGTCAGCGCCCATTTCGTTATAGGAAAAGCCTTTGACTTTCGAGAACAATCCGTAGGTCATAGGCGCCTGGATCGATTCAATTCCGACAATAGACGGGATGCCCAGTGCTGACGATTCGATGATAGAGGTCCCGCTGCCGATGAATGCGAAACTTCCTGACAGGACCTTGGGAATATCGGCATAACCGATTACCCCTTTGAAGTCGACAAGATGCTCGACGTCATGCTCCTTTACCAAATCTCTGAGAGCAGACTCGTTAATGCCGGCCCCATATATTTCATACCTTATCCCGGGCCGTGAATTGCTCAGCCGGTTCAGCATTCTGATGATGTGGGCGTTATACGCCTTGAAGGGGTGCAAGTTACCGATCGAAACGATTCGTAATGAGTCGCTGCTACCTATGGAGCGACCTGTCCAGGCTGGAAGCTCGACACCGATCGGCAGGATAGGTGAGGCGTCATAATTCCGGGAGAAAAACTGAGCATGCGAGCGCTGGTTGTGCTCGTTGAAGAACACAACCCCAGCAGAGGGTAGCCGAGCAAACAAAGCTTGAGCCTTATCGGAGAAGTAGGCTGGCACGTCCCGATACATTATCTCGTTCTGGTGATAGATGCCAAAGCTGACACCCGTCAAGGCAACCTTGGCTGCAACCATGCGTCGCAACAAGAGGATACCGAAAACTCCCATCGCATGGATGTGGCCGCCATGGCGCTGTACGACTTCACTGATCGCAGGAAAGTCCAGTGGCATGAAGGTACCAAGTTGCGACTTGAAAACGAAAGAAGGTACACACCTTGAGTAACTTCTCAAACGATAGATATCGGCATATACAGAGAGCTGTTCTTCCAGCTTTCTGTCAACCATATCGAACATAACCAGCACTCCGACCCTCTTTCCTCTGGCCGCGTACTCTTTGGCAACCCGGAGGATGAATGTTGTTCCGCCGTTAAGCTCCAATACATTAGCAAGAAACAACATTAAACTTTCCCCCAGAGGATTTTTTATTCAAATACACGACGAAGCTTGCAACCGCAACAAGGAAATACACTACATAAGCCAGCGCATAGGCTTGCACGACCGACAACACTCCAGCAGAAGACGAGCTGAAGGAATAAGCAACCCCCAGAAAAAGACCGTTCTGCAACAACTCAGCGCCAATATAGAGACGTATGGAGGCCTTGGCTACAGCAATAAATCCGAGAACATAAGAGGCGATTCGAAAACCATCCCCTATAAGTTGATAGCCCAAATAATCCGAAGCACGACTAAACTCGTCAGAAAGCAGGTGCGAAATGAAGAACACACGACCGCTATACAGTACTACTGCCCCTATCAAAAACAAGAGCGAGACGGCGAGCATCATGCGTAAAGTCAGGCTTTTGATCACACCTTTGTCTTGCTCGCGCGAAATCATAGGCATGAAATAGTAGGAGAGAAAGATCGTGAAGAATCCTAGATAGGCTGAAGACAGCTTTATCAACCCCTGCCACAAGCCCGCTTCTTGAACACCTGCCCCGTTGATCAACGCCTGCCTGATTACCATTTCGACAATTGGAAAACTCGCTGCACTGACAAGCATCATTCCGCTAAAACGTGCAAAACGCTTGACCTCGACATACTTTAGCCTAACAAATCGGACCTTTGATCGAAGGGAGGAGCGGAAATGGAAATACGCCGCAGGAAGTGCTGGTGCCAAGTAAATGACAACCGTCGCGACCGCAGCACCCTTGAAGCCGTATTTCATTACCAGGGCAAAAGTGAGCACCGCCGCGAGCAGGCTACCCACTACCTGGATACGGGAGTAAACATGGGTTGCCAGTAACCCGTTTCCGACACCCACTACAATATTTACATAAGCGTAGAAAAACTGGGCGAGCGCCAGAAGCACAACAAGCCACCAATTATCGCTGTCCGAAAACAGGAAACCCGCTAGCGGCCGGCTGAATAAAATACCCAACACTCCTACAACCAAGCAGCACGCCAGCGAGTAACTCGAAGAAGCCGAAATCATTCTCACCAATCGATGCGGCTGCTGGTTGTATTCCGATGCGTACTTGATCACTGCATTGGTCACACCACCGCCAGCGACCATATAGATAATGGTCGCCAGGCTCATGAAGTGCCCCAGGGCTCCCAAGCCATCAGGCCCCAGATAGAAGGCCACCACCTTGATCAGCAGAAATCCGACCGCAATTCTCGATAGATGGGCACACCCCGTCAGGCAAGCGCTCTTGATGGCGCTGAATCGGGTCACAGTACTTCCAGCGCATTCCGAACGGCAGCAATAACACGACCTTGTTCTTCATCGGTCATGCCATACCAGATCGGCAATCGAACAAGTCGCTCGCTTTCACGGGTCGTGAATACATCCGTTCCATGGAAGGTACTCCATGTGGTGCCGCATGGCGAAGAATGGAGCGGAACATAATGGAAAACCGCCATTACGCCTTGCGACTTCAGGCTTTCGATAAAAGCACTGCGCGCCGACAGATCAGCCAGCTTCAGGTAGAACATGTGAGCATTGTGCTCACAATCTCGCGGGATAACCGGCAAATCTGCCACGGTACCGTTGAATTCGGCGAACGCTTCGAAATAGCTACTCCATACCTGACGACGCGCAGCATTGATACGTTCGGCATTCTCTAATTGCGAGAACAGGTAAGCAGCTTGCAATTCTGATGGCAAATAGCTGCTACCGACATCGACCCAGGTATATTTGTCGACCATACCCCGCCAGAATTGGCTGCGATTAGTACCTTTTTCCCGAATGATTTCGGCGCGGGCAACAAAATTACTGTCATTAATCAGTAGAAGCCCACCCTCACCACCACTGGTGTAGTTTTTCGTATCATGGAAACTGTAAGCCGCCAGATGCCCGATAGTCCCCAAGGGTTTTCCCTTGTAAGTAGACATCATCCCTTGCGCAGCATCCTCAATGACATAGAGGCCGTGCTTTTGCGCAAGCGCCATGATGGTATCCATCTCACAGGCTACGCCTGCATAGTGGACTGGAACGATGGCTTTGGTGCGCTCGGTAATAGCAGCCTCAATCAGCCTCTCGTCGATGTTCATGGTATCGGGACGAACGTCAACGAAGACAATCCTTGCCCCACGGAGTACGAACGCATTGGCAGTACTCACGAAGGTGTAGCTCGGCATGATGACCTCATCACCCGGCTGGATATCAATAAGTAGAGCAGCCATTTCCAGCGCCTGAGTGCAGGACGGCGTCAGCAGAACCTTCTGGCTGCCCAGATTGCGCTCGAACCATTCATGGCAACGTCCGGTGTACTCACCATCGCCCGACATCTTTGCGGCACGCATGGCTTTGAGCACATGGCTGTCTTCATCGCCGGTGTAGGGTGGTTTATTGAATGGAATCATATATCTGCTCACTCACAATTCAGTATCAAGCATCAGCGCATTCATTGCGCTTGCTGGCCAAATGACATCTACCGATGCCAGAACACAAACCACCTGTCACACCAGCCGTCGCCACCGGCTGTGGATGGATAGAGGAACGGGGCGAAATATTACCGGGATCACAATGTGGGGGATACACCTCTCCAGCGCCACCCCTCATCTTGCGCGTTAAAAATCTTTTCTGTAACGGCAGTTCATCTGGTGAAAGAGCGGGATCAAAGGAGCGCCTCCCGTCCCGATAGCTCATCGGTGACATCAGCCCCCCTAAATAGCTTCATCACGCTTAGCCCCAGTTCGCTGCATCACCGAATGGCGCAGGGCAGCGATGATAACTCCGACCAGCAACCCCAGGGCCAATCCGCCAATGCACAAGAGCAGCCGCTTCGGCCTTATCGGCTTGGTCGGCTCCAGAGCCCTGCGATCCACCGATACCAGACCGATACGGTCAAGATTAACGTCGAGGTTCTTCAAACGAACCATTTCCTTGCGCACGCCTTCGAGCCCGTTAAGAAAAACTGACTCATCCTTGCGCGCATTCAATGCTTCTACCTGGCGATTGTTTTCCAGAAGTCGCAGCTCTTTCTGGATTTCAGCGATACGGCCAGCGGTGAAATCATCACTCTTGCGACTCTGGAGAACTTTCCGCTCAGCCTCCAACGCGTCGCTACCCATGAAATAGAGAGGCAGGGTTTGGCTATTGACTTCAGTGCGAACAACGTTCGCCGCTCCTACGTTCTCTGCATCCCCCATCGACGAAGGCGTACTGGGGCGCTTGATGCCCAACGATTTCGCAATAGCAATGGCCTCGTCGAGCTGGGCTATGCGGTCTGCCCTTCCGGTTTTCAGTTGCTGGCGCAACGCTTTGAGCTCATCTTCCAGCCGGGCCCGCTTGACCTCATCGGCTTCGATCAATGACGCAATCTGAGTTTCCTTATCGCTCACGTATACAGCTTTGGCTGCCTCTATCTGGGAATTCAGCTCGCTCAGGCGGTTGCGGACGATGACGTCCATGTCAGCACTGATTTCCTGACGCTTCTTGTTAATCGCGAACTCGACAAAACTGTTAACGATCTGCGGACCTGCCACTCCTTCCGGGTAAGTCATTTCCAAGACCAGGGACGGTCGGCCCTTGTCAGGAAGCTTTATTTCCAAAGCCTCGCGGTTGAACTCCTCGAAGTTCTGCTCAAGCGAGTGACTGGGATCATCGAAGCGAGAGAAAAGTTCTCGATTTTCCCGGAAATAAGCCAACCTTACATCGTACGATTGCAAGGCATCCCCTACTTCGAGCAGCGCTTGCTTAGGTGGCAACTCATAAAGATTGGTGCGATTCAGTGCATCGAGCTCGTTGAGCGGGACCGAACGCAGCACCGTCGTGGTCTGGTACATAGGGGTTGAAAGGAAGGCGTAGGCGGCGAAAAGCACCACCCCGGCAGCAGCACTTATGCCAACCAGCCTACGTTGAGTCCATACGCCGTGAATCAACGCCGAAATGTCGACCTCACCGGTCGAGCGTTCTGTAATTCTAGCTAGGGTAGTCATAAGGAAAATCTTGCGGCAAGGGGAACAATAAATTGCCTAACCGCGAGAAGTGCGTATTTCACAATGCTTCCCTGCGCTCAAGTCAATCACTTCATCAGGGCGTGATTCTGACAAATCTCCTAGAGATTACAAGAGCCAGCTATCAAACCCCAGGGGTGCTGCCTTGAGAACGGCCTGCATCGGACCAAGCTACCTTCGGCAATTTCTGCGCACGAATTTTACACGCCCCTAAAGCCATGCACGTAAGCGAAAGGTGAGTCAAGCACTCTTGCCGCGGAAGCCGCAGGACTTGCTGGCGCCCGGAAATCAACGCTACCCTTGGCGGGACATTGCAGCCATGCAATGCTCAATTCCAGAGGATCAGGAATCCGCAATGCTTACTATTTTTGCCATGACTGAGAAAGGTCTTGCCTTTACCGAACTAGCCATTTCCAGGTTCAAGGATCTGATTTCTCTTGTCGTTATTGGTCAGGATGATGCGGTAGATGATGATTTTTCATCCCGGATCGCTGAGGCCTGCCAGAAATCAAGCACCAATTTTTGCTTTCGGCATGAGCACACTCACATCGAGAGCGAATATGCAATTGCCATATCCTGGCGCTGGATGATCAAACACCCGAGCGATAAGCTGATTGTCTTCCACGACTCACTTTTGCCTCGCTATCGTGGCTTCGCCCCCTTGGTCAACGCCCTGATCAATGGCGAGCCTGCGGTTGGAGTAACTGCACTGTTCGGGGCGAGTGAGTACGACCGCGGTGATATCATCCACCAAGCCAGCAGCGCAATCGAGTATCCAATCACCATCGCCTCTGCGATCAGCACAATCAATAAATGTTATATCGAATGCGGCGAAGCGGTGATGACAGCGCTGGCACGCGGCGCCGGGCTGACGGCAGTCCCCCAGGACCATAGCAAGGCAACCTATAGCCTTTGGCGCGACGAGCAGGATTATCGACTCGATTGGTCACTTCCCGCCTCGACGCTTCGTCGCACTATCGACGCCCTATCTTCCCCTTACCGCGGCGCACTGTGTCAGATCAACGGGGTTCCCGCCCGCATTCTGGCCGCAGAGGAAGTGGACGATGTGATTATCGAGAATCGCACTCCCGGCAAAGTCATCTTTGTCGAAGAGGGATTACCGACGATCGTTTGCGCCTCGGGCCTTTTGAAGATACTCAAATGCATAAGCGATGAAACCTCTCAGGACATGCTTCCCCTCACTCGCTTCCGCTCACGCTTCACATAATCCCGTCCGCACCGCTCCCTCTACACGAAAGCGGTGCACCTGCGACGATTCAGAAAGGTTCAGATCGGGTCGAAGACCTCATGCCACCTGATTACGCCGTGCGCCTCGCCATAATAACCCGCGCAGAAACGCTACCCCAAGCCCGGAAGCAAGACCTGCCAGGACAGCCAAACCGAGGATCAGGCCTTTCTTTGGCTCTATAGGTTTGTCGGGAGTCTCAACAGCCCCATCCTGTTGAAATACTTCAACAGTTGCGCTGTCGACATTCAACGCTTTATAGAATGCAAGAGATTCCTGCCTCTCTCGCAGATTGGGAACAAAAGGATCATCCGAAGCACGATTTCGCAAATTATTTATTTCGGCTTCAAGCGCCTTCGTGCCCCTCATGTATGCCAGCGCGCCATCCATGCCTGCCGATACCACACCGGACAGTCCGCTGGGAATGATCGGAGGTGCCTCCAGGCCTACTGTCGTTGCCACCCTGAGCGCCTCATTGAGCTGAATGATCTGATCTTCTCGCTGTTTACGGGCACCCTCACGGGCCAGGTTTATTTCTTGCTCAAGGTTATTGGCCTTGACCTTCGCATCAGCCATGACGTTCTGGATAATCTCCGCCCTCCCCTGACGACCGGCACTTTGGGCATAACGCACGACCCACTCTGCCGCATGCTGGGGATCAGAGGTTCTTGCCGTTATGAAATAACGCCCTTCCTCCGCCTTGGAAGCAGGCCCTATCGTAATCGCCGACAGAAAACGCAAATAGAGCTCACTCTGAGGCTCGTCAATCAGCTCTTCAGGTAGCGCCGGCAAATAGACCGTCCGGAAAAACTCACGACGCAACGACTCTGACTGAAGATTACGCAGGTAGACGTCGTAGACGTCCTTGACTGTCAGCATCCGTAGCCCTGACCCACCACCCCGGCCATAGTTGAGAGCAGAGATGTCGTTCTGACTGGGTGCCCCGACAAAAACCTTGGCCTGATAAGTAGGCACGGTACAGAATACGTAAACACAAGAAGAGATAAAGAAGATAAGAATTATCATTAAGATTAAAAGTTTTTGCTTCCAAAAATCCTGGAATAGCTCAACCAGATCAATCTCTTCGTCAATCGGGCGCTCACGGACATTGCGCATTTATTATCTATTTCCTTAATTTCAGCTGATCGTATCTCATTGTAATTTCGGCCCTAGGTGGCGAAACCTCAACCACCCCAATGAAGCTTAGCTAGGATTAGCGAACTGGTCGATTAGTGCTTTGAAATGAGAGAGTTATGATGACGCATTGGGCCTGGGTTCCGTTGCCGCCGCTCGTTACGGCAGCAGGATGCCAGCGACCGACGCTAAGGGCAGCTCTAACGCGCCATGGAAGCCGCGACGATAAGACCGGAGAAAATTCTCGCCCCCCCCTCACAAACCCACCCATTACTCTCACCACACGGGATAACTCAACATCGCCTACCAGGACACTTGCTTAGCTGAACGGCACCACGAGAGCATGCAAGAAAAGAAACAAGAAGCATACTCATCAATAGTCCGAGCGTGAAACCCAGTATAACGACCACCTTACTTCTGGGACCTGATGGCCAGTCAACGATATGCGCAACGCCGTCCCACTGATAGACATCATCTGCCAAAAACTCAATCTTCAGCCGACGGTAAAATTCCATCTTCGCTTGCTGCTGACGCAGGCCATCAATGTAGGGGTCATCCGAGGTTCTGCTCTCCATCGCCTTTATCTCCGCCTCCAGCGCTTGTACACCGCGCAAATAAGGCAGCCCCTCCATAGCCAGTCCTTGACCAAACACTTTCTCAGCTGAAGAAGGAAAACCCTCCAAGGCGAGCGCACGTGCGATCGTCAAAGCATCATACAACCGGGCAATTTTATCCTCCCGCTGATGTTTCGCAGCTATGCGCTCGCCTCTGATACTGCGCTCGATGATATCCGCTTTTAAGGAGGCTTCTTCTTCGAGCTCATTGATCAAGTCATCCCTGATTTGGGTCGCTGCCATATTGATATAGCGCTCTAACCAATCCACAGCGCGCCCGGGGTCCGAGTCCTCCAGCAAAACAGCCGCCCGGCCACCGCGCCTTCCGGAAGGAGGGACCACTCTCAACGCCCTACTGAACTTGGCATACCCCTCTCCTGAATAATTCGCGCTCTTAATTTTCAAGGCCGGAGCATAGACGCTATCAAAGAAATGCCGGCGCAAGGCCTCCGAGCCAAGAACACCCATGTAGAGATCAAATACCTTTGAAACATCTAGTAGCTCCAACCCATCAGCGCCACCCCTACCTTTATTGAGCGCCGCCAGGCCGGTTGAGGACGGCGGCCCAACAATGGCTCTAGCCTGGTAAACAGGAACGGAAATCCAAAGATGAGAAAGCCCGATCAAGGCTCCCAATAGCCCCCCTCCCAGGATAGCCTTCCTCTTTTTCCAGAACAGTCTCGATATCTCAAACAGATCGAGCTCACCATCACGAATCAAATGTTCGTGCTGGTGACTCATTGTTTTTTCCAAGGTGCGCTACCCCAAGAACGGATTAGCGCCAGGTGGGCAAAGGAGAAATTGCGACCCGATTTCACTCCAGACGCCCCCATCAATCTGCCGCAGCGAGACATCAGGTGCCGCACCCTCACAGCCAATCCAACGCAAATAGTGGAGGGAATTGATAAGCCGAAGAATGGCTTAAGGACGGGAAGAATCACGATCCATAGTCCGCACAATTTGTTAACGTACAGGGAATTATCTCCCTGTCGAAAACAAAACTATGCGGGAAAAAAGCTGACACTATGTAGGAAAAGTCTATATGTACGGCAAGAGATCTCAGTCTCGCAATTTGCCTGCGGTGCCCCGCGCACGCAACCGGTACCTGACCAAAATGCCTAGGCCAAGAAGCGGGCCAACGCTTAAACCGATAACGAAAGCCGTCAGCACAAGAACAGCCATGGGCATGGCAGGTGCGGGCAAACCAAACACAACCAAGGAGACCGGCTGACGATTCTCAAGAACGAAGAACATCACTAGAACAGCCACCAGGATAACCGCAAACACCAAGGTCAAACGCTTGAGTACGTACACATTCACCCTCCTAACACAGGATGCTGCTCATCCTCATTCACCCGATCCCGCAACTCCTTCCCGGGCTTGAAATGCGGCACGAACTTGCCATCGAGCTCGACGGACTGCCCGGTCTTCGGGTTACGCCCCACGCGGGGAGCACGATAATGCAATGAAAAACTACCAAACCCCCGGATCTCGATACGATCCCCGGTCGCCAGGCACTGGGACATCTGCTCAAGCATGGTCTTGATTGCCAGCTCCACGTCCTTGGACGAGAGCAACCCCTGGTGGGTGACAATACGTTCGATCAGCTCCGACTTCGTCATGTTTTTCCCTTCTGTATCAAGCAGCTAGGTCATTGCCTCCATTGGTTGTAGCACGGCTTGATGAATTTGAACAGTGCGCTTCTTGACTTGTACGAAAATCCAAGGAGCGAGAAATACCGACACACCCCGCAAAGCCAACGCCCACGGGGCTCGCGCTTAACCGACTGAAATTTCAGGCATAAAAAAAGGCGACCGAAGTCGCCTTTTTTTGATCAAGCTGAACTTAGTTCTGCTTGGCCGCTTCCTGCGCCGCACGCAGCAGGTCACCCAGGGTAGCGCCAGGAGCTTCAGGAGCAGCCTTGGCGATGTTCTGCATGACTTCTTTCTCGTCCTCAACGTCTTTCGACTTGATGGAGAGGTTGAGAGTGCGGGACTTGCGGTCAACGCTGATGATCTTGGCTTCGATCTCGTCGCCTTCCTTCAGGACGTTGCGCGCGTCTTCAACGCGGTCACGGCTGATTTCGGAAGCTTTCAGAGTGGCTTCGATATCGTCAGCCAAGGTGATGACGGCGCCCTTGGCGTCGACTTCCTTGACAACACCCTTGACGATGGCGCCTTTGTCATTCACGGAAACGTAGTTGGAGAACGGATCGTCTTCCAGCTGCTTGATACCGAGGGAGATGCGCTCACGCTCAGGGTCAACGGACAGGATGACGGTTTCCAGCTCGTCGCCTTTCTTGAAGCGACGTACGGCTTCTTCGCCCACTTCGTTCCAGGAGATGTCGGACAGGTGAACCAGACCGTCGATGCCGCCGTCCAGACCAATGAAGATACCGAAATCGGTGATCGACTTGATGGTGCCGGAGATCTTGTCGCCCTTGTTGAACTGGCCAGAGAAGTCTTCCCATGGGTTCGACTTGCACTGCTTGATGCCCAGGGAGATGCGACGACGTTCTTCGTCGATGTCCAGAACCATGACTTCCACTTCGTCGCCAACCTGAACGACTTTCGACGGGTGGATGTTCTTGTTGGTCCAGTCCATTTCGGAAACGTGCACCAGACCTTCGACGCCTTCTTCCAGCTCAGCGAAGCAGCCGTAGTCGGTCAGGTTGGTGACGCGCGCCATGACGCGGGTGCCTTCTGGGTAACGAGCCTTGATAGCAACCCATGGGTCTTCGCCCAGTTGCTTCAGGCCCAGCGAAACGCGGTTGCGCTCGCGATCGTACTTCAGGACCTTGACATCGATCTCGTCGCCAACGTTGACGATTTCCGATGGATGCTTGATACGCTTCCAGGCCATGTCGGTGATGTGCAGCAGGCCGTCTACGCCGCCCAGGTCCACGAATGCGCCGTAGTCGGTGAGGTTCTTGACGATACCCTTGACTTGCTGGCCTTCCTGCAGCGATTCCAGCAGAGCTTCGCGCTCGGCGCTGTTTTCGGCTTCCAGGACGCTGCGACGGGAAACGACAACGTTGTTGCGCTTCTGGTCCAGCTTGATGACCTTGAATTCCAGCTCTTTGCCTTCCAGGTGAGTGGTGTCGCGCACTGGGCGGACATCAACCAGGGAGCCCGGCAGGAACGCACGGATACCGTTAACGTCGACAGTGAAGCCGCCCTTAACCTTACCGTTGATAACGCCCTTGACCACTTCTTCGGCGGCGAAAGCTGCTTCCAGAACAATCCAGCACTCGGCGCGCTTGGCTTTTTCACGGGACAGCTTGGTTTCGCCAAAGCCGTCTTCCACCGCGTCCAGCGCAACGTGAACTTCGTCACCGACCTTGATGGTCAGCTCGCCAGCTTCGTTGTAGAACTGCTCGAGCGGGATGACGCCCTCGGACTTCAGACCAGCGTGGACAGTAACCCAGTCACCATCGATATCGACAACGATACCGGTGATGATCGCACCTGGTTGAAGGTTGAGGGTTTTCAGGCTTTCTTCAAAGAGTTCTGCAAAGCTTTCGCTCATTTTAATTCCTGTAGATTCGGGCGATAAATCCGCCCAACAGCCACACTCCAGACAATGTGGGTTTCGTTCATAGTAAGGGCCGGCTGCAGGACGTTGACTGGTAATCCTGCAGCCTTCCCGGGTCATCCGGTGATATCGCGCAGGGCGACCTCACTCAGAATGCGTTCCAGCACCTGCTCGATGGACAGCTCGGTAGAATCCAGCTGTATCGCGTCGGCTGCCGGCTTGAGCGGGGCTACCGAGCGCTGGGTATCGCGCTCATCGCGCGCACGAATCTCATCCAGCAGACTCGACAGACTAACATCATCGCCCTTGGCCTTCAACTGGAGGTAGCGGCGCCGCGCCCGCTCCTCGGCGCTGGCCGTCAGGAATATCTTCAACGGCGCATCGGGGAATACCACCGTGCCCATGTCCCGGCCATCGGCGATCAGGCCCGGCGCCTCGCGGAACGCGCGCTGACGCTGCAGCAGCGCCTCGCGTACCGCCGGCAGGGCAGCCACCTGGGAGGCACCGGCACCGACATGCTCGTTGCGGATGTCATTGCTGACGTCGTCGCCCTCCAGAATGATGCGCTGCAACTGGCCTTCCTCGGCCGCAAGGAACTGTACGTCCAGATGGGCGGCGAGGGCCTTGAGCAGCTCTTCGTTGGTCAGGTCGACGCCATGGTTGCCCGCAGCGAACGCGAGTAGACGATACAGGGCGCCAGAGTCCAGCAGGTTCCAGCCCAGGCGCCGGGCCAGCAGGCCCGCTACCGTACCCTTGCCCGAACCGCTAGGCCCGTCGATGGTGATGACCGGCGCTTGCAGGTTCACGATTTGCCCTCTTCAGCGACGCGAATCCCGACCTCTGCGCACAAGGCCAGGAAGTTCGGGAAGGAAGTAGCGACGTTGGCGCAGTCATGAATGCGGATCGGCGCAGTTGCGCGCAGGGAAGCCACGCTGAAGGCCATGGCGATCCGGTGGTCACCGTGGCCATGGACCTCACCACCACCGATCTCGCCACCATCGATGATGATGCCATCGGCGGTTGGCTCGCACTTGACACCCAAGGCCAGCAGGCCGTCGGCCATGACCTGGATGCGATCGGATTCCTTGACCCGCAGTTCCTCGGCGCCACGCAGGACGGTACGGCCTTCGGCACAGGCTGCAGCAACGAACAGCACCGGGAACTCGTCGATGGCCAGTGGAACCAGGTGCTCGGGAATTTCGATGCCCTTGAGCCTGGCGCCACGCACGCGCAGGTCGGCAACCGGCTCGCCACCGACTTCACGCTGGTTTTCCAGGGTGATGTCACCGCCCATCAGGCGCAGGATGTCGATCACACCAGTACGGGTCGGGTTGATGCCGACGTGCTCCAGGAGCAATTCGGAGCCTTCGGCGATCGACGCAGCCACCAGGAAGAAGGCCGCCGAGGAAATATCCGCAGGCACTTCGATATGGGTCGCCTTCAGCTTGCCGCCGGAGACCAGCGAGGCGGTCGGCCCCTCGACACTCACTTCATAGCCGAAACCACGCAGCATGCGCTCGGTGTGGTCGCGGGTCGGTGCTGGCTCGGTGACCGTGGTCTTGCCCTCGGCGTACAGGCCGGCAAGCAGCAAGCAGGATTTGACCTGGGCGCTGGCCATCGGCAGCGTGTAGGTCAGCGCCTTGAGCTTGTGCCCGCCACGAATGGTAACCGGCGGACGGCCCTGCTCGGCGGTTTCAATCACCGCACCCATTTCGCGCAGCGGATTGGCGACACGGTTCATCGGACGCTTGGACAGCGAGGCATCGCCGGTCAGCACGGTGTCGAAGGCCTGCGCAGCCAGAAGGCCGGACAGCAGGCGCATCGAAGTACCGGAGTTGCCCAGGTAGATAGGGCCAGGTGGCGGTTTCAGGCCATTGAGGCCGACGCCGTGAATTGTCACGCGACCGTGATGCGGACCTTCGATCACCACGCCCATGTCACGAAACGCCTGCAGGGTCGCCAGGGCGTCCTCGCCTTCGAGGAAGCCTTCGACTTCCGTGGTGCCCTCGGCCAGCGAGCCGAGCATGATCGAGCGATGGGAGATCGACTTGTCGCCGGGAACGCGAATGCGCCCGGACAGACGGCCACCAGGTTGTGCCAGGAAAATCAGGTCGTTGGAGTTCATAGCGTCCACATAGGCCCGTCGGGCCAGGATTTTACTGAAATGCTCGCGGGCAACCCGGGCGCGCGTGAACACGCCCAGCAACTGATGCCCGTCCCCTGCATCGACCGCATCGCGCAAGGCGTCGAGGTCGCTGCGAAAAGTGTCCAGTATGCGCAGGACAGCCTCGCGGTTGGCGAGAAAGATGTCATGCCACATTACCGGGTCACTGCCGGCGATCCGCGTGAAATCACGGAAGCCGCCGGCAGCGTAACGGAAGATATCGAGGTTTTCATTGCGCTTGGCCAGGGAATCGACCAGGCCGAACGCCAGCAGATGAGGCAGATGACTGGTGGCCGCCAGCACTTCATCGTGACGCTCCACCTGCATGTGCTCGACATCCGCATCCAGCGCACGCCATAGCCGGTCAACCAGGGCCAGGGCCTCGGCATCGGTCTCGGCCAGCGGGGTCAGGATCACTTTGTGCCGACGAAACAGCCCGGCATTGGAAGCCTCCACCCCGCTCTGCTCGGAACCGGCGATCGGGTGCCCCGGCACGAAGCGCGCGAGTCGCTCCGGCATGACCGCACGAGCCGTACGAACGACATTGCCCTTGGCACTGCCAACATCGGTCAGCACCGCCTGCCCCAGGTCCATTCCGGCCAGCCTGGCCAGCACCTTCTCCATCGCCAGGATCGGTACCGCCAGCTGGATCAGGTCGGCACCGACGCAGGCCGCTGCAAGGTCTTCCTCACAGCGATCGACCACGCCCAGCTCGACCGCCAGCTTGCGCGATTGCGGGTCCAGATCGACACCGACCACTTCACGGCACAGGCCGCTTTCACGCACGCCCTTGGCGAAGGAACCGCCGATCAGGCCCAGGCCTACTACAACAAGCCGGCCAAGCACGGTTCCGCTCTTTTGCGTTTCGATTTCAATCACTGAGCCAGGACCCTGTTCAAAACATCACCATCGTTACGCCTCAAAGCACCGCTTTCGGGTAGGAACCCAGCACTTTCAGGGCAACCGCCTCCTGGCTGATCTTCTCCAGCACGGCCTTGATCAGCGGATCCCGGTGATGGCCGACGAAATCGATGAAGAATACGTAGGTCCATTTACCGCTGCGCGAAGGGCGGGTCTCGATGCGCGTCAGGTCGATTCCGTTCTCATGGAACGGCACCAGCAACTCGTGCAAGGCGCCCGGCTTGTTGCTCATGGACACGATGATCGAAGTCTTGTCGTCGCCCGTCGGCGGGACTTCCTGGTTGCCGATCATCAGGAACCGGGTGGAGTTGTCCGGACGGTCCTCGATCTTCTCGGCCAGTCGGGTCAAGCCATACAGGCCGGCAGCCATGTCGCCGGCAATGGCGGCCGAGTTCCACTCGCCCTTGACCCGCTTGGCCGCCTCGGCATTGCTCGCCACCGCGACGCGCTCCACATTCGGGTAATGGGCATCCAGCCACTTGCGGCACTGGGCCAGGGACTGGGCATGGGAATAGATGCGGGTGATGCTGTCGGTCTTGGTGTTCTCGCCCACCAGCAGATGATGGTGGATACGCAGCTCGACCTCGCCACAGATGACCATGTCGTGCTCGAGGAAGCTGTCGAGGGTGTGGTTGACCGCGCCCTCGGTGGAGTTTTCCACAGGCACTACACCGAAGTTGACCGCACCGGCTGCCACCTCGCGGAACACTTCGTCGATCGCCGCCATCGGCTTGCTGATCACGGCATGGCCGAAGTGCTTCATCGCCGCAGCCTGGGTGAAGGTACCCTCGGGGCCGAGGTAAGCCACTTTCAGCGGCTGCTCCAGCGCCAGACAGGAGGACATGATTTCGCGGAACAGCCGGGCCATTTCCTCGTTGCCGAGCGGCCCCTGGTTACGCTCCATGACCCGCTTGAGCACCTGCGCCTCGCGCTCGGGCCGGTAGAAAACCGGAACCTCGCCCTCGGCCAGGGAGCCCATCTTGACCCGCGCGACTTCCTGGGCACAGCGGGCGCGATCGCTGATCAGCTCGAGGATCTTCTCGTCGAGACTGTCGATGCGTACCCGCAGCGCCTTGAGTTCCTGTTCGGACATCAGGCGTGTTCCTTCTCGAATTCGGCCATGTAGGCCACCAGGGCTTCGACGGCTTCCAGGCCCAGCGCGTTGTAGATCGAGGCACGCATGCCTCCGACCGAACGGTGTCCCTTGAGGTTGAGCAGGCCGCGGGCGTCGGCACCGGCGAGGAACGCCTTGTCCAGACGCTCGTCGGCCAGGCGGAACGGCACGTTCATCCACGAACGGGAATTGACGCTGATCGGGTTGGTGTAGAAATCGCTCTTGTCGATGAAGCCGTACAGGCGGTCTTTCTTGGCCCGGTTGCGCTGCTCCATCGCAGCCACGCCGCCCTGCTCCTTCAGCCACTGGAAGACCAGGCCGGAGAGGTACCAGGAATAGGTAGCCGGCGTGTTGTACATCGAGCCGTTATCGGCCGCGATCTTGTAATCGAGCATGGTCGGACAGGCGCTGCGGGCGCGGCCCAGCAGGTCTTCGCGGACGATCACCACCACCAGGCCGCTCGGGCCGATGTTCTTCTGCGCCCCGGCGTAGATCAGGCCGAACTGCGAGACGTCGATCGGACGGGAGAGAATGTCGGAAGACATGTCCACCACCAGCGGAACGTCACCGGCCTGCGGCACCCAGTCGAACTGCAGGCCGCCGATGGTTTCGTTGGAGGCGTAGTGCAGGTAGGCGGCGCCCGGGGTCAGCTTCCACTCGTTCTGGCCGGGAATGGCCAGGAAGTCGTAGGGCTTGGCCGAGGCGGCGACATTGACGTTGCCGAAGCGGCGCGCTTCCTCGATGGCCTTCTTCGACCAGATGCCGGTCTCGATATAGTCGGCGGTAGCGTTCTCGGGCAGCAGGTTCAGCGGGATCTCGGCGAACTGCTGGCTGGCGCCGCCCTGGAGGAACAGCACCTTGTAGTTGGAGGGGATGGACAACAGGTCGCGCAGGTCCTGCTCGGCTTGCTGGGCAATGGCCACGTAGTCGTCGCTACGGTGACTCATTTCCATGACGGACAGGCCTTTGCCGTTCCAGTCCAGCATTTCGGCCTGGGCGCGCTGCAGAACAGCATCCGGAAGCGCAGCAGGGCCTGCGCAGAAGTTAAAGGCTCGTTTGCTCACATCCACTCTCGCTCTGCTCAAGATAACGGCAGAAGCGGGGACGAGCCCCGCTTCCGTATTCCACACATCTACCACTCAATCCTGTACGACGTCTTCCTCGCCGGCAGCATCCGCCTGCGGCGCCTCGATGTTGTCGTCGCCTGCCTCGGCATCCGGCAGTTCGTCGTCCTCGTCGTCCTCGGAAGGCTCCTGGACCCGCTCCAGGCCGACCAGGGTTTCGTCGCTGGCCAGCTTGATCAGGGTAACACCCTGGGTATTGCGACCCAGGCTGGAAACCTCGCCGACACGGGTGCGAACCAGGGTGCCCTGGTCGGAAATCAGCATGATCTCCTCACCTTCCTGCACCTGGACAGCGCCGACCAGACGACCGTTACGCTCGTTGCTGACCATGGCGATCACGCCCTGGCCGCCACGCTTGTACTCGGGGAACTCGCTGATCGCGGTGCGCTTGCCGTAGCCGCGCTCGGAAGCGGTGAGGATCTGGCTGCCCTCCTCCGGAATGATCATCGAGATCAGCTTCTGCCCTTCGGCCAGGCGCATGCCGCGCACGCCACGAGCGGTACGGCCCATGGCGCGAACATCGGATTCCTTGAAGCGTGTCACCTTGCCAGCATCGGAGAACAGCATGACCTCACGCTCGCCATCGGTGATCGCAGCGGAAATCAGGATATCGCCTTCATCCAGCTCCAGGGCGATCAGGCCGACGCTGCGCTGACGACTGAACTGCTCCAGCGGGGTCTTCTTCACGGTGCCGTTGGCAGTGGCCATGAAGATGTAGTGACCCTCGGTGTATTCCTCGACCGGCAGCATGGTAGTGATGTGCTCGCCATCGTCCAGCGGCAGCAGGTTGACCAGCGGGCGACCACGGGCCGCACGGGACGCTTCGGGAATCTCGTAGGTCTTCAGCCAGTACACCTTGCCCTTGCTGGAGAACAGCAGCAGGGTGGTATGGCTGTTCGCCACCAGTAGGTGGGAAATGTAGTCTTCGTCCTTTACACCCGTCGCCGACTTGCCTTTGCCACCGCGACGCTGGGCCTGGTAGGCCGCCAGCGGCTGGGTCTTGGCGTAGCCACCATGGGAAATGGTTACCACGCGATCTTCTTCCGGGATCATGTCACCCAGGGTCAGGTCGAGGCGCGCGTCGATGATCTCGGTGCGGCGCGCATCGCCGTATTCGGCGCGGATCAGTTCCAGCTCTTCGCGGATCACTTCCATCAGGCGCTCGGCACTGCTGAGGATACGGATCAGCTCGCCGATCTGGTTGAGGATCTCCTGGTATTCGGCCAGCAGCTTCTCGTGCTCCAGGCCGGTCAGGCGGTGCAGGCGCAGGTCAAGAATGGCCTGGGCCTGTTCCGGCGACAGGTAGTACTTGCCATCACGCAGGCCGTATTGCTCGTCGAGGTTTTCCGGACGGCAGGAGTCGGCACCGGCACGCTCGACCATCACCTGCACGGCGCTGGATTCCCATGGCGTGCCGATCAGCGCTTCCTTGGCCTCCGAAGGCGTCGGCGAAGCCTTGATCAGGGCAATGACCGGGTCGATGTTGGACAGCGCAACCGCCTGGCCTTCGAGGATATGCCCACGCTCGCGAGCCTTGCGCAGCTCGAACACGGTACGCCGGGTTACCACTTCGCGGCGGTGGCGGACGAAGGCTTCGAGCAGGTCCTTGAGGTTGAGCAGGCGCGGACGACCGTCGATCAGGGCGACGATGTTTATGCCGAACACGCTTTGCAGCTGGGTCTGGGCGTAGAGGTTGTTGAGCACTACCTCCGGCACTTCACCACGGCGCAGCTCGATGACCACGCGCATGCCGTCCTTGTCGGACTCGTCCCGCAGCTCGGTGATGCCTTCAAGCTTCTTCTCTTTCACCAGCTCGGCGATCTTTTCGATCAGACGGGCCTTGTTCAACTGGTACGGCAGTTCGGTGATGACGATCTGCTGGCGGCCACCGACCTTGTCGATGTCCTCGACGGTGGAGCGGGCGCGCATATAGATGCGTCCGCGACCGGTGCGATAGGCCTCGATGATGCCCTGGCGACCGTTGATCAGGCCGGCGGTCGGGAAGTCCGGGCCCGGGATGAACTGCATCAGTTCATCGACCGTGATCTCGGAGTTGTCGATCAGCGCCAGGCAACCGTCGATGACTTCGCCGAGGTTGTGCGGCGGGATATTGGTCGCCATGCCCACGGCGATACCGCTGGAGCCGTTGACCAGCAGGTTGGGGATACGGGTCGGCATGACCGCGGGGATCTGCTCGGTGCCGTCGTAGTTGGGCACCCAGTCCACGGTTTCCTTGTGCAGGTCGGCCAGCAGCTCGTGGGCCAGCTTGGCCATGCGCACTTCGGTGTATCGCATCGCCGCAGCGTTGTCGCCGTCGACCGAACCGAAGTTGCCCTGGCCGTCGACCAGCAGGTAGCGCAGGGAGAAAGGCTGGGCCATGCGCACGATGGTGTCGTAGACAGCGGTATCACCGTGAGGGTGGTACTTACCGATCACGTCACCGACCACACGGGCGGATTTCTTGTACGGTTTGTTCCAGTCGTTACCCAATTCGCTCATCGCATACAGAACGCGGCGATGCACGGGCTTCAAGCCATCACGCGCATCGGGCAGTGCACGCCCGACAATGACGCTCATCGCGTAGTCGAGGTAGGACTGTCTCAGTTCGTCTTCGATATTGACCGGGAGGATTTCTTTGGCCAGTTCGCCCATGAGAAGCCTGATTCCTTTTTCTGGTGAAACTTCGTCACATCCATATGGGACGAACGAAGCTCGCCGCCGCGAAGGGCCTCCTGCGCGACGACTTACGACAAATCAACGAGTTATGCCATGGATCTGCGTACTGAAGAGCACCCCGCTGGGCGCCCTTGGAAACCGCCGGATGTTATCACAGTCGGCGGGGGCATGGGAGTATGGCAAAGCGCCGCCTGGCGCGGGCGAAAATGGCTCTGCGCCACCTGCGGCATGGAACTCAATGCAAGCGCTTGCGGCACATCAACTGCGCCAGCTTGGCCGTATCCGGCCGCTCCACGATCCCCTTCTCGGTAACGATCACGTCGATCAGGTCCGCCGGGGTCACATCGAACAACGGGTTGCATGCCTCGACGCCAGTTGCGATGCGCTCTCCGGCGATCCCCAGCAACTCAGCACCCTCACCTTCCTCGAGCACGACGTCTTCGCCACTGGCCAGGCCCAGGTCGATGGCCGCACTCGGCGCCACCACCATGAAGCGCACCCCGTGATGCATCGCATTGACCGCCAGCTGGTAGGTACCGATCCTGCTGACCACGTCGCCATTGGCGGCAATGCAGTCGGCACCGACCACCACCCAGGTAATGCCCTTGGTCTTCATCAGGTGGGCTGCGGCCGAATCGACGCTGACGATTGCCGGAACGCCCTCGCTGGCCAATTCCCAGGCCGCCAGGCAGGTGCCCTGCAGGCCAGGACGGGTCTCATCGACGTAGACATGCTCGATCATGCCGTCCAGCCAGGCCGCGCGGATCACCCCCAGCGCCGTGCCAAAGCCGCCGGTAGCCAGCGCGCCGGTGCTGTTGTGCGTCAACACGGTCTGCTCGCTGCCCTGGTACTTGCGGATCAGTTCCATGCCCAACTGGGCCATGGTCAGGTTGGCTTCGCGATCGCTTTCGTGGATCGCGCGGGCCTCGGCCTCCAGCGCCTGCGACGGATCGTCGCCCTCGCGTAGCCGCTGCAAGCGCTCGCGCATGCGATTCAGGGCCCAGGAAAAACCCACGCCGTTCGGCCGTGCCTCGCTGAGCAAGGTGAAATCGGCTTCCAGCGCATCACGCCAGTCGCCCCCCTCGGCCAGGCGCCGACGCAACCCCAGCAGCACGCCATAAGCGGCGCTGATGCCGATAGCCATGGCCCCGCGCACCACCGTCGAGCGGATCGCTTCAGCCACACCCGCAGCGTCAGCGCAAGCCAGCCACACCTCCTCGAAAGGCAGCGCGCGCTGGTCGAGCAAGTAAAGAGTGCCATCACGCCAATCGATGGCCTTCGCTTTCTCTGCAGCCAGAAGTCGATCGCGCATGCCTCACCCCGTCATTCGGACATCAAAAACCGGCGATTATAACGAGCCCCAAGCGCGGACGCTCGGGTATACTTCGCCATCCGCCCAAGCACCAGGGAAAATCCGTGCAAATGCCCAAGCCCACCACTCCTCTCGACCTGCTGCTCCTGCCAACCTGGCTGGTGCCTGTCGAACCGGCCGGTGTGGTCCTGGAGGATCACGCCCTGGGCGTGCGCGACGGCCGGATCGTGTTCCTTGGCCCGCGGAGCGAAACCAGCCGCTTCAATACGACCGAAGTCCGCGAACTGCCCGGCTGCCTGCTGGCCCCCGGCCTGATCAACGCCCACGGCCACGCGGCCATGACCCTGTTCCGTGGCCTGGCCGACGATCTGCCGCTGATGACCTGGCTCGAGGAGCACATCTGGCCCGCCGAGGCCCGCTGGGTCGATGAGGATTTCGTCCGCGACGGCACCAACCTGGCGATTGCCGAGCAACTCAAGGGCGGCATCACCTGTTTCAGCGACATGTACTTCTATCCGAAGATCGCCAGCGAATGCGTGCACGACAGCGGCATGCGCGCGCAGATCTGCGTGCCGCTGCTGGACTTCCCGATCCCAGGTGCGCGCACCTTCGACGAAGCGCTGCACCTGGGCATAGAGCTGTTCGGCAGCCTGCGCCATCATCCGCGCATCCGCATCGCCCTGGGCCCTCATGCGCCCTATACGGTCAACGACGAAAACCTGGAAAAGGTCCGGGTCGTTGCCGACGAACTGGACGCGCCGGTGCAGATGCATGTCCACGAAACCGCCAGCGAAGTCCACGATGCCGTGCAGCAGCGCGGCGAGCGGCCCTTGCAGCGCCTGGCCCGCATCGGCCTGCTCGGGCCCAACCTGCAGGCCGTGCACATGACCCAGGTCAGCGATGACGACCTGGCATTGCTGGTAGAAAGCAACACCAGCGTGGTGCATTGCCCCGAATCCAATCTCAAGCTGGCCAGCGGCTTCTGCCCGGTGGAACGCCTGTGGCTGGCCGGGGTGAACGTCGCCGTCGGCACCGATGGCGCCGCCAGCAACAACGATCTCGACCTGCTCGGCGAAACCCGCACCGCCGCTCTGCTGGCCAAGGCCGTGGCCGGCTCGGCCAGCGCCCTGGATGCCCATCGCGCCCTGCGCATGGCCACCCTGAACGGCGCCCGCGCCCTGGGAATCGAAGCCATTACCGGGTCCCTGGAAATCGGCAAGGCAGCCGACCTGGTCGCCTTCGACCTCAGCGGCCTGGCCCAGCAACCGGTCTACGACCCGGTGTCGCAACTGATCTACGCCAGCGGCCGCGACTGCGTGAAGCATGTCTGGGTCGCGGGCAATGCGCTGCTCGACGAGCGCCGCCTGACCCGCCTGGACGAGCAGGCCCTGCATGCCAGCGCCGTGGCCTGGGGCAAACGTATCGCCGGCCTCGCCGAATGACCCGGCAGCCATGCTGCCGCACAGAATTTTCACCGTTTCAGAGGACAGTTCCATGAGCAACGTCGACCACGCCGAAATCGCCAAGTTCGAGGCCCTGGCCCATCGCTGGTGGGACCGCGAAAGCGAGTTCAAGCCGCTGCACGACATCAATCCGCTGCGGGTCAACTGGATCGACGAGCGGGCCAGCCTGGCCGGCAAGAAGGTCCTCGACGTCGGTTGCGGCGGCGGCATCCTCAGCGAAGCCATGGCCCTGCGCGGTGCGACCGTCACCGGCATCGACATGGGCGAGGCTCCGCTGGCGGTGGCCCAGTTGCACCAGCTGGAATCCGGAGTGAAGGTCGAGTACCGGCAGATCACCGCCGAGGCCCTGGCCGAAGAGATGCCCGGGCAGTTCGACGTGGTTACCTGCCTGGAGATGCTCGAGCACGTCCCCGACCCCTCCTCGGTGATCCGTGCCTGCTTCAGGATGGTCAAGCCCGGTGGCCAGGTGTTTTTCTCCACCATCAACCGCAACCCCAAGGCCTATCTGTTCGCCATCATCGGCGCCGAATACATCATGAAGCTGCTGCCCCGCGGCACGCACGACTTCAAGAAATTCATCCGCCCTTCCGAACTCGGCGCCTGGAGTCGCGCGGCGGGCCTGAGCGTCAAGGACATCATCGGCCTGACCTACAACCCGCTGACCAAGCACTACAAGCTGGCCGCCGACGTTGACGTCAACTACATGATCCAGACCCTGCGCGAGGAATGAGCATGCGTTTGCGAGCAGTACTTTTCGACATGGACGGCACCCTGCTCGACACGGCGCCGGACTTCATCGCCATCAGCCAGGCGATGCTGGCCGAGCGCGGGCTGCCGGCGGTACCCGACAAGGTCATCCGCGACGTGATCTCCGGCGGCGCCCGGGCGATGGTCGCCGCGACCTTCGGCATGGACCCGGACGCACCTGGCTTCGAAGCCCTGCGCCTGGAATTCCTCGAACGCTACCAACGTGACTGCGCGGTGCACAGCAAGCTGTTCGACGGCATGCAGGAACTGCTCGAAGACATCGAGCGCGGCAAGCTGCTGTGGGGCGTGGTGACCAACAAGCCGGTACGTTTCGCCGAGCCGATCATGCAGCGCCTGGGCCTGGCCGAGCGCTCCTCGCTGCTGATCTGCCCGGACCACGTGAAGAACAGCAAGCCCGACCCGGAGCCGATGATCCTCGCCTGCACGACCCTCGGCCTGGATCCGGCCAGCGTCCTGTTCGTCGGCGACGACCTGCGCGACATCGAGTCGGGCCGCGACGCCGGCACCCGCACCGCGGCGGTGCGCTACGGCTATATTCATCCCGAGGACAACCCCAACAACTGGGGCGCGGACGTGGTGGTCGACCACCCGCTGGAACTGCGCAAGGTGCTCGACGGCGCCCTCTGCGGCTGCTGATCACCCGCCCATAGGCCATGCCGCGACGGCGTGGCCTGAAGCCATTTCCTTTTCGAGGCAATTCCCATGTTCGACTACACCGCCCGTCCAGAGCTGCTCAAAGGCCGGGTCATCATGGTCACCGGCGCCGGTCGCGGGATCGGTGCGGCGGCGGCCAAGGCGTTCGCCGCCCATGGCGCCACCGTGCTGTTGCTGGGCAAGACCGAGGCCAACCTGGCTGCGGTCTACGACGAGATCGAGGCTGCCGGCTATCCGCAACCGGTGGTCATCCCGTTCAACCTGGAAACCGCGCTGCCGCACCAGTACGACGAGTTGGCAGTGATGGTGGAGAACGCATTCGGCCGCCTCGACGGCCTGCTGCACAACGCTTCGATCATCGGCCCGCGCACGCCGCTGGAACAGCTGAGCGGCGATAACTTCATGCGCGTCATGCACATCAACGTCAACGCCATGTTCATGCTGACCCAGGCCCTGCTGCCGTTGCTCAAGCTGTCGGAAGATGCTTCGGTGGTATTCACCTCCAGCAGCGTCGGACGCAAGGGCCGGGCCTACTGGGGTGCCTATGGCGTGTCGAAGTTCGCCACCGAGGGCCTGATGCAGACCCTGGCGGACGAACTGGAAGGCGTGGCCCCGGTGCGGGCCAACAGCGTGAACCCGGGCGCGACCCGCACCAGCATGCGGGCCCAGGCTTATCCTGCGGAAAATCCGCAGGACAACCCGCTGCCCGAGGCCATCATGCCGGTCTATCTGTACCTGATGGGCCCGGACAGCACCGGGGTCAACGGTCAGGCGTTCAACGCCCAGTAAGACGCCTCAGGCCAGGGCCCCGCGACGGCGGTCGTCCTGGCCAGACTCACTGTGTTCCAACTGCATGCAGCGTTCGAGGAACAGGAACATATAGTCGTAGCTCTTGCAGATCGCCCGTTTCAGCTCGTTCTGCAAGGCCTTGCCCGGGCTGTTGCCCGCCAGGGTGCAGATGATTTCCAGCGCTTCCCACGGGTGGGCATCATCGTACTGGGCATGCATCTTCAACCACTTCATCGCGCGCTTGCGGCCTTCCTCGGGGAAGCCCTGTGCATAGGTGTCGGTCGAACAGACCACCGCCGACCACTCGCCCACCGCCCCCTCGATCGCATAGTTGGTCGCCGCCATGGCCACCACCAGCGAGTCCGCGGCACAGGTATGCACGCACCAGTCACTGAGCGCCTGGAGTTCTGCCGGCACCTCCTGCGCCTGCAGTTCCTCGAGGCTGACGCCGTGGGCTTCGCACCAGTGCACCCAGTAATCGGCGTGGTTGAGTTCGACACGGATATTGCGCATCAGCCAGCGCCGCGCCATGTCCTCGCCGGGATGACGGGCGTAACGGGTCTTGGTCAGGATCTGCGCCATGTACACCGAGAATTGCTCGACAACGGGCCAGCCGCCCACCAGGTACTGGCGCATGGTCCGGCTGGAAACCTGGCCGTCGCGCAAGCGCTGGTAGAACTCATGCTCGACCACACGACGCTTGTGCGGTGCGCATTCCTGGATCAGGCGCTGGGCCCAGAGGGGATAACTGGTGGCGTCCATCAATGGACCGGTCCGGGTAAAGGTATCAATCACTGTCAGCTCCTTGTCCTTGTGATCTGGATGGAAGCGTCAGCGTAATGTCCCCGGCGAGCCGAACAGCATGGGCCTGGCCGCATCGCGCTGACGCCTCAGGCTGGCGGCGGAAAAGGCCTGGGGCCGCTCGATCAGGAAGCCCTGGGCGTAGTCGACACCGATTTCCCGCAAAGCCTGTTCGATCAGCGGTGTTTCGACAAACTCGGCGATGGTGCGCTTGCCCATGACATGGCCAATGTGATTGATCACCTGGACCATTGCCCGGTTAACCGGATCGTCGAGCATATCCTTGACGAAACTTCCGTCGATCTTGAGGAAGTCTACAGGCAAATGTTTCAGATACGCGAACGACGACATTCCGGCGCAAAAATCGTCAAGGGAAAACTTGCAGCCCAATCCTTTCAATTCGTTGATAAAACGAATGGCACTGCCGAGATCGGCAATCGCGCTGGTTTCAGTAATTTCGAAACAGATCAATTCAGGAGGGATGGCGTAGTCGATGAACTGCCGCCGCAGATAGTCGAGGAACTTGTCATCGCCGATGCTGTTGCCTGAAAGGTTGATCGAACATATGGCCAGCGGCCCTTCGGCACCCTCGTCGAGACACTGGCGGATCACCTTGAACACGCTGCCGACCACCCAACGGTCCAGGGCCGTGATCAGGCCGAAGCGCTCGGCGGCGGGAATGAAACTGTCCGGCAGGATGATCCGCCCGCTTTCATCATGCAGGCGCAGGAGAATTTCCAGATGTCCGCCGCCATCCTCCGGATGCAAGGCGGCGATTTCCTGGGCGTACAGGCAGAAGCGGTTTTCTTCCAGGGCGATATGCAGGCGCTGGATCCAGGCCATCTCGCCGAAACGCACCGACAGCTCGGTATCGTCGGCCTGGTACAACTGAACCCGGTTGCGCCCTTTTTCCTTGGCCATGTAGCAGGCCATGTCCGCCGCCCGCAGGGCCGCCTCCAGGGTTTCCGGCGCCTGGTTCAGGTGCACCAGGCCGATGCTCACGGTATTCATGAATGGCCGGCCCTTCCACACGAAATGCAGGCTCTGCACCGACTGGCGCAGGTTCTCGGCAATCCGCTCGGCTTGTTCCGGCGGGCAATCATGCAGCAGCACGCCGAACTCGTCGCCGCCCAGCCGCGCCAGCACATCGCCCTCGCGCAGCGCCGATTGCAGCACTGCGCAAATATGCCGCAGCAATTCGTCGCCGGCCGCATGGCCGCTGGTGTCGTTGACCAGCTTGAATTGGTCGAGATCGAGGAACATCAATGAATGCCGGCCGCTATGCCGGGCCAGTTCGGCGAGGGCCTGCTCCAGGCGATACTCGAAATCGCGACGGTTGGACAGCCCGGTCAGTGCGTCATGGGTCGCCTGCCAGGACAGATTGGCGATGTACTGGCGCTCCTGGGTCATGTCGTGCAGCACCAGCACAGTGCCGCTGATGCGCCCTTCGCTGATGATCGGCGCGCCGACCAGGGCCACCGCCACCGTGCTGCCATCCAGGCGCTGGATCTGCCGGACATGTTCGGAACCGCCGCTCAACGCACCGTTGAGGATGTGCTCGGTAAGGGTCAGCCTGTCTTTTTCGGCATTGTCGTCGAGCAGGCTGAACAGCGCCGCCAGGGGCAGGCCCTGGGCATGCAGCGCATCCCAGTGGGTGAGTTGTTCGGCGGCCGGGTTCATATAAAGGATGCACCCGTCCACGTCGGTGGTAATAACCCCGTCGCCAATCGAGGCCAGGGTGATCTGCGCCCGCTCCTTTTCCACCTGCAGGGCGCTGGCGAAGGCCTGGCGCTGGGCCAGCAGCTTGCTCGAACGCAGCCAGGCCAGGGCGATCAGGAACGCGGCGGTCGCCAGGTTGGTGAGCAGCAGCAAGCGCAGGAGCATCCGCGAACCTTCGCCGAGGGCGTCGCTGAAGGCCCGGGCGGCAGGCGTGACGTTGTCGTTGATGGCCACGATGCGCTGCTTCCAGTCCACCAGGTCCCGGGCCGTGGCGCGGTTAGCGGAAATGCCCGCGTGGATTTCCCGGGCCAGGGTGTCCAGTTCCTGCAGGAAGCTGTCGCCCACCTGCCAGCGATCGATGGCCTTTTCCAGATAACTGACATGGCGGAAATTCAGGTAGAACCAGATCACGCTGGCGACATCGTCCGGGTGGTTGCCGCCGGCCAGGATGCCCTGGCGCGCACCTTCCAGGTCCGGCGGATCGCGATCCAGGGCCAGGCGCAGGCGATGACTGCCCTCGGGAATGGCAAAGGCTTGCCGATATTTGCGGAAATTCTCTTCGTCGCGGCTATCGACGTAGAGGCTGAGGTAATAGATGGCGTCTTTCTGCCCCTTGGACCACAGGCTCTCCCCTGCCACGTAGGCGCGCATCGCCGACAGGGCGTACAGGCTCATGCTGCCGAGCAGCGCCTGGAACAGCACCACGGCAATGAATGGCCAGATGAGCCCCAGGAGCCTGGGCGTTTCGAGCGTCCGTTTTCCCTTCATGAAATCCCTTGCGGCAGCACATCGGTGAGTGGCCTCACTCTGTTCCGATACAGACTAGGCCATTTGCCTTCATGCAGATAAGTGATTTCGCACAATAAAGGCTCAGCTTTGCTGCAAGTGACCGTACAGCTTGGCGTACAGGCCGCCCTCGGCGATCAATTGCTGATGGCCGCCATCCTCGGCGACATGACCGCCGTCGAAGACCAGCACGCGGTCGGCCTGTTTCACTGCCGACAAGCGGTGGGCAATGATCAGGGTGGTACGCGCGCTGAGGAAGCGGGCCAGGGCGTGGTGCAGGTTATATTCGGTGGCTGCGTCGAGGGCTGAGGTGGCCTCGTCGAGTATCACCACCTTGGGCTTTGCCAGGACCATCCGGGCGATCGCCAGGCGCTGGCGCTGGCCGCCCGAAAGTCGCACCCCGGAGCGACCGACCACGCTGTCCAGGCCTTGCGGGAGGGCATCGATGGTCTCGTCGAGCTGGGCGATGGCCAGGGCCTGCCAGCACTCCTCGTCGCTGCAGTCGCGGCCCATGGTCAGGTTGGCGCGCACCGTGTCGTTGAACAGCGAAGGATGCTGCAGCACTACCGCAACGTTCTCGCGCAGGGTATCCAGGCCGATGTCCTGCAGGGTCGCCCCGCCAAACCGGATGGTCCCGGCCTGGGCGCTGTACAACCCGAGCAACAGTTGCACCAGGGTGCTCTTGCCGCCGCCGCTGGCACCGACGATGGCGACCTTTTCTCCCGGTGCGATGGCCAGGTTCAACTGGTCCAGCACCGGCTCCTCGCCATAGCCGAAGCGCAGGCCACGAACCTCGATGCCCACCGTGGTCTGCCCGTGGAACGGATCGGTGCCGCCGGCGAACTGCGGCTCGTCACCACGGGCGAGCAGCTCGTTGATCCGGCTCAGGGCGCCACCGGCCGCGTAATAGGCGTATTGCAGGTTCAACAGTTGTTCCACCGGCCCGATCATGAACCACAGGTAGCTGAACACCGCGAGCATCTGGCCGATGCTCAGGTCGGAAAACAGCACGGTCAGCATCGCCGCCGCGCGGAAGATATCGATGCCGAACTGGAACAGCAGGCCACTGGCGCGGCTACTGGCGTCGCTTTTCCACTGCGAGGCCACCGCATGGTTGCGCACTTCCTGGGCGCGCAGGCCCAGGCGCCCGAGGAAATAGCCCTGGCGGTTGCCAGCGCGGATTTCCTGGATGGCGTCCAGGGTTTCGGCCAGGGCCTGGGTGAAACGCGAAGTGCTGTCGTTCTCCAGCTTCTTCAGGTGCTTGACCCGCTTGCCCAATTGCACCGTGGCGAAGATCACCAGCGGATTGAACAGCAGGATCAGCAGCGCCAGTTGCCAATGCATCCAGATCAGGATCGCGGCGGTGCCGGTCAGGGTCAGCATCGCCACGAGGAACCGGCTGAGGGTTTCGCCGACGAATTTGTCCAGGGTGTCGAGGTCGGTAACCAGGTGCGTGGTAACCGTGCCGCTGCCGAGGCTTTCGTACTCGCTCAGGGAAATGCGCTTGAGCCGCTCGATCAGGCGGATACGCAGGCGATAGACGATATCCTTGGCCAGCCCGGCGAACAGCTTGGCCTGGACCACGTTGAAAAGCAGCGCGCTGCAGCGCAACAGCAGGGTTACCAGCAGCATCAGGCCGATATAGCCGGCCGCCACCTGCCAGTTCTCCGGCAGGAAACGGTTCATCCACTTCAAGGCGGCATCGCCATGCCCGAGCAGCACTTCGTCCACCAGCAGCGGCAACAGCAGCGGAATCGGTACGCTGCACAGGGCCGCCAGTACGGCGACCGCGTTGGCCGTCCACAGGGACTTCTTGTGATGCAGGGCCAGGCGGCGGATTTCCGCCCAGCTCAAGCGATCGGCAGACGCCGCCGCAGGCCCGGGAACCGGGTCGGGCGAGCCTGGCAGATCAAGCATGGGCAGCCCGCTCCAGCCAGCGGCCGAGCAAAGGTTCAAGGGACGCCAGCGGCTGGTAGCCGTTGGTCAGCAAGGCCAGTTGGCCGTTGCGCTCGGCCAGCAGCGTGGGGAAGCCAGCGATGCCCAGGTCCTGGGCCCAGGTGAAGTCGGCGGCGGTGGCGCTGCGCTGTTCGGGGCTGGTGAAGGCCGCAGCGAAGCTGGCGCGATCCAGACCGGCCTGCTCCGCCAGGTTGACCAGGGTCGGCGCCAGGGTGACATCCTCGGCCCGCTGGTAGAACGCCTGCTGGATCAGCGCCAGCAGCCCCCAGACCTTGTCGCCGTCCAGGCTGCGCGCGGTCACCAGGGCGCGGCAGGCCGGCTCGGTGTCGTAGACGAAGCCGTCGGGCATGGCGCCATCAAGCAGGAACGGCTGCCCCGTCGCCTCGTTGACCGCCTGCCAATGCTCAAGGATATAGCGCCGGGTCGAGGCGTCCAGCGCCGAACTGCCGGTGCGCAGGCCGCCGACCACCAGGCGGGTCTCAACCCCGGCCTCGCGCGCCCGGGCGATCAGGGCCGCAGCCACCGGCGCGAACCCCCAGCACCAGGAGCACATCGGGTCCATCACATAGAGCAGGCGGGCGGTCATGCATCACACCTCGGCTTTGCGGTAGTTGAACCCGATCGGGTGCGGCTGGTTGCGGGCCTTGGCCAGTTCGATCTGCTTCTGCCGGTCGATGGCACTGCGGCGGGTCTTCTCGCTCAGGCTGTCCCAGCAATGCGGGCAACTGATGCCTGGCGAATAGTGCTCCGAGGCCCGGTCCTCGACACTGACCGGATGGCGGCACGCATGGCACTGGTCGTAGTCGCCTTCGCTGAGGTCGTGACGCACGGTGACCCGGTTGTCGAAAACGAAGCAGTCGCCCTGCCACTTGCTCTGGTCCTGAGGCACTTCTTCAAGATATTTCAGGATCCCGCCTTTCAGATGATAGACCTCTTCGAAGCCCTCACCGAGCATGTAGCTCGATGCCTTCTCGCAGCGGATGCCGCCGGTGCAGAACATCGCCACCTTCTTGTGCCGCGCCGGGTCGAAGTTGGCCTTGATGTACTCGGGGAACTCGCGGAAGGTGGTGGTCTTCGGATCGATGGCGCCCTCGAAGGTGCCGATGGCCACTTCATAGTCGTTGCGGGTATCGATCAACAGGACTTCCGGGTCGCTGATCAGGGCGTTCCAGTCCTGCGGCTCGACGTAGGTGCCGACCGCCTTGTTCGGGTCCACGCCCGGTACGCCGAGGGTAACGATCTCTTTCTTCAGCTTGACCTTGGTGCGGTAGAACGGCTGCTCGTCGCAATACGACTCCTTGTGGTCGACATCTGCCAGGCGCGGGTCGTTGCGCAGCCAGGCGAGCAGGCCGTCGATGCCTTCGCGGGTGGCGGAAACGGTACCGTTGATACCTTCCTCGGCCAGCAGCAGGGTGCCCTTGACACCGTTGGCTTCCATGGCGGCCAGCAGTGGCTCGCGCAGTTCGACGTAGTCTTCGAGGGTGACGAACTTGTACAGCGCCGCCACGACGATGGATTGGGTCATGCTTGCAACTCTCCAGTGGTCACCCTCGCAAAGGGCGGACCGGGTTCGAAAATACAAATAAAAACGCGCCGACAAGCGGCGCGGGTGCGGAGTTTACCAAAACCTGATGGTGAAATCAGTGCTTGCTGCCTCCGGCGCAAGTGGGCGAAGCCGGCGCAACGCCGACCTTTTCCCATTCCTGCGGGGTGTAGGTATGCAACGCCAGGGCATGGAACTGACCCATCAGGTCGCCGAGGGTGGCGTACACTTTCTGGTGCCGCTTGACGCTGTTAAGGCCCTCGAACTGCTCGCTGACCAGCACCGCCTTGTAGTGGGTCTCGGTGCCACGGCTATGCATATGGCTCTCGTCCAGGACCTGCAAGTGCCGGGGTTCCAGCGCCGACAGGCTCTGTTCGATCTTCTGTTGCATCGACATCGGCGGCTCCGCTTATGGCTTCTTGGCCGGCGCGGCGGCCTTGCCGGCGTTCGGGTCGAGTTCGTTGGTCATGTCCGACAGCAGCTTGTTGACCACCGGCACCGCGCTTTCCAGCTTCTGCTGGGTCAGTTGGGCGGATTGCTGGGTCACCTGCGGCATTTTCTCCAGGACTTTCTTGCCCAGCGGCGACTGGTAGAAGGCCACCAGGTCCTTGAGCTCCTGCTCGGTGAAGGTGCTGGTATAGAGGTTGATCATGTCCGGCTTGAGCTTGTTCCAGCCGATGGCGTTGTCCAGCGCGGCGTTGGCCTTGGCCTGGTAGCTGTCGAGCACGGATTTCTTCGAGGCAGGCGCCTTGGTCTGCTCGAAGCGCTGGGCGAACATCTGTTGCACCTGCATGTACACCGGCGTGCCGAGCTTGTCGGCATGAGCCAGGGTCAGAAACTTCTCGGCCGCAGCATTGTGGCTCGGACCGGCAGCGAATACCTGGCCGCTTGCGCAAACCAAGGCGACGGCCGTGCAAAGGGCGCGGAGACGGGTCATCGGAATTCCTTAAAAGAGTAAGTGAGTGTTTCCAGCGTAGAGCATTCTGCGCCGACGGGCGCAGCCGCTCAATAGGACGAGTGGGCTATGGAACCGGCCTGGTGAATCAAGACCTAAACTGTCTGGTCAAACTTGCATCTTGCAAAGGAGTGGGTAACACATGAGCCGCATCGAAACTGACAGCCTCGGACCGGTCGAAGTTCCTGATCAGGTCTACTGGGGTGCACAAACGCAGCGCTCGCTGATCAACTTCGCCATCGGCAAGGAACGCATGCCGCTGGCCGTGCTGCATGCCCTGGCCCTGGTGAAAAAGGCGGCGGCGCGGGTCAACGACCGCAATGGCGACCTGCCCGCCGATATCGCCCGGCTGATCGAGCAGGCCGCCGACGAGGTGCTCGACGGCGAGCATGACGACCAGTTCCCGCTGGTGGTCTGGCAGACCGGCAGCGGCACCCAGAGCAACATGAACGTCAACGAAGTGATTGCCGGGCGTGCCAACGAGCTGGCCGGCAAGGGCCGCGGCGGCAAGGACCCGGTACACCCCAACGACCACGTCAACCGCTCGCAGAGTTCCAACGACTGCTTCCCCACGGCGATGCATATCGCTGCGGCACAGGCCGTCCAGGAAAAGCTCCTGCCGGCCATCGCCGAACTGTCGGCGGGGCTGGCCGAACTGTCGGCGCGCCATACCGACCTGGTGAAAACCGGACGCACCCATATGATGGACGCCACGCCCATCACGTTCGGCCAGGAGGTCTCGGCCTGGGTGGCCCAGCTGGATTACGCCCAGCGCGCCATTCGCGGCGCCTTGCCGGCGGTGTGCGAGCTGGCCCAGGGTGGCACGGCGGTGGGCACCGGGCTCAACGCGCCGCACGGTTTTGCCGAAGCCATCGCGGCGGAACTCGCTGCGCTGTCGGGCCTGCCGTTCGTCACCGCACCGAACAAGTTCGCTGCCCTCGCCGGCCATGAACCGCTGACCACCCTGGCCGGGGGCCTGAAAACCCTCGCCGTGGCCTTGATGAAGATCGCCAACGACCTGCGCCTGCTCGGCTCCGGCCCACGCGCCGGACTCGCGGAAGTACGCCTGCCGGCCAACGAGCCGGGCAGTTCGATCATGCCTGGCAAGGTCAACCCGACCCAATGCGAGGCCCTGTCGATGCTGGCCTGCCAGGTATTGGGCAACGACACTGCCATCGGCTTCGCGGCCAGCCAGGGACACTTGCAGTTGAACGTGTTCAAGCCGGTAATCATTCATAACCTGCTGCAATCCATCGAGCTGCTTGCCGACGGCTGCCAGAACTTCCAGCGCCATTGCGTCGCCGGTATCGAGCCGGATGCCCGGCAGATGGCCGCGCACCTGGAGCGCGGGCTGATGCTGGTGACCGCGCTGAACCCGCATATCGGCTACGACAAGGCCGCGGAAATCGCCAAGAAGGCCTATGCCGAAGGCATCACCCTGCGCGAGGCGGCCCTGACCCTGGGCTATCTCACCGATGCCCAGTTCGATGAGTGGGTGCGTCCGGAACAGATGCTCGAAGCCGGCGGAAAGGGCTGAGTCAAGGGGCCGGGCGCACGCGCCTGGCCTTCCAGCCGGCACTGATCGACGGGCCCAGGGCGGTCAGTGCCGAGCCCGCGACCACCACCAGTGCGCCGACATAGCCCAGGCCATTGATCTGCTCGGCGCTGACCCAGGCGGGCCAGATCCAGGCGGCCAGGGCCACGGTGCCGAAAGTCACCAATGGCGTGATCGCCAGCGTCGCGCTGACCCGCGACGCCTCCCAATGTGCCAGCGCCTCGGCGAACGCACCGTAGGCCACCAGGGTGTTCAGGCAGCAGGCCAGCAGCAGCCAACCTTGCAGGGCGCTGAGCTGCAGCACTTCCAGCGGCTTGGCCCAAGGTGTCAGCAGCAAGGCGCAGAACAGGTAGATCACCATCATCACCTGCCTGGAACTCCACACCGTGAGCAACTGTTTCTGGCCAAGGGCGTAGAACACCCAGACCGAAGACGCCGCGAGGATAACCAGCACACCGGTGGTATAGGCGCCCAGGGAGGTCAGCAGCTCATCGAGACGCTGGTTGAAGAACAGGCCGAAGCCGACCATGAGCAAGGCCAGGCCGATGGCCTGGCCGAGGGTGAAGGATTCCTTGAACACGAAGACACTGCCGATCAGCAGCAGCACCGGACCGATCTGTACCACCAGTTGCGCGGTGCCGGCGCTGACCAGGTTCAGGCCGACCAGGTAAAGCACGTAGTTGCCGGTCAGCCCCAGCACGCACACCGCCACCAGCCATTTGCCACGGCGCCCCAGGACGGAGAAGGAAGGCAGCCTGCGCTGCGCCCCGAGCCAGGCGAACAGCAGGCCGCCGGACACCAGCAGGCGGTACCAGGTGACGCTGACCGGGTCCATCACCTGCAATACCTGCTTGAGCTTGACCGGCAGGATGCCCCACAGCACGGCGGTCAACAGCGCCAGGAACAGCCCGTAGGCCCAGCGTCCGGAAGAGATATGCATTGCGGCCTCGATAACCCGGGGTGGTGGATGGCGAGAGTCTAGTGGGTAGGAATTGGATTACACAGTGACAGTTGGGGGGATAACTGTGCTGGTCTGGTAGAGGCATGAGGGAGCCGGAACGCGACGTACTCCAATGGAGGAAACGACGCGTACCCTGTGGGAGCGGGTTCACCCGCGATTGCTATTGTGAACTCACTACCGCAATCGCGGGTGAACCTGCTCCCACAGGGTACGCAACGTCCTGGCTTTTACTTCTTGTGCTTGCGGAACGCCGCCTCCAGCGCTTCGTTGATGGTGCGCAGCACCTTCACCCGCGCCCAGCGCTTGTCGTTGGCCTCGACCAGGGTCCAGGCCGCGATCTCGGTGCTGGTGCGGTCGACCATATCCCCCACCGCCTGGGCATACAGGTCCCATTTGTCGCGGTTGCGCCAGTCTTCCTCGGTGATCTTGAAGCGCTTGAAGGGAATGTTCTCGCGCTCCTGGAAACGCTCAAGCTGGGTCTGCTGGTCGATCGCCAGCCAGAACTTGACCACCACCACCCCGGCGTTGCTGATCTGCTCCTCGAAATCATTGATCTCGCCGTAGGCACGCATCCAGTCGGCCTGGCTGCAGAAGCCCTCGACCCGCTCCACCAGCACCCGGCCATACCAGGAGCGGTCGAAGATGGTGAACTTGCCGAACGCCGGCAGGTGTCGCCAGAACCGCCACAGGTACGGGTGCGCCCGCTCTTCCTCGGTGGGTGCGGCGATCGGCACGATGTTGTACTGGCGCGGGTCCAGTGCTGCCGCCACCCGGCGGATCGCCCCGCCCTTACCCGCCGCGTCGTTGCCTTCGAAAACGGCCACCAGCGAGTGATGCTTCATGCGCTTGTCGCGCAGCAAACCGGCCAGGCGCGCCTGTTCGGTCAGCAGTTGTTCCTGGTAGTCGTTCTTGTCGAGGTGGACGCTGAGGTCGAGGCTTTCCAGCAGGCTGCGGTCGTCGATGCTGGCCCCCAGCGGGGCGATCGGCGTCGGCTCCTTGAGGGTCTTGGCCTTCAAGGCATTCTGCAGCCCTTCCAGAAGCAGCTTGCCCACGGCCAGGCTGCGGTAATGCGGATCGAACCCTTCGATGATGTGCCAGGGCGCGTACTCGCGGCTGGTGCGGCGGATCACCCGCTCGCCGAAGCGCACGAAGCGGTCGTAGGTTTCCGATTGCTGCCAGTCCAGCGGGCTGATGCGCCAGCGGTGCACCGGGTCATCCTTGAGCGCCTTGAGCCGCGCCTTCATCTGCTTCTTGGACAGGTGGAACCAGAACTTGAAGATCAGCGCGCCTTCATCGCAGAGCATCTGCTCCAGGCGCTCGGCGCCGCTGATGGCCTGGTCCAGCACGGCGTCCTTGAAATGCCCGTGGACCCGGCCCTGGAGCATCTGGCTGTACCAGTTACCGAAGAACACGCCCATCCGCCCCTTGGCCGGCAACGCCCGCCAATAGCGCCAGGCCGGCGGACGCGCCAGTTCTTCGTCGGTCTGCTGGTCGAAGGTGCGTACTTCGATCAGCCGCGGGTCCATCCATTCGTTCAGCAGCTTGACCGTCTCGCCCTTGCCGGCACCTTCGATGCCGTTGATCAGCACGATCACCGGGAAGCGTGCCTGCTGCTTGAGTTCGAACTGGGCTTCGAGCAAGGCTTCACGTAGCGCGGGCACTTCGGCGTCGTAGGTTTCTTTGTCGATCGAGTGACCGATTTCAGCGGATTCGAACATACCAGGCTCCCTTCATGGATAAGCAAGACTAGCGGATCGCCACGGGTTTTGTCCGGGATCAAACAGCGTTTCGGCGATCGGCTAGAATGCCGGTTCCGCTGTTGCCGAGCCCTTTCATGACCGACTCACCTGCTCCACGCCATGCCCAGATCGACTGGGATGAACTGGGCCGCCCCCATTCGCGGCAGTACGACGACATCTATTTCTCCAAGGACCAGAGCCTGGAGGAAACCCACCACGTGTTCATCGAGCAGAACGACCTGCGCCAGCGCTTCGCCGCGCTGGCTGCCGGCGAGTGCCTGGTGATCGGCGAGACCGGGTTCGGTACCGGGATGAATTTCCTCTGCGCCTGGCAGTTGTTCGACAAGCACGCCCGGACCGGCGCCCGCCTGCACTTCATCAGCGCCGAGAAGTTTCCCCTGACCCGCAGCGACCTGGCCCGTGCCCTGGCCCTGTGGCCGCAATTGGCAAGCCAGGGCCAGGCACTGCTGGAGCGCTATGTGGCGGTGCACGAGGGCTACCAGCAGTTCCTGTTCGAGGATGGCCGGATCAGCCTGACGCTGATGATCGGCGACGCCCGGGAGCAGTTCGAAAAGCTCGACGGGCGCATCGACGCCTGGTTCCTCGACGGTTTCGCGCCAGCGAAGAACCCGGACATGTGGACCCCGGAACTGTTCGCCCAACTGGGCCGGCTGTCGGTGCCGGGGACCACCCTAGGCACCTTCACCAGCACCGGCTGGGTACGCCGCGCCCTGATCGCGGTGGGTTTCACCATGAAGCGGATCCCGGGGATCGGCAAGAAATGGGAGATCCTGCGCGGCCTGTACAGCGCCGGCCCGGAACAACAGGCGCTGCCAGCGGCAGTGCCGCCCTGGTATCGACGCCCTGCGCCGCCAGGCGGTCCTCGTCATGCACTGGTGGTCGGTGCCGGGCTGGCCGGTTGTGCCAGCGCCGCCAGCCTCGCTGCGCGGGGTTGGCAGGTCAGCCTGCTTGAGCGCCACGGGCAACCGGCCAGCGAGGCCTCGGGCAACCCCCAGGGCGTGCTTTACCTCAAGCTTTCCGCCCATGGCACGCTGTTGTCGCAATTGATCGTCAGCGGTTTCGGCCATACCCGGCGCCTGCTCGAACGCCTGCAGCGGGGCACCGACTGGGACGCTTGCGGTGTACTGCAACTGGCGTTCGATGACCAGGAAGACCAGCGCCAGGCACAGCTGGCCGGGGCGTTCAGCGATGAGTTGCTGCAACGGCTGGATCGCCAGCAGGCCGAAGCCATTGCCGGCGTCGCCCTGCCCGCCGGCGGCTTGTTCTATCCCGAAGGCGGCTGGGTGCATCCTCCGGCGCTGTGTCGCTGGCAGGCGGAACAGGCCAAGGTGAAGCTGCTGCCCCATCACAACGTGCTGCAACTGCGCCGGGTCGATGGCTTGTGGCAGGCGCTGGACGGCGAGCGAGTGCTGGCCGAAGCGCCGGTGGTAGTGCTGGCCGGGGCGGCGGAGATTCGGCAGTTCGAAGCCTGTGCCGGCCTGCCGCTCAAGCGCATTCGCGGGCAGATCAGCAAATTGCCGGCGACTGCCGCCAGCCGGGCCTTGCATACGGTGGTGTGCGCCGACGGCTATGTGGCGCCGCCGCGCCAGGGGGAACACACCCTGGGCGCCAGCTTCGATTTCCACAGTAGCGATACCGTGCCGACCGTCGAGGAACACCGCAGCAATCTCGAGTTGCTGCGGGAAATCTCGCCGGACCTGGACCAACGGCTGGAGATCGACCGGCTGGATACGCAGCACCTGGAAGGCCGGGCGGCGTTTCGCTGCACCAGCCCGGATTACCTGCCGCTGGTCGGGCCACTGGCGGATGCCGCGGCCTTTGCCGAGACCTACGCGGCACTGGCGAAGAATGCGCGGCAGGTGCCCGATGAACCCTGCCCGTGGCTGGAGGGGCTCTATATCAACAGCGGGCATGGCTCGCGGGGCCTGATCACCGCACCGCTGTGCGGCGAGCTGCTGGCCGCCTGGGTCAATGGCGACGCCCTGCCGGTGCCGCGGGAGATCGCGGAGGCCTGTCACCCGAACCGCTTCATGTTGCGTGAGCTGAAGCGCAACAAATCCTGAAGCTGATTCGGCCCCTGTGGGAGCGGGTTCACCCGCGATTGCGTAGGTGAATTCACTACCGCAATCGCGGGTGAACCCGCTCCCACAGAGGCCGAGTCGCTCCGGCCGTCGACCTCCCTTATTCCATATCGATCTAAAACTCCCACAACCTCACCCGGTCAGTTTCTGAGTGCCCCCTATTCGGGCACTTTCCCCAACGGCAAAACCGGTAAGGACTTATGTGCGGATTAGCTGGAGAGTTTCGTTTCACCCCTGTAGCAACCCCCTCGCGCCCGGCAGACCTCGCCGCGGTCGAGCGGATCACCCATCACCTGGCCCCTCGCGGCCCCGATGCCTGGGGCTTCCATAGCCAGGGCCCGATCGCCCTCGGCCACCGTCGCCTGAAGATCATGGACCTGTCCGACGGCTCGGCCCAGCCCATGGTCGACCCGCAACTCGGTCTGTCCCTGGCCTTCAACGGCGCCATCTACAACTTCCCGGAACTGCGCGCCGAGCTGGAAAGCCTCGGCTACAGCTTCTATTCCGGCGGCGACACCGAAGTGCTGCTCAAGGGCTATCACGCCTGGGGCGAGCAATTGCTGCCACGCCTGAACGGCATGTTCGCCCTGGCCATCTGGGAACGCGACAAGCAGCAGTTGTTCCTCGCCCGCGACCGCCTCGGCGTCAAGCCGCTGTACCTGTCGCGTACCAACGAGCGCCTGCGCTTCGCCTCGACCCTCCCGGCCCTGCTCAAGGGCGGTGACATCGATCCGGTGCTGGATCCGGTGGCCCTCAATCACTACCTGAATTTCCATGCCGTGGTCCCCGCGCCACGCACCCTGCTGGCCAACATTGAAAAGCTGCCGCCCGCCACCTGGATGCGCATCGACGCCCAGGGCCGCAGCCAGCAGCAGCAATGGTGGAGCCTGCACTACGGGCCACGCACCGATGAACAGGACCTGACCCTGGAGGACTGGCGCGACCGCGTGCTCGACAGCACCCGCGAAGCCGTGGCCATCCGCCAGCGAGCAGCGGTCGATGTCGGTGTGCTGCTGTCCGGCGGCGTCGATTCCAGTTTGCTGGTCGGCCTGCTGCGCGAGGTCGGTGTGGAAGACCTGTCGACCTTCTCCATCGGTTTCGAAGATGCCGGCGGCGAGCGCGGCGACGAGTTCCAGTACTCCGATCTCATCGCCCGGCACTACGGCACCCGCCACCACCAGTTGCGCATCGACGAACGCGAGATCATCACCCGGTTGCCGGCAGCCTTCCGTGCCATGAGCGAGCCGATGGTCAGCCACGACTGCATCGCCTTCTACCTGCTGTCGCGGGAAGTGGCCAAGCACTGCAAAGTGGTGCAGAGCGGCCAGGGCGCCGACGAGCTGTTCGCCGGCTACCACTGGTACCCGCAGGTGGATGGCGCCGCCGACCCGGTGGCGGCGTATCGCGCGGCATTCTTCGACCGCAGTTTCGAGGAATACCGCGACACCGTGCAGTTGCCATGGCTGGTGGACAGCGACGTGGCCGGCGACTTCGTCCGCCAGCACTTCGCCCAGCCGGGCGCCCGCGAAGCCGTGGACAAGGCGCTGCGCCTGGACAGCACGGTGATGCTGGTGGACGACCCGGTCAAGCGCGTCGACAACATGACCATGGCCTGGGGCCTGGAGGCGCGCACGCCGTTCCTCGATTACCGCCTGGTGGAGCTGTCGGCACGCATTCCGGCGCGCTTCAAGCTGCCGGACGGCGGCAAGCAGGTGTTGAAGGAAGCGGCGCGACTGGTCATTCCCAACGAGGTGATCGATCGCAAGAAGGGCTACTTCCCGGTACCCGGCCTCAAGCACCTGCAAGGCGCGACCCTGGATTGGGTGCGCGAACTGCTGCTGGACCCCAGCCAGGACCGCGGTCTGTTCAACCCGGCAATGCTCGACCGCCTGCTGAGCGACCCGCACGGCCAGCTCACGCCGTTGCGCGGTTCGAAACTGTGGCAACTGGCGGCCCTGAACCTGTGGCTCAGCGAACAAGGAATCTGACCGATGAAAGCCCATGCATCCACCTATGGCCAGCGCCTGCTGCGCGGCCAGGTGCCGTCCTATGAACGCCTGCAGGCGCGCCTGGCCGATGAAGGCAGCGAGCCCCATGAAGAGCCGCGTTCGCTGCACTGCGGCTGGGGACGCCTGCTGATCGGCCATACCTATGCCGAGCCTGGCCAACTGGCCCGGGCGCTGCTGGAGGAACAACCGGGCGAGCGGGATATCGCCTTGTATGTCGCCGCACCACAGCAGGTCCTGGCCCAGGCCCCGCAGCAGTTGTTCCTCGATCCTTCCGACACCCTGCGCCTGTGGTTCAGCGATTACCGCCCGGCCAGCCGGGTGTTTCGCGGCTTCCGCATCCGCCGGGCGCAAAGCGACGAGGACTGGCAGGCGATCAATACCCTGTACCAGACCCGCGGCATGCTGCCGGTCAAGACCGAGCTGCTGACGCCGCGCCATCTGGGCGGTCCGGTGTATTGGCTGGCGGAGGACGAGGACACTGGCGCGGTGATCGGCAGCGTGATGGGCCTGAACCACCTCAAGGCCTTCGAAGACCCCGAGGGCGGCAGCAGCCTCTGGTGCCTGGCGGTGGACCCCAACACCACCCGGCCTGGCGTGGGCGAGGTGCTGGTGCGCCATCTGGTGGAGCATTTCATGAGTCGCGGCCTCAACTACCTCGACCTCTCTGTGCTGCATGACAACCGCCAGGCCAAGCGGCTCTATACCAAGCTCGGCTTCCGCAACCTGCCAACCTTCGCGGTCAAGCGCAAGAACGGCATCAACCAGCCACTGTTCCTCGGCCCGGGGCCGCAGGACGGGCTCAACCCGTATGCGCGGATCATCGTCGAGGAAGCCTACCGGCGCGGAATCGACGTTCAGGTGGACGATGCCGACAGCGGCCTGTTCACCCTCAGCCATGGCGGACGCCGGGTGCGCTGCCGCGAGTCGCTGAGCGACCTGACCACGGCCGTGAGCATGACCCTGTGCCAGGACAAACGCCTGACCCAGCGCACCCTCGCCGCTGCCGGGCTTAACGTGCCGGCGCAGCAATTGGCGGGCAATGCCGACGACAACCTGGCCTTTCTCGAGGACCACGGCGCAGTGGTGGTCAAGCCGGTGGATGGCGAACAGGGCCATGGCGTGGCGGTCAACCTCACCACCCTGGACGAGGTCACCCAGGCCATCGAGCAGGCTCGGCGCTTCGACAGCCGGGTGTTGCTAGAGAGCTTCCACGAAGGCCATGACCTGCGCATCCTGGTGATCGGCTTCGAAGTGGTGGCGGCGGCGATCCGGCATCCGGCCCAGGTGATCGGTGATGGCCAGCACAGCATCGGGCGCCTGATCGACGCGCAAAGCCGGCGCCGGCAGGCGGCCACCGGCGGGGAAAGCCGGATTCCCAAGGATGAGGAAACCCTGCGCACGCTCCAGGCCGCCGGCTTCGATTACGACAGCATCCTCCCCGCCGGCCAGCGCCTGGCGGTGCGGCGTACTGCCAACCTGCATACGGGCGGCTGCCTGGAAGACGTCACCGCGCGCCTGCACCCGACCCTGGCCGAGGCCGCGATCCAGGCCGCCCGCGCCCTGGATATCCCGGTGGTCGGCCTCGACCTGATGGTGCGCGCCGCCGACCAGCCGGAGTATGTGTTCATCGAGGCCAACGAACGCGCCGGCCTGGCCAACCATGAACCGCAACCCGTTGCCGAACGTTTCGTCGACCTGCTGTTTCCCCTGAGCCGGACGACGAACTGATCCAAACCGTGCACCAGGAGTATCCATGACTGCCCCGCTACCCGAACCGGACCTGACATACCTGCAGAAAGTCCTTCTGGAAATGCTGGCGATCCCGAGTCCCACCGGCTTTACCGACACCATCGTGCGCTATGTCGCCGAACGCCTGGAGGAACTGGGCATCCCCTTCGAACTGACCCGGCGCGGCACCATCCGCGCCACCCTCAAGGGCCGCAAGAATTCACCCGATCGCGCCGTCTCAGCGCACCTCGACACCATCGGTGCCAGCGTCCGCGCCCTGCAGGACAATGGCCGCCTGGGGCTGGCGGCGGTGGGTTGCTGGTCGAGCCGTTTTGCCGAGGGCAGCCGGGTCAGCGTGTTCACCGACAACGGCGTGCTGCGCGGCAGTGTGTTGCCGCTGATGGCCAGCGGTCATGCATTCAATACCGCCATCGACCAGATGCCGGTGAGCTGGGAACACATCGAGGTGCGCCTGGACGCCTATTGCGCGACGCGGGCCGACTGCGAATCGCTGGGGATCAATATCGGTGACTTCGTCGCGTTCGATCCGTTGCCCGAGTTCACCGAAAGCGGGCATATCAGCGCCCGCCACCTGGACGACAAGGCCGGCGTGGCCGCGCTGCTGGCGGCGCTCAAGGCGGTGGTGGAAAGCGGCCGGACGCCGGAGATCGACTGTCATCCGCTGTTCACCATCACCGAGGAAACCGGCTCCGGCGCGGCAGGTGCCCTGCCCTGGGATGTCAGCGAATTCGTCGGCATCGATATCGCCCCGGTCGCGCCGGGGCAGCATTCCAGCGAGCACGCGGTCAGCGTGGCGATGCAGGACTCGTCCGGGCCCTATGACTACCATCTGTCGCGCCACCTGCTGCATCTGGCCAACGAGCACAACCTGCCGGTGCGGCGCGACCTGTTCCGCTATTACTTCAGCGATGCGCACTCGGCGATCACCGCCGGGCACGATATCCGCACCGCGTTGCTGGCATTCGGCTGCGACGCGACCCATGGCTACGAGCGGACCCATATCGATAGCCTGGCGGCATTGAGTCGCCTGCTCGGCGCCTACCTGCTGAGCCCGCCTGTATTCGCGGCGGATTCGCACCCGGCGGGGAGCTCGCTGGAGAGGTTCAGTCATCAGCTTGAGCATGATGCTCAGATGGAGAGTGATACCCGGGTGCCGACGGTGGATGAGGTGCTTGGTCGAAGAGATTGATCTAAGAGCGCCGCGGACCCTGTGGGAGCGGGTTCACCCGCGATTACGATGGTGAATTCACCACGGCAATCGCGGGTGAACCCGCTCCCACAGGGTCCGCGGTGATCCGCAAAAGCAGGTAGCATATGCCATCAATTCAAAGCAGACCCAGCCCCATGCTCATCCCCTACGACCAGCTCGAAGCCGACACCCTGACCCGCCTGATCGAGGACTTCGTCACCCGCGACGGCACCGACAACGGCGACGATACCCCGCTGGAAACCCGCGTCCTGCGGGTACGCCAGGCATTGGCCAAGGGACAGGCGTTCATCCTCTTCGATATGGACAGCCAGCAATGCCAATTGCTGGCCAGGCACGATATCCCCAAGGAGCTGTTCGACTGATCAGCCCGCCTTCTGCTTCTGCGCTTCCTCCGCCAGGCGCCGATAGATTTCGGCGCGGTGAATTTCCACGTCGCGCGGCGCACTGATGCCGAAGCGCACCGTACCGCCGTCCACGGCGATCACCTTGAGCTTGATGTCGTTACCGATGTTGATGACCTCGCCAATCTCGCGTCCTATGACCAGCATCGCCAAATCCTCCATATCCGGGTGAATCTGGAGACTGTCTGTCGGCGTAGTCCGCTTCAATGGTCTGGCAGACAAATAGAGTTGCCCTACAACAGCGCAGGAAGTGACCTACTGAAATTTCCTACAAAATCAGCCTGCGCTCTGCAACCGCGGGCCCAGCAGGATGACCGTCGCGCCTAGCACGCAGAGCGCTGCACCGAGCCAGTCGCTGGTCAAGGGGCGGCCTTTCTCGACGAAGGCCAGCCACAGCAGCGAGGTGACGATATAGATTCCGCCGTAGGCGGCATAGGCGCGACCGGCGTAGGCGGCCTCGACCCGGGTCAGCAGCAGGGCGAACAGGGTCAGGCTGAACAGTGCCGGGGCGATCCACCAGGCGCTCTTGGCGAGCCGCAGCCACATGTAGAAGGCGTAGCACCCGGCGATCTCGAACACGGCGGCGAGGAAAAACAGCAGGTAATTGATCACAGGTATCCCCGGAGCTGGCAAAACGCCGAGGATACCTGATGGTGCGGCTCAGGATTGGCTCGAACGGCCCTTGGCGCGCATTTTCTCGGCCATGCTGGCCATCTCGTCGTAGAGCGCCTGCGGGTCATGCTGCTTGAGGTGCCAGGCCATGCGCCCCTGTTCGTGGGGCAGGATCATGAACTGGCCAGCGGCGACCTGCCGGAAGATGTAATCGGCGATATCCGCCGCGCTGATCGGCGAGCTTTCCAGCAGTTTGCCGACCTGGGCCTTCATTGCCGGCGTCGGGCCGCGGAAGGAGTCGAGCAGGTTGGTCTGGAAGAACGACGGGCAGACCACATGTACGTCGACTTCGAGCTGGCGCAGTTCCACCAGCAGGCTTTCCGAAAGCGCCACCACCCCGGCCTTGGCCACGTTGTAGTTGCTCATGGCCGGGCCCTGCATCAAGGCGGCCATGGAGGCAATGTTGATGATCCTTCCCTTGCTCCGCTCCAGCAGCGGCAGGAAGGCCTTGCAGCCCTTGACCACGCCCATCAGGTTGATTGCGATCTGCCAGTCCCAGTCTTCCAGCGACAGCTCGGCGAAGAAGCCGCCGGAAGCGACGCCTGCGTTGTTGACGATCACATCGACGCCGCCCAGGTGTTCCTCGCAGGCCTGGGCCAAGGCGATCAGCTGGCTGTAGTCGCGCACATCGCAGCGTTGGGTGAAGCCGTCGCCGCCGGCTTCACGAACCAGGGCCAGGGTCTGTTTCAGGCCCTCCTCGTTAACGTCGCTCAATGCCAGTTGCCAGCCTTCGCGCGCCCAGCGCAGGGCGATCTCGCGCCCCAGTCCGGAGCCCGCGCCGGTGATCATCATGCGGTTCTGCATAGCGCCTGCCTTGTGTGTTTCGTGATGGTGACGGGCAGTGTAGCGAAGGGTTTGCGGGGGCCGGAGGGGTATCAGGTTGCTGAATGGTGGTGACCTCGCGGGCGCTATCGCTGGCCAGCTCCCACAGCCCCCTGTGGGAGCTGGCCAGCGATAGCGCCCGCGAGAGCGACCCGATTAAACTTTCTGCCCAGGCCCGCAATCACACTAAGTAAGCGGACCTGACCAGCAGGTCTGCCCATCCGACCGAAACCAGAGGAATCCGTCATGGGCACAATTCTCATCATCATCCTGATCCTGCTGCTGATCGGCGGCCTGCCGGTCTTCCCGCACTCCAGGAGCTGGGGCTACGGGCCATCCGGCGTCATCGGGACCGTGTTGATCGTGCTGCTGATCCTGCTATTGCTCGGCTACATATGACCCGCGACTGAATCGCAGGCAAAAAAAAATGGCCCTTCATCGAAGGGCCGTTTTTTTTTGACGCTCAGGACTCAGTGGGAAACCGCACCACTGGCGCCCAGGCCGGTCTGCGAACGCACGAACTGCGGGAAGAACAGCGCACGCTCGTCTTCGGCGGCCTTGGACTTGTCGGTGATCGAGAAGAACCAGATACCGATGAAGGCAATGATCATCGAGAACAGCGCCGGGTATTCGTACGGGTAGATCGGCTTCTCGTGATGCAGGATCTGCACCCAGATGGTCGGGCCGAGGATCATCAGCGCGACCGCACTGATCAGGCCCATCCAGCCGCCGATCATGGCGCCGCGGGTGGTCAGCTTCTTCCAGTACATCGAGAGCAGCAGTACCGGGAAGTTGCAGCTCGCCGCGATGGAGAACGCCAGGCCGACCATGAAGGCGATGTTCTGGCTTTCGAAGAGAATGCCCAGGCCGATGGCCAGCACGGCCAGGGCGATGGTGGTGATCTTCGAAACGCGGATCTCGTCCTTCTCGTTGGCCTTGCCCTTGCGCCAGACGCTGGCGTACAGGTCGTGGGATACCGCCGAGGCACCGGCCAGGGTCAGGCCTGCTACCACCGCGAGGATGGTGGCGAAGGCCACGGCCGAGATGAAGCCGAGGAAGACGCTGCCGCCTACTGCGTCGGCCAGGTGCACCGCCGCCATGTTGTTGCCGCCGATCAGGGCGCCGGCAGCGTCCTTGAAGGCAGGGTTGGTGCTGACCAGCAGGATCGCGCCGAAGCCGATGATGAAGGTCAGGATGTAGAAGTAACCGATGAAGCCAGTGGCGTAGAACACCGACTTGCGTGCTTCCTTGGCGTCGCTCACGGTGAAGAAGCGCATCAGGATGTGCGGCAGGCCGGCGGTACCGAACATCAGCGCCAGGCCCAGGGAGAAGGCCGAGATCGGGTCCTTCACCAGGCCGCCGGGGCTCATGATCGCCTCGCCTTTCGGGTGCACGGCGATGGCCTGGGAGAACAGCTGGCTGAAGTCGAAGTTGACGTGCTTCATCACCATCAACGCCATGAAGCTGGCACCGGAGAGCAGCAGCACTGCCTTGATGATCTGTACCCAGGTGGTCGCCAGCATGCCGCCGAACAGCACGTACAGGCACATCAGGATACCGACCAGGATCACCGCGATGTGGTAGTCGAGGCCGAACAGCAGCTGGATCAGCTTGCCGGCACCGACCATCTGGGCGATCAGGTAGAAGGCCACCACCACCAGCGAGCCGGAGGCGGACAGGGTACGGATTTCCTTCTGGCCAAGGCGGTAGGAAGCCACGTCGGCGAAGGTGTATTTACCCAGGTTGCGCAGGCGTTCGGCGATCAGGAAGAGGATGATCGGCCAGCCGACGAGGAAGCCGATCGAGTAGATCAGGCCGTCGTAGCCGGAGGTGAACACCAGGGCGGAAATCCCCAGGAAGGACGCTGCGGACATGTAGTCGCCGGCGATCGCCAGGCCGTTCTGGAAGCCGGTGATCTTGCCGCCGGCGGCGTAGTAGTCGGACGCCGAGTTATTTTTCTTCGAGGCCCAGTAGGTGATGCACAGGGTGGCACCGACGAAGGCGACGAACATCAGGATCGCCGCTACGTTCAGCGGTTGTTTCTGCACCTCGCCGGTGAGGGCGTCGGCGGCCCAGACGGCGGGTGCGAACGCGCCGATGGCCAGGGTTGCCAGTACACGCCGGATCATTGCTGAACCTCCTTGAGGATTGCGTTGTTCAGCTCGTCGAACTCACCGTTGGCACGACGTACGTAGATGCCGGTGAGAATGAAAGCCGACAGGATCAGGCCGACGCCGAGGGGAATACCCCAGGTGATCGACGAGCCGGGACTGATCTTGGCGCCCAGTACTTGCGGGCCATAGGCAATCAGGAGAATGAAAGCAGAGTAGAGACCGAGCATGATCACCGAGAGAATCCAGGCGAATCGTTCCCGTTTTGACACCAGCTCCTTGAACCGCGGGCTGTTTTGTATCGATAGGTAAATGCTGTCGTTCATTGTTTTTGTCCTCGCAGCACAGATTAGGTAGAACCCGTCACCACTTTATGCTGCCCATGAACGCGCTCCAGACGACCTTAGTCTTAGATGTAAAAGGCTTTTGCGAAATGGGTAACAACCCGGAAATGCAAAGGCCGCCCACCGGAAAAACCGGGGGCGGCCCTGGCGAGGCTCAGGATAGAGGCATCAAGCCATCATGCTGGCCTTATTTACCGGTCCATTCGGCGACGCGCTCGGGGTGCTTGGCAACCCAGTCCTTGGCGGCGGCGTCGGGTTTTGCACCCTCTTGAATGGCCAACATGACCTCGCCGATCTCGTCTTTCGACTGCCAGGAGAACTTCTTCAGGAACTCGGCCACTTCCGGCGCCTTGGTCGCCAGTTCCTTGCTGCCGATGCTGTTGACGGTCTCGGCGGCGCCGTACACGCCTTTCGGGTCTTCGAGGAAGCGCAGTTTCCACTTGGCGAACATCCAGTGCGGTACCCAGCCGGTCACCGCGATGGATTGCTGCTTGGCATAGGCGCGGCCCAGTTCGGCGGTCATCGCCGCGCCGGAGCTGGCCTGCAGCTTGTAGCCGTCCAGCGCGTAGTCCTTGATCGCCTGGTCGGTCTTGAGCATCACCCCGGAGCCGGCGTCGATACCCACGATCTTTTTCTTGAAGCTGTCATCGGTCTTGAGATCGGCGATCGATTGCGCCTTCACGTATTCCGGCACGATCAGGCCGATCTTGGCGTCCTTGAAGTTGGGGCCGTAATCGACGACCTCATCCTTGTTCTTGGCCCAGTACTCACCGTGGGTGACCGGCAGCCAGGCGGAAAGCATGGCGTCCAGCTTGCCGGTGGCCACGCCCTGCCACATGATCCCGGTCGCCACGGGCATCAGCTTCACGTCATAGCCCAGTTTCTGTTTGATGACCTCGGCCGCCACATGAGTGGTCGCCACACTGTCGGACCAGCCATCGACATAGCCGATGCTCACTTCCTTGGCCATCGCCTGCCCGGCGCTCATCGCCAATACCAGGGCGGCACCCGCCCCCAGGAGTCGTCGCATTTTCATCAAGCTTCCCCTTGTCGCTTAAACGGATAGTCACTTCACGGGACATCACGTGCCCGACATAGATCGGGCCATGTCTTGTTCTGGTGCAAGGCGCCCCCTTCACGCCTGGATTCTCTACAGCAGGAACGGGACCGGAATCGCATCAGCGGAGCACTGATGGCTGTCATCATCAACCCCGGACCGCCACGATCCTGTTTTGTCTGCGACCTTGAAACACCGAGAAACGACATCAGCTGGCCAGCAGTGCCCCGGCCTGCCGGGCTTGCGGGAAAACCCGCCCGAACTTTGCATGCCAAGGAAAAATCCCCGGGCGTTTGCAGGTAGTATTGGCGGCTTTGTTTCCTCAGCCGGATCGTTCCATGTCCTCGACTGCCCGCTTTGCGCTGCCGCCCTACCTGTTCGCTTGCCTGCTCGGCCTGCTCGCCCTCGCCGGGCTCTGGTACGGGCTCGGCAAGCCGGTGCTGCTGCCTGACGCCGCCAGCGCCACGCATAAATTGCAATGCGCTTCCTATACGCCGTTCGACAAGGACCAGTCGCCGTTCGACCAGCCTTTCACCCTGCGTCCGGAGCGTATCGATGCCGACCTGGCGCTGCTTTCGAAGCGTTTCGAGTGCATTCGCACCTATTCCATGACCGGGCTTGAAGACATCCCGGCCATTGCTCGCAAACATGGGTTGAAAGTCATGCTCGGGGCCTGGGTCAACGGCAATCCGGTGGATACCGACAAGGAAGTCCGCGCCCTGATCGCCTCGGCCAACGCCAACCCGGACGTGGTCCGCGCGGTGATCGTCGGCAACGAGACCCTGCTGCGCAAGGAAGTCACCGGCGACCGCCTGGCTGCGTTGATCGGCCAGGTGAAAAGCCAGGTGCAGGTACCGGTGACCTATGCTGACGTCTGGGAGTTCTGGCTGCAGCATCCGCAGATCGCCCCGGCCGTGGACTTCCTGACCATCCACCTGCTGCCGTACTGGGAAGATGATCCGCGCGGCATCGACGATGCCCTGGCCCATGTCGGCGAGATCCGCCAGGTGTTCGGCAACACATTCGCCCCCAAGGACATCCTGATCGGCGAGACCGGCTGGCCCAGCGAAGGCCGCCAGCGCGAAACCGCAGTGCCGAGCCGGGTCAACGAGGCGCGCTTCATTCGCGGCTTCGTGGCCATGGCCGAGGAGCATGGCTGGCATTACAACCTGATCGAAGCCTTCGACCAGCCGTGGAAGCGTGCCAGCGAAGGGGCCGTTGGCGGTTACTGGGGCCTGTATGACGCCGATCGCCAGGACAAGGGCGTGCTGGAAGGCCCGGTGAGCAACCTGCCGTTCTGGCCGCAGTGGCTGGTCGCCAGTGGTGTGCTGTTCTTCGCCACCTTGTTGGTGGCCGGGCCGGTGCGTACCACGCGCAATGCGCTGGCCTTGCCGCTGCTGGCGGCGATCGGCGCGGCGAGCATCGGCTTGTGGGGCGAACTGGCGCGGACCAACGCACGTTTCGTCGGCGAGTGGACCTGGGTGGTGTTGCTGACGTGCTTGAACCTGATCGTTCTCGCCCATGGCGCACTGGCCCTGGCGGCACGGGACGGCTGGCGCCAGCGGGCGTTCGCCTGGCTGGAGGCACGCGGCGCCTGGTGGGTGATCGCGGCAGGCTTCGCGGCAGCGGTAAGCATGCTGGCGCTGGTGTTCGATCCGCGCTACCGGAGCTTCCCGAGTGCAGCGTTCGTGGTGCCGGCGCTGGCTTACCTGGTGCGGCCGGTCAGGGTGGCGCGGGCCGAGGTGGCGTTGTTGACCCTGATCGTGGGTGCAGGGATTGCGCCGCAGTTGTATCGCGAAGGGCTGGTCAGTCAGCAGGCGTGGATCTGGGCGGGGGTCAGTGTGGTGATGACTGCTGCCTTGTGGCGCTGCCTGAGAACCCGCTAACGCTTCCGGGCCTCATCGCCGGCAACGCCGGCTCCCACAGGTATTGTATGCACCGCAGAACCTTGTGGGAGCCGGCGTTGCCGGCGATGAGGGCCTAAAGTTCACCGCAGAGACCGGCGAACCAGCCGCAACCCCGCCAGCACCACCGTAAACACCGCAATACTCGCGGTGTACAGCACCAAGGCCGGTATCCCCGCCACCAGCGCCAGCACCGCCAGCCACCAGCCAGCCTTGCGTGGTATCACGGTCGCCAGCAGCGCCAGCCCCAGGCCGATCCAGGCCAGGATCCGGAAGTGAATGGTCAGCCCCAGCATCGAGCGCACCGAACACTCCCACACCTGCACCTGCGCCGAGCACACCCCGACCCACTGCGGGTCCTCCATGAAGCCGTAGCGCACGGCATAACTGGCAGCCAGCCACGCCGGAATGAACAGCAGCAGTGCGATCAACGGCAAACGCTGGGACATCAGGAACTCCAAAGTTAGAAAATCGCCGGCCAGCATAATCCCTCGGACCGTGGGCGCAAGGCGAAAGCGCGGCCCTGGGCTACTTTTATCCTCAGGATAAATGGAACCAATTGTTGCAACGACCAAAGCAGGCGCGGCAACATTCGAAGCAACAAAGACAGTGGCACTTGGCAACTTCTTTCGTCATGCAAGTGTCCTAGGCTGCATCGTGCTTTAGCCTTTTTTCCGGGGACCCGTCATGTTTCGACCTCTGCGCCTTGCTGCCTTGCTGGGTGGCCTTTTGCTGTGTGCGGCCGCGTCGGCGGCGGATATCGATGCCGCCAGCTATGGCTACCCGCTGACCAACCCCTTCGAGGCGACCATCGCCACCACGCCGCCGGACCTGCGTCCCGAGCTGCCCACCGACGAGGACATCACCCAGAGCGACTACACCCTGAACATGCGTCCGGAACGGGAGTTCATCCTGCCGGACAATTTCTGGCCGGTGAAGAAACTCACCTACCGCCTGGCCCGGCAGGACCACGAGGCACCGTTGATCTTCCTGATCGCCGGTACCGGTGCCCCCTTCAACTCGAGCATCAACGAATACCTCAAGCGCCTGTACTACAAGGCCGGCTTCCATGTCGTGCTACTGTCCTCGCCGACCAGCTACGACTTCATGAGCGCCGCCTCGCGCTTCGCCACGCCGGGCGTCAGCAGCGAGGACGCCGAGGATCTGTACCGGGTCATGCAGGGTGTGCGCGCCCAGCATCCGCGCCTGGCGGTCAAGGAGTTCTACCTCAGCGGCTACAGCCTCGGCGCCCTCGACGCGGCGTTCGTCGCCCACCTCGACGAGACCCGGCGCAGCTTCAATTTCAAGCGTGTGCTGCTGCTCAACCCGCCGGTGAACCTGTACACCTCGATCACCAACCTCGACCGCCTGGTGCAGACCGAGGTCAAGGGGGTGACCAGCCATACCACCTTCTACGAGTTGATCCTCGCCAAGCTGACCCGCTACTTCCAGCAGAAAGGCTATATCGACCTCAACGACGCCCTGCTCTACGACTTCCAGCAATCGCGCCAGCACCTGAGCAACGAGCAGATGGCCATGCTGATCGGCAGTTCGTTCCGCTTCTCCGCCGCCGATATCGCCTTTACTTCGGACCTGATCAACCGCCGCGGCCTGATAATCCCGCCGAAATTCCCGATCACCGAAAGCAGCAGCCTGACGCCCTTCTTCAAGCGCGCCCTGCAATGCGACTTCGACTGCTACCTGACCGAGCAGGTGATCCCGATGTGGCGCGCCCGCACCGATGGCGGCAGCCTGCTGCAATTGATCGACCAGGTCAGCCTCTACGCGCTGAAGGACTACCTGAGCCAGTCGCCGAAGATCGCCGTGATGCACAACGCCGACGACCTGATACTCGGCCCTGGCGATATCGGTTTCCTGCGCAAGACCTTTGGCGACCGGCTGACCCTGTACCCCCATGGCGGCCATTGCGGCAACATCAATTACCGCGTCAACAGCGACGCCATGCTGGAGTTCTTCCGTGGTTAAACGTCTGCTGATCACCGCCCTGCTGCTGTCCGCCGCCCCGGCCTTCGCCGACGAAACCGCGCCTGCGGCCAGTGCCCTGGATACCGACGGCTTCACCGAGCCGTTGAAGGAGCTGAAATTCAACCCAGGGCTGGACCAGCGCGAATTCGAGCGCGCCACCCTCGACGCCCTGGAGGTCTACGACCCGATGGAGTCGTGGAACCGCCGCGTCTACCACTTCAACTACCGCTTCGACCAATGGGTGTTCCTGCCGGTGGTCAACGGTTATCGCTATATCACCCCGCAATTCGTGCGCAGCGGGGTCAGCAACTTCTTCAGCAACCTCGGCGACGTGCCGAACCTGCTCAACAGCCTGCTGCAGTTCAAGGGCAAGCGTTCGCTGGACATCACCGCGCGGCTGCTGGTGAACACCACCATCGGCGTCTTCGGCCTGTGGGACCCGGCAACCATGATGGGCGTGCCCAAGCAGAACGAGGATTTCGGCCAGACCCTGGGCGTCTGGGGCGTGCCGAGCGGGCCGTACGTGGTGTTGCCGATTCTCGGCCCGTCGAACCTGCGCGATACCGGCGGGCTGGTAGTGGACTATGGCGCGGAAAACCAGATCAACTTCCTCAATGTCGCGGAAGTCAGCAGCGATCACCCGGAAATCTGGGTGCTGCGGGCCGTGGACAAGCGCTATACCACCAACTTCCGTTACGGGCAGATGAACTCGCCGTTCGAGTACGAGAAGGTGCGGTATGTGTATACGGAGTCGCGCAAGCTTCAGATAGCCGAGTGATCAAAGCACGACACAGTCACCTGTGGGAGCGGGTTTACCCGCGATTGCGATGGTGGATTCACTGACGCAATCGCGGGTAAACCCGCTCCCACAGAGACCGCGTCCGCTTGTTACGGGTGATTTCCAGACAACCCCAGGAAACCGCAAAGCTGCGCCCGCTTGGCCAGCGCATCCCGCCGCCCCAGTTCGATCAGCTCGCTGCAATACCCTGCCTCGAACAGCAGGTAGCTGAGCACCCCTGCCCCACTGGTTTTGGTCGCCCCCGGCCCGCGCAGGAACATGCGCAAGGCCGGCGGCAGTTCACGGCGATGGCGCGCGGCGATCTCGTCCAGCGGCTGGCTGGGCGCTACCACCAGCACCTCGACCGGCGCCAGGCCGAGGCGCTGGGGATGATCCTGGGGCGGCACCAGGTGGCTGAGGTGGTTGAGTCGCTGGAGCAGCTCCAGGTCATCTTCCAGGCTGTCGATGAAAGTGCTGTTGAGCAGATGTCCGCCGATCTGCGCCAGGCTGGGCGGCTGGCCGCTGTAGACCCGGGCATGCGGCATGGTGTCCGCCGGCCCGCGCGGATTGCCGCTGACGCCCACCACCAGGATGCGGTTGGCTCCCAGGTGCAGCGCCGGGCTGATCGGCGCCGACTGGCGCACCGCACCGTCACCGTAGTACTCGTGGCCCAGCTTGACCGGCGCGAACAGCAGCGGGATCGCCGAGCTGGCCAGCAGGTGTTCGATGCTCAGGCGGGTCGGCAAGCCGATACGACGATGGCGCAACCACGGATCGATGGCGCCGCGCCCCTGGTAGAAGGTCACCGCCTGGCCCGACTCATAGCCGAAGGCTGTCACTGCCACCGCCCGCAGGTGGCGCTGCTCGATGGCATGGCCGATGCCGCTCAGGTCCAGATGCTCGGAAAGCAGCCCGCGCAAAGGGGAACTGTCGAGCAGGGCCACCGGCACCTGGCGCCCCAGGCCAAGCAGGCTGTGGCCGACGAAACGACTGGCCTGGCGCACTACCCCGGGCCAGTCGCTGCGCAATACATGGTGGCTGCGAAAGCCCTGCCAGAAGCCAGTGAGACGGCGTATCGCCTCGGCGAAATGCAGGGCGCCGCTGGCCAGGGTGACGGCATTGATCGCACCGGCCGAGGTGCCGACGATCACCGGAAAGGGATTGGCCGCGCCTTGCGGCAGCAGGTCGGCAATGCCCGCCAAAACCCCCACCTGGTAGGCGGCACGGGCGCCGCCGCCGGAAAGGATCAAGCCGGTGACCGGTTCTGCTGCCATGCACGCACTCCCTGGAATGACGGAAAAAGCGGGTTACTTCTTGTACAGCTTCGGTTCGCCCGGCGGCCGCGACTTGAAGCGCCGGTGCGCCCACAGGTACTGCTCGGGACACTCGCGCAGGGCCTGCTCGATCCACTGGTTGATGCGCAGGCAGTCGGCTTCCTCGGTCTCGCCCGGGAAGTCTTCGAGCGGCGGATGGATCACCAGGCGATAGCCACTGCCATCGGCCAGGCGCTCCTGGGTGAACGGAATGACCCGGGCGCGGCCCAGGCGGGCGAACTTGGTGGTGGCGGTGACCGTCGCCGCCGGAATACCGAACAGCGGCACGAACAGGCTCTGCTTGGCACCGTAGTCCTGGTCCGGTGCGTACCAGATGGCGCGTCCGGCGCGCAGCAGCTTGAGCATGCCGCGCACGTCCTCGCGTTCCACCGCCAAGGAATCGAGGTTATGCCGCTCGCGGCCACGGCGCTGGACGAAGTCGAACAGGGCGTTCTTGTGTTCGCGGTACATGCCGTCGATGGTGTGGACCTGGCCGAGCAGCGCGGCGCCGATTTCCAAGGTGGTGAAATGCAGGGCCATCAGGATGGCACCCTGGCCATCACGCTGCGCCGCCTGCAGATGCTCCAGCCCCTCGATGTGCGCCAAGCGCGCCAAACGGGCCTTTGGCCACCACCAGCTCATGGCCATTTCGAAGAACGCGATACCGGTGGAAGCGAAATTTTCCTTGAGCAGGCGGGTTCGCTCGACGGACGGCAAGTGCGGGAAGCACAGCTCCAGGTTGCGTGCGGCGATCGCCCGGCGCGCTCCGGCCACGCGGTACATCACCGCCCCCAGGGCACGGCCGATCCCCAGCAAAACCGGGTACGGCAGCTGAACGATCAGCCAGAGCAGGCCGAGCCCCAGCCACAGCGGCCAGAAACGCGGGTGCAGGAAGTACGGACGAAAACGCGGGCGATCCATTCAAGATTCCGGAAAGAAAAAGGCCGGGCATTCTACAACGGTTCGGCGCGGGTTGCGGCTAACCGGCGTTCTCGTTATAAGTCTGGGCACTTTTCGCAACGAAAGCCGCTTCGACGCAGACCATGAGCCAAAGCCAGACGCCAGACCCAGCCCCCGTGTTCCAGCTCAAGGGCAGCATGCTCGCCATCACGGTGCTCGAGCTTGCCCGCAACGACCTCGATGGTCTCGACCGGCAGTTGGCGGCCAAGGTCGCCCAAGCGCCGAACTTCTTCAGCAACACGCCGCTGGTGCTGGCGCTGGACAAGCTGCCGGCCAACGAAGGCAGCGTCGACCTGCCGGGGATGATGCGCATTTGCCGCCAGCACGGCCTGCGCACCCTGGCGATCCGTGCCAGCCGCATCGAGGACATCGCCGCCGCCATCGCCATCGACCTGCCGGTGCTGCCGCCGTCCGGCGCCCGCGAGCGCCCGGTGGACCCGGTGGAAATCGAGCCGGCGAAAAAAGCCGAACCCGCCCCGGCGCCACCGCCTCCGCCACCGGAGCCGACGGTACGCCCGACCAGGATCATCACCACGCCTGTACGCGGCGGCCAACAGATCTATGCTCAGGGGGGCGACCTGGTCGTGGTGTCGGCGGTCAGCCCGGGTGCGGAACTTCTCGCCGATGGCAATATCCATGTGTACGGGCCAATGCGCGGTCGCGCCCTCGCCGGTATCAAGGGCAACACCAAGGCACGGATCTTCTGCCAGCAGATGACCGCCGAACTGGTTTCGATCGCCGGACAGTACAAGGTCTCCGAAGACCTGCGCCGCGATCCGCTGTGGGGGGCCGGCGTGCAGGTCAGCCTGTCCGGGGACGTGTTGAACATCACCCGCCTTTAACGGATACTGCCGCCATTTTCCGTGCAACTTTAGTCAGTTAGTTGCCGTTTTTGCATTTAGGGACCGCACGTCCTTTTTCATCATTTTTAGGGGTGATACACCTTGGCCAAGATTCTCGTGGTGACTTCCGGCAAGGGTGGTGTGGGCAAGACCACCACCAGTGCCGCCATCGGTACCGGCCTCGCGCTGCGCGGGCACAAGACAGTGATCGTCGACTTCGACGTCGGCCTGCGTAACCTCGACCTGATCATGGGCTGCGAGCGCCGCGTGGTGTACGACTTCGTCAACGTCGTCAACAACGAGGCCAACCTGCAGCAGGCCCTGATCAAGGACAAGCGCCTGGAGAACCTCTACGTGCTGGCCGCCAGCCAGACCCGGGACAAGGACGCGCTGACCCAGGAAGGCGTGGAGAAGGTCCTGATGGAGCTGAAGGAGAACTTCGACTACGTGGTCTGCGATTCCCCGGCCGGCATCGAGAAGGGCGCGCACCTGGCGATGTACTTCGCCGACGAAGCCATCGTCGTGACCAACCCTGAAGTGTCCTCGGTACGCGACTCCGACCGCATGCTCGGCCTGCTGGCCAGCAAGTCGCGCCGCGCCGAACGCAACGAAGACCCGATCAAGGAACACCTGCTGATCACCCGTTACCACCCCGAGCGCGTGAGCAAGGGCGAGATGCTGGGCGTCGAAGACGTCAAGGAAATCCTCTCCGTCGCGCTGCTGGGTGTCATCCCCGAATCCCAGGCCGTGCTCAAGGCCTCCAACCAGGGCGTCCCGGTCATCCTCGACGACCAGAGCGATGCCGGCCAGGCGTACAGCGACACTGTCGACCGCCTGCTGGGCAAAACCGTGGAACACCGGTTCCTCGACGTACAGAAGAAGGGATTCTTCGAGCGCCTGTTTGGAGGCAATTGAACCATGAACCTTTTTGACTTCTTTCGTGCCAGCAAAAAACAGAGTTCCGCGTCGGTTGCGAAAGAGCGTCTACAGATCATCGTGGCGCACGAGCGCGGACAGCGCAGCACCCCGGACTACCTGCCGGCCCTGCAGAAAGAACTGCTGGAAGTGATCCGCAAGTACGTCAACATCGGCAACGATGACGTGCAGGTGGCGCTGGAGAACCAGGGCAGTTGCTCGATACTCGAACTCAACATCACCCTGCCCGAACGCCCCTGAGCGTCTGCGGGTAACCTGCCACGGCGACGGCCGGGCCCGGGCTGCACATGCCCGGGCCCGACCGTCGCCGTTGGCGTTTGCAGAGAACACGCAATGCCGCTGTCCAACGTCGAGATCCTCCACCAGGATGCCGCCATCCTGGTGGTCAACAAGCCAACCCTGCTGCTCTCCGTGCCTGGCCGGGCCGAGGACAACAAGGACTGCCTGATCACCCGCCTGCAGGAAAACGGCTACCCCGATGCGCTGATCGTCCACCGACTGGATTGGGAAACCTCGGGGATCATCCTGCTTGCCCGCGACGCCGACAGCCACCGCGAACTGTCCCGGCAATTCCACGACCGCGAGACCGAGAAAGCCTATACCGCCCTGTGCTGGGGCCAGCCGGAGCGCGACAGTGGCAGCATCGACCTGCCGCTGCGCTACGACCCGCCCACCAAGCCGCGGCACGTGGTGGACCACGAACAGGGCAAGCATGCCCTGACCTTCTGGCGCATCGTCGAGCGCTGCGGCGACTGGTGCCGGGTCGAACTGACGCCGATCACCGGGCGCTCGCACCAGTTGCGCGTGCACATGCTGTCGATCGGTCATCCATTGCTGGGTGACCGGCTGTATGCCAATCCCGAGGCACTGGCAGCCCATGAGCGGCTGTGCCTGCACGCCTCGATGCTGAGCTTCACCCACCCGGTGACGGGCGAGCGCCATACGTTCGAGTGTCCGGCGCCGTTCTGACGGGCCTCATCGCCGGCAACGCCGGCTCCCACAAGGATCGTGTGCACCGCGCCCCTGTGGGAGCCGGCGTTGCCGGCGATGGACCGCAAAGCGGTCCCAACGAGCGCAACATCTGCGCTAAACTCGCGCCCACTGCTGTCTGGAGTGACTTATGCGCGATGCCCTGAACCAAGGCCTGATTGATTTCCTCAAAGCCTCTCCCACGCCCTTCCATGCCACCGCCAGCCTGGCCCAGCGCCTCGAGGCGGCCGGCTACCAGCGCCTGGACGAGCGCGACAGCTGGGCCACGGTGCCTGGCGGTCGCTATTACCTGACCCGCAACGACTCCTCGATCATCGCCATCAAGCTCGGCCGCCATTCGCCGCTGCTGGACGGCATCCGCCTGGTCGGCGCCCATACCGACAGCCCGTGCCTGCGGGTCAAGCCGCAACCCGAGCTGCAGCGCCACGGTTTCTGGCAACTGGGGGTGGAGGTCTACGGCGGCGCCCTGCTCGCGCCCTGGTTCGACCGCGACCTGTCGCTGGCCGGCCGCGTCACCTTCCGCCGCGACGGCAAGGTGGAAAGCGCGCTGGTGGACTTCAAGCTGCCCATCGCGGTGATCCCCAACCTGGCGATCCACCTCAACCGTACCGCCAACGAAGGCTGGGCGATCAACCCGCAGACCGAGCTGCCGCCGATCCTGGCCCAGGTGGCCGGTGACGAGCGCGTCGATTTCCGCGCCCTGCTCACCGAGCAACTGGCCCGCGAACACGGCCTCAACGCCGATGTGGTGCTGGATTACGAACTGAGCTTCTACGACACCCAGGACGCCGCCCTGGTCGGCCTGCACGGCGAGTTCATCGCCGGCGCGCGCCTCGACAACCTGCTGTCCTGCTACGCCGGCCTGCGTGCCCTGCTCGACGCCGACAGCGACGAAACCTGCGTGCTGGTGTGCAACGACCACGAGGAAGTCGGCTCCTGCTCGGCCTGCGGTGCCGACGGCCCGATGCTGGAACAGACCCTGCGCCGCCTGCTGCCGGACGGCGACGAGTTCGTCCGCACCATCCAGCGCTCGCTGCTGGTCTCGGCGGACAACGCCCACGGCGTGCACCCCAACTATGCCGAGAAGCACGACGGCAACCACGGTCCCAAGCTCAACGCCGGCCCGGTGATCAAGGTCAACAACAACCAGCGCTACGCCACCAACAGCGAAACCGCCGGGTTCTTCCGCCACCTGTGCATGGCCGAGGAAGTCCCGGTGCAGAGCTTCGTGGTGCGCAGCGACATGGGTTGCGGCTCGACCATCGGCCCGATCACCGCCAGCCACCTGGGCGTGCGCACCGTCGATATCGGCCTGCCGACCTTCGCCATGCACTCGATCCGCGAGCTGTGCGGCAGCCAGGACCTGGCCCATCTGGTCAAGGTACTGACCGCGTTCTATCGCAGCCGCGAGCTGCCATGAAACCGTGGCGGGGCGCTCTGCCCCGCCACGCCCCCGCTGGCGGAGCCGGCGCTTTGTGACGCCAGTCAACCTCGCGCTGTCATTTAGCGCCTATGCTCAAGCCAGACTTTTCGCAGCAAGGAGAAGGATCTTGAGTCTGTCCACGTTCCAGTCGATGTTCCTGCCGGTCCTCGCGGGCCTGATTCTGTTGACCATCGGCTTCAACAAGCGGGAAAACAATTCCGGTGTGCTGATGATGTGGCTCGGCATGCTTTCCATACTTGGCATCATGGTCTGGAAGATCCTCGAGAAACTCGACTGACGGATGCTCTACACTGCGCCGATTACCTGTGTTCGAGGTTGATCGTCCAGTGTCCGCCCTTCTGCGCTGTTTCACTCTGCTACTGCTGATCTTCGCTGCCCAGGCCCAGGCCGCCGGCCTGCCGAGCCTGCTCGGCGGCAGCACGCCGGCCCAGCCCCAGGCCAGCGAACCCCTGGGCAAGTCCCTCGACGAAGTCATCACCACGCTGGAAAACGACCAGCAACGCACGCGCCTGCTCAACGACCTGAAGAAGCTCCGCGACAGCACCCGCCAGGCCCAGCCGGACCCTGAGCAGGGGGTGCTGGGCCTGATCGGCGGCACCTTCGCCGAACTGGAAAAGCAGTTCAGCGGCGACGCCAGCCCGTTCAAGCGCTGGGCCGACGAAATGGAACTGGCGGGCGTCGAACTCGCGGCGCTGAAAGTCCCGGTGCAGCAATTGCCGGGGCTGCTGTTCGGCTTCATCGCCATCCTCGCCTTGTGGAGCCTGCTGGCCTACGCCCTGAACTGGGCCAGCCACCGCTTGCGCGTGCGCTTCGGCCTGACCGAGGAACTGCCCCAGCATCCGCGCACCTGGGACCTGGTGCGCTTCGCCCTGCGCAAGCTGGGGCCCTGGCTGGTGGCGCTGATCATCACCGTGTACCTGAGCTTCGCCCTGCCCTCCTCGCTGGGCAAATCGATGGCCATGGTCATCGCCTACGCCCTGGTGGTGGGTACCCTGTTCTCGGCCATCTGCGTGATCGCCTTCTCCCTGCTCGACGGCCCGCACCGCCACCGTGCCCTGCATATCCTGCGGCACCGGGCCTTCCGCCCGCTGTGGCTGATCGGCAGCTTCGCCGCCTTCGGCGAGGCGATGAACGACCCGCGCCTGTACCTGGCCCTCGGCACCCACCTGGCCCATGCCCTGGCGACCCTGGCCAATATCCTCGCGGCCCTGTCCACGGCGCTGTTCATCCTGCGTTTCCGCCGCCCCATCGCCCACCTGATCCGCAACCAGCCGCTGGCCCATCGGCTCAAGCGCCGTGCCCTGAGCGACACGATCGAAGTCCTTGGCAGTTTCTGGTACCTGCCGGCCCTGGTGCTGGTGGGCATCTCGCTGTTCGCCACCTTCGTCTCCGCAGGCGATACCAGCACAGCCCTGCGCCAGTCGTTGATGTGCACGGTACTGGTGATCCTGTGCATGGTGATCAATGGCCTGGTCCGTCGCCACGCACTCCGGCAGCAGCGCAACAACCGGCGCCAGGCGGTGTACGCCGAGCGCCTGCGCAGCTTCGCCTACACCCTGGTGCACCTGGGCGTCTGGCTGGTATTCATCGAGCTGGGCCTGCGGGTCTGGGGCCTGTCGCTGATCAGCTTCGCCGAAGGCGAAGGCCATGAAGTGGCGATCCGCATGGGCGGCCTGGCCGGCACCCTGATCGCCGCCTGGCTGGTGTGGATCCTCGCCGATACCGCCGTGCACCACGCCCTGACCCGCTCCCGCAAGGGCCTGGCCAACGCCCGGGCGCAGACCATGATGCCGCTGATCCGCAACGTACTGTTCGTGACCATCGCCATCATCGCCCTGATCATCGCCCTGGCGAACATGGGCATGAACGTCACGCCACTGCTGGCCGGTGCCGGTGTGATCGGCCTGGCCATCGGTTTCGGCGCGCAATCGCTGGTGGCCGACCTGATCACCGGCCTGTTCATCATCATCGAGGACTCCCTGGCGATCGACGACTACGTCGATGTCGGTGGCCATCTCGGCACCGTCGAGGGCCTGACCATCCGCACCGTGCGCCTGCGCGATATCGACGGCATCGTCCACACCATCCCGTTCAGCGAGATCAAGAGCATCAAGAACTATTCCCGGGAGTTCGGCTACGCGATCTTCCGCATCGCCATTCCCTACAACATGGGCATCGACCAGGCCATCGCGCTGATTCGCGACGTCGGCCAGAAGATGCGCAGCGACCCGTTGCAGCGCCGCAATATCTGGTCGCCGCTGGAGTTGCAGGGCGTGGAGAGTTTCGAATCCGGCTCGGCGGTGCTGCGGGCGCGCTTCAAGACCGCGCCGATCAAGCAATGGGAGGTATCGAGGGCCTTCAACCTGGCGCTCAAGCGCCAGCTCGACGAGGCCGGGCTGGACCTCGCCACCCCGCGTCTGTCGGTACAGGTGCTGACCACCGCCGGCGGCACCGCGGCCGAGGGTAGCGAAAAGGCCTAGCCCGCATCGGCGCGGATGCGGATCGCATCGTGCCGCCAATACTCGAGGTCGCAGTCGATCAGTCGCCCCGACTGGTCGCTGTTGACCCGGGTGATATGCAGGCCGGCGCTGCCCGGTGACACCTTCAATGCCGAGGCCGCCGCGGTCGGCAGCGCGGTTGGCAGGATCTCGAAGCACACCCGCCCGTAGCGGATGCCATAGTGACGATCATAGATCTCGGTCAGCGACTGGCCCAGGTCGTGTTCGAGGATGCCGGGAAAGTAGTCCGGGTTCAGGTAATGCTCGGCATAGAGCACCGCACGCCCGTCGATGCGGCGCAGGCGGCAGATCTGGATCACGCTGGACAGTGGCGGCAGCTTCAGGCGCGCGCAGATCGCCGCGGCCGCCGGTTGCAGGCGCGCCGAGAGCAGTTCGGTAGCCGGGATGCGCCCTTGCTCGCGCACCATGGCATGGAAGTGACTGCGCTCGATCAGGTCGTAGGTCAGCCGTTGCGGGGCGACGAACCAGCCTCGCCGCTCCTCGCGGTAGATCAGGCCCTGGGCCTCCAGCTGGACCAGCGCTTCGCGCAGGGTAATCCGGGTGGTATCGAATACTTCACTGAGCTTGCGTTCAGCCGGCAGCTTGCCGCCGGGCGGGAGCAGGCCGTGTTCGATCTGCTCCTGCAAGGCGTGGCAAATGGCTGTAACGGCACGGGGCGGCGGTGCATGCATCAAGGGCTTCCTTCTGGACTAGTCCAGCCGCACCCGATGCCCTGCAAGGGTGCATCTGGCCTGGCCGGAAAAACGTGTTGAGCTTAGGCAAAGCAGATGAACCTGAGATGACAAGTGCGCCCAACGGTCATTCCCGCCCGGGCTGGAGGCCACGGCCATCGTGCGCTCAACCGTGGTCTACGCTGTATTTCCAGAGTCGGTCGGCAGCGCCCGGCAAGGCTGTGCGACATCAAACTGTCACGCAACATGCCTACCTTGGCTCAGGTATTGCTGACCTAGACCAACCGAAACGCAACAACGCCCCAACCTCTCATGTCGTGCAAGGCACCCATTAAGGAGCTTCGGATGAAACAGCTTTTCCTGGCCTCTCTGTTAGGCGCGAGCATTGCCCTGTCGCATGCGGCCGTGGCCGCCGACACCGACCTCAAGGCCCTGGAGGACGCCGCCCGCAAGGAAGGCACCGTCAATAGCGTGGGCATGCCCGATGCCTGGGCGAACTGGAAAGGAACCTGGGAAGACCTGGCGAAGAAATACGGCCTCAAGCATATGGACACCGACATGAGCTCGGCCCAGGAAGTGGCCAAGTTCGACGCCGAGAAGGACAACGCCAGCGCCGACATCGGCGATGTCGGCGCCGCCTTCGGCCCGATCGCCGTGGCCAAGGGCGTGACCCAGCCATACAAGCCGAGCACCTGGGACCAGGTCCCGGCCTGGGCGAAGGACCAGGACGGGCACTGGGCGCTGGCCTATACCGGCACCATCGCCTTCATCATCAACAAGCAACTGGTGAAGGAAGAGGACATGCCGAAAACCTGGCATGACCTGGAAAAAGGCAAGTACAAGGTCGCCATCGGCGACGTCGGCACTGCCGCACAAGCTGCCAATGGCGTACTGGCCGCCGCCATCGCCTACAAGGGCGACGAGAAGAACATCGAGCCGGGCCTGCAACTGTTCACCAAGCTGGCCCAGCAGAAGCGCCTGTCGCTGGCCAACCCGACCATCCAGACCCTGGAAAAGGGTGAAGTGGAAGTGGGCGTGGTATGGGACTTCAATGGCCTGAGCTACCGCGAGCAGATCGATCCCAAGCGCTTCGAAGTGCTGATTCCGGCCGATGGCTCGGTGATCTCCGGCTACACCACCATCATCAACAAGTACGCCAAGCACCCGAACGCCGCCAAGCTGACCCGCGAATACATCTTCAGCGATGCCGGGCAGACCAACCTGGCGATCGGCCATGCGCGCCCGATCCGTGCCGAGCACCTGAAGCTGCCGGCTGACGTCCAGGCCAAGCTGCTGCCGAACGAGCAATACCGCGCCGCCCAGCCGATCAAGGATGCGGCCGCGTGGGAGGCGACCTCCAAGGCACTGCCGCAGAAGTGGCAGGAGCAGGTCATCATCGAGATGGAGTGAGGCCTTAGCAGGGACCGTGTGGGAGCGGGTTCACCCGCGATTGCGTCGGTGGATTCACTATCGCAATCGCGGGTAAACCCGCTCCCACAGGGACCGCGCAAGGCTACACACACGGTCCCCGGAGCCTCACATGAAGCACAAAGTCATCCTGGTCCTGCTCGACGGCCTCAACCACCAGGTCGCGCACCATGCCATGGGCCACCTGCACGCCTGGGTCGAAGCCGACCGCGCCGCCCTCTATCGCCTGGAGTGCGAGCTGCCAGCCCTGTCCCGGCCGCTGTACGAATGCATCCTCACCGGCGTTGCGCCGATCGACAGCGGCATCGTGCACAACCAGGTGTCGCGCCTGTCGACCCAGCGCAGCATCTTCCACTACGCCCGTGACGCCGGCGTGCCCACTGCCGCCGCGGCCTATCACTGGGTCAGCGAGCTGTACAACCGCACGCCCTTCGACCCGGTCCGCGACCGCCATACCCACGCGCCGAAGCTGCCGATCCAGCACGGTCTGTTCTACTACGCCGACCATTACCCGGACTCGCACCTGTTCGCCGATGCCGAATACCTGCGGCGCAAGCACGACCCCGGTTTCCTCCTGATCCACCCGATGAACATCGACGACGCCGGCCACCGCCATGGCCTGGACAGCAGCCAGTACCGCAACAGCGCGCGCTCGGCCGACATCCTCCTGGCCGACTACCTGGCCACCTGGCTCGCCGAGGGTTACCAGGTGCTGGTGACCGCCGACCACGGCATGAACAACGACCGCTCGCACAACGGACTGCTCCCGGAAGAACGGGAAGTGCCGCTGTTCGTGTTCGGCGACGGTTTCAGCCTCGACCCCACGGCCAAACCCCTGCAGACCGAACTGTGCGGCACCGTCTGCCAGCTGCTGGGCGTGGCCCACGACAAACCGCTTTGCCGGGAGCTGCTCTCGTGAATCCGTTTTCCCGCGGCAAGTGGCTGGCATTGCTGTGCCTGCTGCCCTTCGCCCTGTTCTTCATCATCTTCCAGATCGCCCCGCTGGCCTGGGTGGCGATCCACAGCCTGCAAGCCGAGAGCGGCTGGGGCCTGGACAACTTCAGCAAGATCCTGGGCTCGAAGTTCTATCGCCAGGCCATCCAGCACAGCCTGGAGATCAGCTTCTGGTCGAGCCTGTTCGGCATCCTGGTGGCGGTGCTGGGCAGCTATTCGTTGCAACGGGTGGACTCGCGCCTGCGCGACTTCGTCAACGCCTTCGCCAACATGACCAGCAACTTCTCGGGGGTGCCGCTGGCCTTCGCCTTCATCATCCTGCTGGGCTTCAACGGCGCCCTGACCCTGGCCCTGAAACAGGCCGGGCTGATCGAGGATTTCAACCTGTATTCCAAGACCGGGCTGATCATCCTCTACACCTATTTCCAGATTCCCCTCGGCGTACTGCTGCTCTACCCGGCCTTCGACGCCCTGCGCGAAGACTGGCGCGAGTCCGCCGCCCTGCTCGGTGCGAGCCCCTGGCAGTACTGGCGGCATATCGGCCTGCCGGTGCTGACGCCGGCCCTGCTCGGTACCTTCGTCATCCTCCTGGCCAACGCCCTCGGTGCCTACGCCACGGTGTACGCGCTGACCACCGGCAATTTCAACGTCCTGCCGATCCGCATCGCCGCGCTGGTGGCCGGCGATATTTCCCTCGACCCGAACCTGGCCAGCGCACTGGCGATCATCCTGGTGGGCCTCATGACCCTGGTGACCCTGGTCCATCAATGGCTGCTGAAGAGGAGTTACCATGTCGCGCGCTGAACCCGCACGCAGTGCCGTCTACCACCGGCTGGTGGTCTGGGCCCTGTTCCTTGTCCTGCTGCTGCCCCTGGCCGGCACCCTGCTCTACTCCATTTCCACCAGTTGGTCGGCGAGCCTTCTGCCCAGCGGCCTGACCTTCAAATGGTACCTGGCGCTGTGGAGCGATCCGCGCTTCCTCACCGCTTTCGCCCAGTCGCTGCTGGTCTGCGTCGGCGCCCTGGTCCTGTCGGTGCTGCTGATCCTGCCGCTGCTGTTCGTCGTGCATTACCACTTCCCCAGGCTCGACGGACTAATGAACATCCTCATCCTGCTGCCGTTCGCGGTGCCGCCGGTGGTGTCCTCGGTGGGCCTGCTGCAGCTCTATGGCTCCGGGCCGATGGCCATGGTCGGCACGCCCTGGATCCTGATCGGCTGCTACTTCACCGTGGCCCTGCCGTTCATGTACCGGGCCATCACCAACAACCTCCAGGCCATCAACTTGCGCGACCTGATGGATGCCGCCCAACTGCTCGGCGCCAGCACCTGGCAGGCGGCGTTCCTGGTAGTGCTGCCGAACCTGCGCAAGGGCCTGATGGTCGCCCTGCTGCTGTCGTTCTCCTTCCTCTTCGGCGAGTTCGTGTTCGCCAACCTGCTGGTGGGTACCCGCTACGAAACCCTGCAGGTGTACCTGAACAACATGCGCAACAGCAGCGGCCACTTCAACAGTGCCCTGGTGATTTCCTACTTCCTCTTCGTGCTGGTGCTGACCTGGGCAGCCAACCGCCTGAACAAGGACAAAACCTGAAATGAGCTTCGTCAGCATCCAGAACCTGGAAAAGACCTACGCCGGCAGCCCGGTGTTCAAGGACATCAATTTCGACATCGCTCGCGGCGAATTCATCACCCTGCTCGGCCCGTCCGGCTGCGGCAAGTCGACCCTGCTGCGCTGCATCGCCGGCCTGACCCCGGTGGACAGCGGCAGGATCCTCCTCGACGGTACCGACCTGGTTCCGCTGAGCCCGCAAAAACGCGGGATCGGCATGGTGTTCCAGAGCTATGCGCTGTTTCCCAACATGACCGTGGCGCAGAACGTCGCCTTCGGCCTGCGCATGCAGAAGGTCGCCAGCCAGGACAGTCGGTCGCGGGTGGAGGAAGCCCTGCGCATGGTCGAGTTGCAGGACTTCGCCGCGCGCTATCCACACCAGCTGTCCGGCGGCCAGTGCCAGCGCGTGGCCCTGGCCCGCTCGCTGGTGACCCGCCCGCGCCTGCTGCTGCTCGACGAACCGCTGTCGGCCCTCGATGCACGCATTCGCAAGCACCTGCGCGAGCAGATCCGCAGCATCCAGCGCGAGCTGGGACTGACCACGGTGTTCGTCACCCACGACCAGGAGGAGGCGCTGACCCTGTCGGACCGCATCTTCCTGATGAACCAGGGCCGGATCGTCCAGAGCGGCGACGCCGAAACCCTCTACACCGCGCCGGTGGACGCCTTCGCCGCCGGGTTCATCGGCAACTACAACCTGCTCGACGCCGAAAGCGCCAGCCGCCTGCTCGAGCGCCCGGTGAGCTGCCGCCTGGCGATCCGCCCGGAAGCCATCGCCCTGAGCCTGGACGGAGCCCTCGACGGCCAGGTGCGCAGCCACAGCCTGCTCGGCAATATCATCCGCTACCGGGTCGAGGCCCGCGGCGTCGAGCTGTCGGTGGACGTGCTCAATCGCTCGTCCGCGGATCTCTATCCGGACGGGCAACGGGTATCCTTGTCGATCGATCCAACTGCCCTGCGCGAAGTCGCGTAGGGATGCACGGGAGTTTTGCGTTATGGCTTTAGCGATCTTCGATCTGGACGAAACCCTGATCCACGGCGACTGCGCTTCGCTGTGGAGCGAGCAGATGGCCCGCCTGGGCTGGGTCGATGGCCCGTCGTTCCTGCGTCGCGACCATGAGTTGATGGAGGCCTACGGCAAGGGCCACCTGGCGATGGAGGACTACATGGCCTTCAGCCTGGAGCCGGTGGCCGGGCGCACGCCGGAGGAAGTCGAGCATCTGGTCGAACCCTGGGTCGAGGACGTCATCGAGCCGATCATTTTCAGCGATGCCTGCCGGGCAATCGCCGAGCACCGGCGCCTGGGCGACCGGATCCTGGTGATCTCGGCCTCGGGCACCCACCTGGTGGGTCCGATCGCGGCGCGGCTGGGGATCGATGAGTTCCTGGCCATCGACCTCGAGGTAGTCAATGGAGTCTACAGCGGGCGCACCCAGGGTGTGCTGACCTACCGGGAAGGCAAGATCACCCGCCTGCTGGAGTGGCTGGATCAGGAAGAGGAGAACCTGGAGGGAGCGAGTTTCTATTCGGACTCGCGCAATGATCTGCCGCTGCTGCTGAAGGTGGACCACCCGCATGTGGTGAATCCGGATCCGGTGCTGCGCGAGCATGCCGAGAAGAATGGCTGGCCGATTCTGGCCTGGAGCTGAAGGGTTTAGCAGGGACCGTGTGGGAGCGGGTTCACCCGCGATTGCGGTAGTGAATTCAACGACGCAATCGCGGGTGAACCCGCTCCCACAGAGTCCGTGTAAGTCCTCAGGCTTTATACAAGGCTCGGATCAACCACCAGCACCAGCTTCCCGGAAACCTGGTTCCCCGCCAGTTCCTCGAACGCCGCCTGGGCATCCGCCACCGGATAACTGCCCACCAACTGCGGCTTCAGGCGCCCTTCGGTGAACAGCGGCCACACCTGCTGGTGCAGATCGCTGAGCAGGTCGGCCTTGAACTGGTCACTGCGGTTGCGCAAGGTCGAGCCGGTCAGTTGGATACGCTTGCCCAGTACCTGGGCCAGGTCCAGATTCGCCTCGCGTCCACCCATCAGGCCGATGATCACCCAGCGCCCGTCGCGGCCCAGCACCTTCAGGTTCAGCTCGGTGTAGCTGGCGCCCACCGGATCGAGCACCACATCGAAGGGCGCGAAGTCGTTCAGTGCCTCGAGATCGACACCGCGCACCACACCGCCGATGGCGCCCAGGCTTTCGCAATAGGCCAGGCGATCGGCGGAGCCGACACTGACCCAGCACGGGCTGCCGAACGCCTTGCACAACTGGATCGCCGCCGAGCCCACGCCGCTGGCACCGGCATGCAACAGCACCTTCTCGCCCGGGCGCAGGCCACCGAGCTGGAACAGGTTGAGCCAGGCCGTGGCATACACTTCGGGAATCGCGGCAGCCTCCTGCAGGCCCAGGCCTTGCGGCACCGGCAGCACATGGCGCGCATCGACCACCACTTCCTCGGCCATCCCGCCGCCGGCCAGCAGCGCACAGACCCGGTCACCCACCTGCCAGGACGCCCCGGCCCCCACCTCGGTAATCACCCCGGAGCACTCCAGGCCAAGGTACTCGCTGGCCCCGGGCGGCGGCGGATAAAGCCCGGCACGCTGCAACAGGTCGGCACGGTTGAGGCCCGCGGCGGCAACCCGGATTCGCACTTGACCTACATCGCAGGTTGGACTTGTCGCCTCAACCCACTCCACATGGCCTTCAACGCCTTGCAATGCCTTCACAGTGCCTCCATAGTTGATGTCAGACGGGGCCTGGAGCTGCTAGCTCCAGGCTTTTTGCATTCTGCGCCCGGCTCTTTGGAGCCGGCGAATCAAAGACGGCCCACTATGCGTTATCAATTGCCCCTGCGTCGAATCGGCATGAAGCACTTCTTCTCCAGCACCGCCCTCGCCTTGCTGATCGGCCTTGGCAATCTGCCGCTGGCAGATCATGCCCTGGCTGCTGCCACCGCCCCGGCGGCCAACAGCTGGGACTCGCTTCAGCCCGACCGCGACCAGGCGATGGCGAGCGTCAACATCGTCGAGCTGCTCAAGCGTCGTCACTACAGCAAGCCGCCGCTGGACGACGCCCGCTCGGTGATCATCTACGACAGCTACCTCAAGCTGCTGGATCCGGCGCGCAGCTACTTCCTCGCCAGCGATATCGCCGAATTCGACAAGTGGAAGACCCAGTTCGACGATTTCCTCAAGAGCGGCAACCTCGAACCCGGCTTCGATATCTACAAGCGCTACCTGGACCGGGTGAAGTCGCGTCTGGACTTCACCCTGGCCGAGCTGGACAAGGGCGTCGACAAGATCGACTTCACCACCCACGAAACCCTGCTGGTGGACCGCAAGGACGCCCCCTGGATCAAGACCGGTGCCGAGCTGGACGACCTCTGGCGCAAACGCCTGAAGGACGAGGTCCTGCGCCTGAAGATCGCCGGCAAGGAACCCAAGGCCATCCAGGAACTGCTGGTCAAGCGCTACAAGAACCAGCTGGCGCGCCTGGGGCAGACCCGCTCGGAAGATATCTTCCAGGCCTACATCAACACCTTCGCCCAGTCCTACGACCCGCACACCAACTACCTGTCGCCGGATAACGCGGAAAACTTCGACATCAACATGAGCCTGTCGCTGGAAGGCATCGGCGCCGTGCTGCAGAGCGATAACGACCAGGTCAAGATCGTCCGCCTGGTACCCGCCGGCCCGGCCGCCAAGACCAAGCAGGTCGCACCTGCCGACAAGATCGTCGGGGTTGCCCAGGGCGACGGCGAGATGGTCGACGTGATCGGGTGGCGCCTGGATGAAGTGGTCAAGAAGATCCGTGGCCCGAAAGGCTCGGTGGTGCGGCTCGAGGTGATTCCGGCGAGCAACGCGCCGAACGACCAGACCAGCAAGATCGTCACCATCACCCGCGAAGCGGTGAAGCTCGAAGAGCAGGCAGCGAAGAAATCCGTGCTGGAGCTCAAGCAGGACGGCCACACCTACAAGATCGGCATCATCGAACTGCCGGCCTTCTACCAGGACTTCAAGGCCATGCGTGCCGGCGACGCCGAGTACAAGAGCACTACGCGGGACGTGAAGAAACTGCTCGGCGAACTGAAGAAAGACAACGTCGACGGTGTGGTGATCGACCTGCGCAACAACGGCGGCGGTTCGCTGCAGGAAGCCCAGGAGCTGACCAGCCTGTTCATCGACAGTGGTCCGACCGTGCTGATCCGCAGCGCCGATGGCCGCCTGGCCGTGCTCGAGGACCAGAACCCCACCGGCGCCTACTACCGTGGCCCGCTGGCGGTGCTGGTCAATCGTCTGTCGGCCTCGGCGTCGGAAATCTTTGCCGGCGCCATGCAGGACTACCACCGGGCCCTGATCATCGGTGGCCAGACCTTCGGCAAGGGCACCGTGCAGAACCTCGAACCGCTCAATCACGGCGAGCTCAAGGTCACCATGGCCAAGTTCTATCGGGTTTCCGGCCAGAGCACCCAGCATCAAGGCGTACTGCCCGACATCGATTACCCGTCGATCATCGACACCAAGGAAATCGGCGAAAGCGCACTGCCCGAGGCCATGCCCTGGGACACCATCCGCGCCGCGATCAAGCCGACCAGCGATCCGTTCAAGCCGTACCTGGCCCAGCTCAAGGCTCGCCATGACGCCCGCAGCGCCAAGGACGCCGAGTTCGTCTACATCCGTGACCGCCTGGCCCTGACCCAGAAGCTGATGAGCGAGAAGACCGTCAGCCTCAACGAGGAAGAACGCCGCGCCAAGCACACCGCTATCGAGAACCAGCAACTGGCCCTGGAAAACACCCGGCGCAAGGCCAAGGGCGAAGAACCGCTCAAGGAGCTGAAGAAGGAAGACGAGGATGCGATCCCCGCCGAGCCGGACGACAGCAAACCGGAAGACGACGCCTACCTCAGCGAAACCGGGCGTATCCTGCTGGACTACCTGAGCCTCAACGCCTCGGTGGCGAAACACTGAAGAAAGGCTGAATCGATAATGGCGAAATACCATGATCGAGTAGCATTGCGTCATTAAACAGTCATCAAACTGTCGTGAAATAAGGGACTGAGCGCTATCGGCGCCCAGTCCCTTTTTTTCAAGGTAGCAGCGAGATGACCATGACCGAACAGCTCAGCGCATTGAGTTCCATCCTGACTCAAGGCGGCTTGCACAGCCTGTTCCAGCCCATCGTCTGCCTTTCCGAACGGCGCATCCTGGGTTACGAAGCCCTGAGCCGCGGCCCGTCCAACAGCCCCTTGCATTCACCGATCAACCTGTTCGCGGTGGCCCGTCATGCCGGGCGCCTGACCGAGCTGGAGATCGCCTGCCGGGAAAGTGCCTGTCGGCGTTTCAGCCAGCAGAAACTGGAAGGCAAGCTGTTCCTGAACGTCTCTCCCGAGTCGCTGCTCGAACCGCAGTACCAGTCCGGGCTGACCCTGAAGTTGCTGCAGAACCTTGGAATCCCGGCGAGCCGGGTGGTCATCGAACTTACCGAACAGACCCCGACCGACGATTTCCAGCTGCTCTACAACGCCCTGCACCACTACCGCGACATGGGATTCTCCATTGCCCTGGATGACCTCGGCGCCGGCTATTCGAGCCTGCGCCTGTGGTCGGAACTGCGCCCGGACTACGTGAAGATCGATCGCCATTTCATCGACGGCATTCATCTGGATGCGGTAAAGCGCGAGTTCGTCGGGTCCATCCTGCAGATCGCCAAGGCATCGCGGGCCAAGGTGGTTGCCGAGGGCATCGAGTTGCCCGAGGAGCTGGCGGTGCTGACCGAGATGGGCGTGGACCTGGTCCAGGGTTACCTGGTCTGCCGGCCCCAGGAGCATCCGCCGAAGGACGTCACGCTGCTGCTTCCCGGTTCGATGCTGAACAGCCTGCCGGTGCTTGGCGACGAAGCCTCCGATCTCGGCGCACTCCTTATCGACCAACCGGCCGTCACCCGCGATACCGCGACGCCGTTGGTGCTGGAAGCGTTCCGCCGACAGGCCAACCTCAACTCGCTGGCGGTGCTCGACGAGCAACAGCGACCTTGTGGCATCGTCCACCGCTATTCGCTCTCCGATGCCCTGCTCAAGCCCTTTGCCACCGAACTCTTCGCGCGCAAGCCGGTCAGCCGGCTGATGAGCGAGGATTTCCTTGCGGTAGAGTTGGGCCAGTCGCTGCAAAGTGTCAGCCGCCTGCTCACCAGCCGCGCACGGCAGCGTATCGAGGAAGACTTCATCATCACCGACCAGGGACGCTATGTCGGCCTGGGGCGGGTCATCGACGTGCTGAAACTGATCACCGAGCAGAAGATCCAGCAGGCCCGCTACGCCAACCCGCTGACCCTGCTGCCGGGCAACGTGCCGATCCAGCAATGCCTGGCGCGGTTGCTGCAACAGCGGCGCCAGGCGGCGATCTGCTATGTCGATATCGACAGTTTCAAACCGTTCAACGATATCTACGGCTACGCCCGCGGTGACGAAGTGTTGCTATGCCTGGCGCAGTGCCTGAACGAACGGGTCGACCCGAGCCGGGACTTCGTCGGGCACATCGGTGGCGACGATTTCATGCTGGTCTTGAGTTCGCAGGATTGGCAGCAGCGCCTGGATGTATTGCTGGCGGATTTCGAACAGCAGTGCCGGCGGTTCTACCGCAGCGAGCACGTGGAGGCGGGATGTTTCATTGCCCACAACCGGCTCGGGCAGCGCCAGGAGTTTCCATTGCTGTCGCTGTCGATCGGAGTGGTGCAGTTGCGTGCGGAAACCTGCGGCGAACTGGATGCGGACCAACTGGCGGACCTGGCGTCGCAGGCCAAGCATCATGCCAAGGAGGTTCAGGGGGCCAGTGTGTATCTCATAGATACTGCGGCGGCCTGAAAGGCCTCATCGCTGCGGTGCGGCGGTCCGACAAGCCAGCGATGAGGCCCTCGAAGACTCAAGCTTCTTCGGGATAGGAATACTCGAACACCCGCACCACCTCCGACGCATGCCACGACGCCGCCGCCATGCCGTCCGAAGGTCCGGAAAACCGTCCCAGCCGCTCCACGCATTCGAAGAACCCGGTGCGTGGCAGGCGGCTCGCCCCCTGGCTGATCACCAGCGAACTGCGCAACGGCTGTTCGGCGCGGGCATCCAGCACCGCCAGGTATTCCAGCGCTGCGGTGAGGGTCTGCATCGCCGGGCTCGGCAGTTGCAGACGCTCCAGCAGCGCGCGGTAGGTCAGCAGATGGCGTTGACGACGGGCCACATCCAGCTCGCCGAGCAAGCCCTCCCAGTGCTGCCGGCTGATCCGTACGGCGCTCATGACGGATCGCTCCAGCCGGATAATCCCAGCTCCCAGGCCAGGCTGCGGCGAATCGCCGAATCCGGCACGCGCTCGCCGCTTTCGATCATCGCCAGGTAGGCCGGGCTGATACCGACCTTGCGCGCCAGTTGCTCGGCAGGAATGCCCTTGGCCTCACGCAGTACGGCCAGCCTGCTCAGGGAGGGCACGCTGGCCGGGGAAGAAGCTGCTTCAGTGGTGGTTTGTGCTTCGGTGGACACCGCCTCCGGTTGCCCTGCCGCCTTGAGTAACGCCTGATATTGATCCCAGGGAACAACCGCGTACTCGGGTTGACCATCTCGGCTGATAACCTGAATAGCCATTACAACCCCCTTGTCGGACTTCTCGCATGTAATCTGTAGGCATAATCGTTATGCCAATAATATTACCAGCCATCCGGGGAATTGCAGCACGCTGCGGTAATCAGCTGTGGTTTTGCTCCAGACGCAGCGCCTCGGGCGTGTCCGGCAGGCGCTCGACCACCCGCAGCTTTTCCGGCGACTGGCGCTGGCGCCAGGCGCGGAAGGCGTCCAGTTCGTCGCTCACGGTCTTCAGCACCCAGCCGAGCACGGCGATGTCGTCGAGCATGCCCACGCCCAGCAACCAGTCCGGGATCGCGTCCAGCGGGCTGACGAAATACAGCAGGCCGGCGACGATGGTCACCAGTGCCTTCGGACTGATCGCCCGGTACTCGCCACGCCACCAGGCCACGCACAGCGCCTGCAGCAGGCGCACATCCTCCTTCAGTTGCCCCAGCCGCGGGCCTTTGCGCGCCACGGCGAACAACAGCGCCGGCAGGCGTCCGCGGCTGAGCAGACGCTCGGCGAGGGGCAGGAAGCGGGTGAAATTCCAGGGTGCTTTCATGGGACCTCCATCAGCGGTGGCGGGAAGGTTATCCACATTAATTGTGGATAACCTTGTGAACAGAGCTTCGTTTCCGGTCCGGGGCTCCCGGTAGACAAGGGCCGGGGTCGGATCGGGCGTTTTTTACACACTTGTGTCACTGCGCAATCGTTTTGCGGAACTTTTTGTGAACCCGGTCACAGCGGCCCCGACCACTCTACTCCGGCCCTCCGGCAAAAACGACAACGCCCCGTAGCCGTGAGGCTACGGGGCGTTGGACAACAGCGACAGCCAGATTACTTGGCTGGAGCAGCGTCGGCAGCCGGCGCTTCAGGAGCGGCATCGGCTTCAGGAGCTTCCAGCTTGGAAGCGTCCTTGATGCCCAGCAGTTCCAGATCGAAGACCAGCACCGAGTTGGCCGGGATCATCGGGCTAGGGCTCTGCGCGCCGTAGGCCAGTTCAGCCGGGATGAACAGCTTGACCTTCTCGCCCACGTGCATCAGTTGCAGGCCTTCGACCCAGCCCGGGATCACGCCGCTGACCGGCAGGTCGATCGGCGCACCGCGCTCGACCGAGCTGTCGAAGACCTTGCCGTCGATCAGCTTGCCTTCGTAATGGACGGTAACCACGTCGGTAGGCTTGGGCTGGGCGCCGTCGGCTTTCTTCACGACTTCGTACTGCAGGCCGGAAGCGGTGGTGACCACACCCGGCTTCTTGCCGTTTTCCTCGAGGAATTTCTTGCCTGCGGCAGCGGACTCTTCGCCCTGCTTGGCCAGGCGCTCTTCGGCACGCTTCTGCAGCGCGGCGAAGGCTTCGATCAGCTCGTCGTCCTTCAGGCGTTGCTCTTTCTTGCCGATGGCATCTTCGATGCCCTGGGCAACGGCCTTGGAATCGAGGTCGTCCATGCCTTCCTGGGCCAGGCTCTTGCCCATGTTCAGGCCGATACCGTAGGAGGCTTTCTGTGCCGGGGTTTTCAGCTCGACGCTGGTCTGCGAATCGCAACCCGCCAGGACCAGGCTAACCAGGGCAACCGCAGCCGCCAACCGATGCTGTTTCATGCTATTTCCTTGTTCATGCGCCAAAGGGGCAATCGGGGTAAAGCCGCGAGAATATCAGGCGGCCACGACCAATGGCTACCGGCAATAGGAACGAGAAAAGCCCCGGAAGTTCAGGACCATGAACAGTTCTTCATGCAGCCGGGCGGCACCAGGCCAGCAGGCGCGTCGCAGCCGGCCTCACGGGTAGTCGCCGTCCCGGTATTGTGCTGCAACTTCGCGCAACACTTCACATAGCCATTGCGCCGGCAGCGTGGCGGGCAAGGCCGCGTTGCTGCAAATCCCCACGGAACCACCGGGTTCGCTGACGCCCAGGTCGAGCTCGTGCAGCTCGCCGCGGTCCAGATCGACCCGCACCGCATCCCGGGGCGCGACCCAGACCGCATCGCTACCCTGCACATAACGCCGGCTCAGGGCCGGGGACAGGGTTTCCAGACGCTGGCGCGGCTGCTCGATGGCGCATTGCACGAACAGGCTGTCGGCATGCTTGCGGATCGTGGTGCCGGCCAGCGGCAGCACCAGCGGGTAGTCGGCAAGGCGCGCGCGCTCCAGCGGGTCGCTGGCCAGCAGTGGATGGCCCGGACGCACCACCAGCGACATCGACTCGCTGTACAGGTGCTCGAACAGCAGGCCCTGGATCTGCGGGCTGTCGGTCATGCGGCCGATCACCAGGTCCAGTTCGCCCACGTGCAACTGCGCCAGCAGATGGGCGCTGGGGCCGGTGGCGACGCTGACTACCAGGGCCGCATGGCGCTGGTGCAGGCGGCGGATGACCTCCGGCATGAGCAGGCTTTCGACAGTGGACAACACGCCGACCCTGACCTGCGGCGGCGCGTGCTCTTCGCCGCGCAGGCTGCTGACGCCTTCGCGCAGGGCCTGCACGCAAGGCCCTGCGTAGCGCATGAAACGCACGCCGGCCGGGGTCAGCTCGACGCCCTGGCGGCCGCGTTCGAACAGGCGGGTCTGGAGCAGGTCTTCGAGTTCCTTGAGGGTCTTGGAAATCGCCGGCTGGGTAATGGCCACGGCATCTGCGGCCTTGGCGAAACTGCCCTGGCGGGCGATTTCGAGAAAGCACAGGAGGTGGCGGAATTTGATGCGGGTGTCGAGGTTCATGAGGTGGGAGTGTATCTGTGTCCTGACATTTTTGTGCCGGGTTTGAGGGCCCTATCGCTGGCAAGCCAGCTCCCACAGGTTCACCAGTGTTCCCGAGAGCACCGCTGTACCTGTGGGGCAACCCGGTTACATGTCAGCCCGCGATTTCCACCCGCCCCTCGTTCACCCGTACCGGCCACACCCGCAAAGCCTGTTGTTCATCCTCCAGGCAGCGCCCATCGCGCAAGCAGAAATGCTGCTTGTACAACGGCGACGCCACCACCAACTCGCCCTTCAGGCTGCCGATCAACCCCCGCCCGATCACATTGGCCCCGGAGAGCGGATCGTGGTTGTCCAGTGCATGCACCTCGGTTTCGGCTCCCGGCACATAGAACAGCGCGACCTGGGCGCCCTGGTGCCAGACCACTACCCCGGAACGTGCAACCAGGTCGGTTTCGGCACAGACCGGCGTCCATTCGACCGGCGGGTTCACAACAGCATTCGTCTGGCTCATCAGAGCACCTCCTCGATGACGGGAATCAGGTGCAGCTCGGCAGCGGCAATCGGCCGGCGCTGCCCGCGTTCGCGGACGAAGTGCACGTCCGGGTCGGCTCGCTGGTCGTTGACGAAGGTACGGAAACGCTTGAGCTTTTCCGGGTCCTTGAGAGCGTTTGCCCATTCGCACTCATAACGATCGACCACGTGCTGCATCTGCGCTTCCAGTTCGGCCGCCAGGCCCAGGCTGTCGTCGAGGATCACCTGCTTGAGGTAGTCCAGCCCGCCCTCCAGGTTCTCGCGCCAGACCGACGTGCGCTGCAGCTTGTCGGCGGTACGGATGTAGAACATCAGCAAGCGATCGATCAGCCGCACCAGCGTGGCGTCATCCAGGTCGGTGGCGAACAGTTCGGCATGACGCGGACGCATGCCGCCATTACCGCAGACATAAAGGTTCCAGCCCTTCTCGGTAGCGATCACGCCGATATCCTTGCTCTGCGCCTCGGCGCATTCACGGGTGCAGCCGGACACGGCGAACTTGAGTTTGTGCGGCGAACGCAGGCCCTTGTAGCGGTCTTCCAGGTGCAGGGCCATCTTCACGCTGTCCTGCACCCCGTAGCGGCACCAGGTGCTGCCCACGCAGGACTTCACCGTGCGCGTCGACTTGCCATAGGCATGCCCGGTCTCGAAGCCGGCAGCAATCAGTTCTTCCCAGATCAGCGGCAGTTCGTGCAGTTGCGCGCCGAACAGGTCGATACGCTGGCCGCCGGTGATCTTGGTGTAGAGATCGTATTTCTTCGCCACCTCGCCGATCACGATCAGCTTGTCCGGGGTGATCTCGCCGCCAGGGATGCGCGGCACCACCGAGTAGGTGCCGTTCTTCTGCATGTTGGCCATGAAGGTGTCGTTGGTGTCCTGCAGCGGCACCAGCGCCGGGTCCATGATCGGCTGGTTCCAGCACGAAGCGAGGATCGAGCCGACCGTGGGTTTGCAGATGTCGCAGCCCAGGTGGCCCTTGCCGTGGCGGGCGAGCAGTTCGTCGAAATCGCGGATGCCTTCCACCCGCACCAGCGCATAAAGCTCCTGGCGGGTATAGGCGAAGTGTTCGCAAAGGCTCTTGTCCACGGCCACGCCGCGCGCCGTCAGTTCATGCTCGAACACCTGCTTGAGCAAGGCCGCGCAGCCGCCGCAACCGCTGGCCGCCTTGGTGCAGCCCTTGACCGCCGCGAGGTCGGCGCAACCGCTGTCGATGGCGGCGCAGATCGCCCCCTTGCTGACGTTGTGGCAGGAGCAGATGGTCGCACTGTCCGGCAGGGCATCGGCGCCCAGGGCGGGGGCACCGGAGGATTGCGGGAGGATCAGTGCCGAAGGATCGGCGGGTACGGCGATGCCGTTCTGGGCGTATTGCAGCAGGGTGTCGTAGTAGCTGTTGTCACCCACCAGCACTGCGCCGATCACCCGCTTGCCGCTGGCGTCCAGCACCAGCCGGCGATAGCTGCTGCCGCCTTCGTCGATGAAGCGGTAGCTGCGCGAGCCCGGGGTGGCGCCGTGGGCATCGCCGATGGAACCGACATCGACGCCCAGCAGCTTGAGCTTGGTCGACATATCGGCGCCAGCGAAGGCAACCGACGGTTGCCCGGCCAGGGCCGCCGCCAGGTTGCGCGCCATGCTGTAGCCCGGGGCGACCAGGCCGAATACGCTGCCATTCCACGACGCGCATTCGCCGATGGCGTAGATCTGCGGATCGCTGCTGCGGCACTCGCCATCGATCACCACGCCGCCACGGGGGGCTACGTCCAGACCGCAGGCGCGGGCCAGGGCGTCCTGGGGGCGGATACCGGCGGAGAACACGATCAGGTCGGTTTCGAGGAACTCGCCGCCGTCGAAGTTCATCCGGTAGCGGTACTCCTCGCCTGCAACGATGGCCTGGGTGGCGCGGGACAGGTGCACACCGACCCCAAGTGCCTCGATCCGCGCACGCAGCGCCGCTCCGCCTTCAGCGTCCAGTTGCACCGGCATCAGGCGCGGGGCGAATTCCACCACATGGGCTTCCAGGCCGAGGGACTTGAGGGCGTTGGCCGCTTCCAGGCCAAGCAGGCCACCACCGACCACCACCCCGCGCCGGGCGCTGGCGGCGGCGGCACGGATGTTGTCGAGGTCGTCGAGGGTGCGATAGACCAGGCGCGCCGCGCCTTCGGAACCCTCGATCGGCGGGACGAAGGGATAGGACCCGGTAGCGAGGATCAGACGGTCGTAGGCATAACGGCCGGCGCTGGTCACCACTTCGCGGCGCTCGCGGTCCACTTCCAGCACAGCCTCGTGCAGATGCAGGGCCACACCGTGTTCGGCGTACAGGCCGGCATCGCCCAGGGCCAGGGCTTCGGCGTCGCTGCCGCCGAAGTATTCGGACAGGTGCACGCGGTCATAGGCGCGCTGGCGCTCCTCGCCGAATACCCGCACCTCGAAACGCCCCAGGGCGCCGCGTTCGATCAATTGCTCGACGCAGTGATGGCCAACCATGCCGTTGCCGACGATAACCAGCTTTTCTCGTTGTTGGATGGACGCGAAAGCGTTCATGCGCGGTTCCTCACGGTGCGGGGCGTGCCCCGGAAAAAACACAAAAAAAGGCGCCTGGAGCCGAAGCTCCAGGCGCCTTTGCCTGGTCTTGATCGTTGTGGTCCGGTGCGGTGATCGACGTTGACCACCCGGGACGTTGTGGAAAGGTAAAAGCAGGGACTGTGCCAAGTGCTGGCAGGGCCTGATTTCCGGGGATTTCAGGGTTTAGCGGGTGAATTTTCTGAACCATGCTGGTGCGGGAGTCACCGTTTTGGAGCATGTCTTTTTGCAGACCTTCCCGGCCTCATCGCCGGCAACGCCGGCTCCCACAGTGTGGCGGTGCATGCAGAACCTTGTGGGAGCCGGCGTTGCCGGCGATGGGGACCGAGAGATCAATACACATCTCGCAGATACCGCTTGTCCTTCCCCATCTGCGCCACATACGCGGCAGCCTCATCGATACTCATCCCGCCATGCTCCGCTACCACCGCCTTCAACGCCACATCCACATCCCTGGCCATCCGCGAAGCATCGCCGCACACGTAGAAGAACGCCCCCTCCTGCAACCAGCGCCACAACTCCGCACCCTGCTCCTGCATGCGCTGCTGCACGTAGATCTTCCGTTCCTGGTCACGGGAGAACGCCGTGTCCAGCCGGGTCAGCAAGCCGGACTCGCACCAGGCCAGCAGTTCATCCCGGTAGTAGAAATCGCACGCCTGGTGCTGCTCGCCAAAGAACAGCCAGTTGCGCCCGTGCGCCTGTCGCGCCTCGCGTTCCTGGAGAAATGCACGAAACGGCGCGACGCCGGTGCCCGGCCCGACCATGATCACCGGCACCTCGTCGTTATCCGGCAAACGGAAGCTGGCCGTCGGTTGCGGGAAGATGTCGACGTGCAGGCCCTGTGCGCGGTCGGCGAGGAAACTCGAACACACGCCCTTGCGCTGCCCGTAGCGTACGGTGGACATCGTCAGGTGGACCTGCGTCGGGTGCCGCCTCGGGCTGGAACTGATCGAGTACAGGCGCGGCTGCAAGGGCTTGAGCAGCGCCAGCCACTGGTCCTGGGAAAGCGCCAGGGGAAACTCGGCAAGCAGGTCCACCAGTTGCCGCCCCCACAGCCAGTCATCGAGCGCAGCCTTGTCCGTGGGCAGGCCGGTAACCTTCTGCAGGATCCGCGGGGTGATGCGGGTGATGTCCAGTCGTTCGGCCAGCGCGGTGGCCAGCGGCATCCGGCCTTTGCAATCGACTTCGGCGTCACCATCGAGGCCGGTGCGCCGCAGGAATTCATCCACCAGTTCCGGGCAGTTGCGCGGCCACACACCGAGAGCATCGCCGGCCTGGTAGCTCAGCCCACAGTCGCCCAGGTCGAAGACGATCTGCCGGGTTTCCTTGCTGGCACCCGGCCCGCTGAGCAGGCGGTTGTCCAGCAGGCGAGCAGGCACCGGGTTGTACTTGCCGACCACCGGTGTCTCGCTCTCGGCGACCGCCAGCGGTGCTTGCCCATTCGCCAGCGTGGCCGTCAGCGCCGCCAACCATTCGGCGAAAGGCTCGTCGAACTCCGGCTCGCAGTCCACCCGCTCCAGCATGCGCTGGCCGCCCAGCTCGGCCAGGCGCTGGTCCAGCTTGCGCCCGAAGCCACAGAACCGGTCGTAGCTGGAGTCACCCAGCGCCAGCACCGCGTAGGGCCGCCTGGTCCAATCCCCGGCTTCGCCTTGCAGCACCTGCCAGAACGCCACGCCGCTGTCCGGCGCCTCGCCATCGCCGAAGGTGCTGGCGATCAACAGCAGGCTGGCGGCCGCACCGACCTGCTCCGGCCGCGCGGCATCCATGCATTCCAGTTGCACCGCCAGGCCGGCCGCCCGCAAATGTCTGGCGCAACGCTCGGCGAGGGTCTGGCTGTTGCCGGTCTGCGAGGCCCAAAGCACCAAATGGCGCTGGCGGTCGTCAGGGGGCTCGGTGACGGCGGGTTGCAGTTCCAGGGCGTCTATCCGCTCGCCAGCGACCCGGGTCAGGGCTACGGCGCAGTGCTTGAAGGCCGGCTGCAGGGAAAGCGGATCGACCGCATCGCAAGTCAGTGCATTGATTGCCAGTTGCTCACCATACAGATCGTTCCAGTGAAACGGCGCAAAGCAGTTGCCCGGCATCACCCGGGTAGTGATCCGCGCCGGCAGTACCGCCTGGCCACGACGGGAGCGAATCTGTACCTGGTCCTTGTCGATGATTCCGAGATCGGCTGCGTCGGCCGGGTGGATTTCAACGAAGGGCCCCGGATCCAGCCTGTTGAGGCTGGCAACCTTGCCGGTCTTGGTAAGGGTGTGCCACTGGTGCTGCACACGTCCGGTATTGAGCACCAGCGGATAGGATTCATCCGGCAATTCGGCAGGCGGCAACCAGGGACGAGCGAAGAAACGTGCCTTGCCCGACGCGGTGGGGAAGCTGATTGCCGGGCGCTCACCCGCTGCGTTTTCCCGCAGGGCCTGGCTCAGGCCGTCATTCAGGTAGCGCAGCGGGCTGCGGGAGGTCGCGCGCCCCGGCTCGAACGGCCACTGTTGCGGGCCTGCGCGCAGTTTCGGGTAGTCCAGACCGCGCAGGTCGTAGCCAGTGGCCGGGTTCCAGGCCTGGCGGATTTCGTCGAAGACCTGCTCGGCGCTGGTGTAGCTGAAACCCTCCTCATAGCCCATGGCACAGGCGACCCGGGCAATGATCTGCCAGTCCGCCAGGCTGTCGCCCGGCGCATCGACCGCCTTGGCGGCAAGGGTCAGGTTGCGCTCGGAATTGATCATCACCCCTTCGGATTCGGCCCACAGGGCGGCCGGCAGGAGGATATCGGCGTAGCGGTTGGTTTCCGTGTCGAGGAAGGCGTCCTGGCTGATGACCAGTTCCGCCGCTTGTAGCCCGTCGATCACCGTCTGGCGGTTGGCGACGCTGGCCACCGGGTTGCTGCAGATGATCCAGCAGGCCTTGACCTGCCCCGCTGCCATCTGCCGGAACAGATCGACGGTGCCTTCGCCCGCCTCGGCACGCAGGCTGCCGGCGGGGATGCGCCAAAGCGCCTCGATGAACCGGCGATCGGCTTCGACCAGCGCCGAACGTTGCCCCGGCAGGCCCGGGCCCATGTAGCCCATTTCCCGTCCGCCCATGGCGTTGGGCTGACCGGTGAGGGAGAAGGGGCCGCTCCCCGGGCGACAGATGGCGCCGGTGGCCAGGTGCAGGTTGCACACGGCGTTGCTGTGCCAGGTGCCGTGGATGCTCTGGTTCAGGCCCATGGTCCAGCAGCTCATCCAGTCTTTCGCGCCGCCGATCAAGGCTGCCGCCTGGCGGATATCGGCCTCGGTCAGGCCAGTGATCTGCGCAACACGGGCGGGTGTGTAGTCGGCGAGAAAGGCCGGCATCTCTTCCCAGCCTTCGGTGTAGCGCTCGATGAACGCATTGTCGGTATGGCCGTTTTCCAGCAGCAGGTGCAGCAGGCCGTTGAGCAACGCCAGGTCGGTGCCTGGACGAACCTGGAGGAACAGGTCGGCCTTGTCGGCGGTGGCACTGCGCCGCGGATCGACCACGATCAGGCGTGCACCCGCCTTGAGCCGGTCGAGCAGGCGCAGGAAGAGAATCGGGTGACAATCGGCCATGTTGGCGCCGATCACCAGAAAGACCTCGGCCCGGTCGAAATCCTCGTAGCTGCCCGGCGGTCCGTCGGCGCCCAGGGACAGCTTGTAGCCACTCCCGGCACTGGCCATGCACAGGCGCGAATTGGATTCGATATGGCGGCTGCGGATGTAGCCCTTGACCAGCTTGTTGGCGAGGTACTGGGCTTCCAGGGACATCTGCCCCGAGACGTACAGCGCGACGGCGTCGGGGCCGTGGGTATCGATGATGGCGCGCAGGCGCCGGGCGGTCTGCCCAATGGCCTGGTCGATACCAAGACGCACCGGGTCGCGCTGGCGCTGGTCGCGCAGCCAGGCCCATTGCATGCGTCCGGACTCGCGCAGCGGTTGGTGGCAGGTCAGGCCCTTGGTGCACAACCGGCCGAGATTGCTCGGGTGCTGCTTGTCTCCGCTGACCCGGGTGACCTGGTTATCGGTCACGCTCATGACGATGCCGCATCCGACACCGCAATATGGACAGACACTGCGCACCGTCGTGCTGGTCATGATCCCGCCTCCCCTGCCTTTTCCGCAAAAACAAAAAAGCGCCCTGCCGCCCGACCTGAATGAACAGGGGAGCAGCACGGCGCCTTTGTCGTGAATGGGGCAATCGACGTTGATTGCCTGATAGGCGGGTTTAAGCAAGGGGCGCGCCAGAGTGCTCGGGGTCGACAGCGCTGTCGCATGAACCCCTCTCCAAAACACAACGCGGCCCCTGTGGGAGCGGGTTTACCCGCGATGACGTCGCTGGATTCACCATCGCGATCGCGGGTGAACCCGCTCCCACAGGATCCGCGTCCGCCTGCACCGTCCTGGTGAGCCTCGCACCAAAGCGCGACAGACATGGTCGTAGCCTCTAACGCCTGGTTACAATTCGCCTCCTGCCCGTCCCCGGAGTGCTTCATGGAAGAGATCGAACAGCGCTGGCTCTATGCCCTGTCGGCGCCAATGGCCGCGCTCAACGGCGCGAGCTACACCTCGCCGTACTATTACGACGAAGAAGGCAAGATCAACCTGGGCGAGTCGTGGAACGTCGACTCCCGCCAACAGTTGCTCGATATCGTTATGCGCATGGCCGACAACGGCCACGCTACCGACCTCAATACCGCCTACTGGCGCTATCAGCGGGCACTGCCCGGCGAGTGGCAGACGCTGCTGGAGCAGTTGAGCCTGCGCGAGCGCATCCTCCACGATTACGCCGCGCGCACCTTCCTCGATTGCGGCTTCGGCGGCACCCGATCCTGGGACCTGGGCCGCATGGGCTTCCTGCTGCGCTGCGGGCTGCGCAACGAATGGATCAGCTTCGATGAAAGCCTCTGGCTGCAAGGGCGCCTGGCCGCCCGGGCACGGCATTACTACGGCAGCTGGTCGTCCTACGTCTCGGGTTATGTGATCGGCCGCGGCCTGTGGGCCTGCTCCGACCTGCCCGACGAGCAATTCAGCCGACAACTGGAGCGCCAGGGTTCCGAACACTGGAACCAGCACATCGTTGCCAGCCTGAGCAACGACCCCGACTCGCCGCTGGTCAACCTGCCCTGGCACCTGGAGCTGAACCTGCCGGAGCAACCCGCCTCCCTCGACTTGGGTAACTGGTCATGAGCTGCTGGATCCGCCTTGGCATCGAACCGACCAAGGATCAGAACACCATTCGCGGCGCCTACCGCGCGCGCCTGCCGGAGCATCACCCGGAGACCGATCCGGAAGGTTTCCAGGCCCTGCGCGAAGCCTATGAAAGCGCCCTGCGCCACGCCCGCGAGGAGCCACAAACGCCGCGCGAAGAGCCCGCAGCCGCAGCCGCGCCGGGCATCCTCGACGAATTCCGCGCCTTGCTCGAAGACAGCACCCGGCGCTACGACCCGCCAGCCTGGCAGGCCTTCGTCCGCCAACTGGATCAATTGCCGCTGGAAACCCTCGAGGACGTCAGCTGGTCGCTGCTGCAAGGTGTGCGCAGCTGCGGAATGATTTCCCGCGAGTGCGTGCGCATCCTCGCCAAGCGCCTGGCCTGGTCGCAGCAACTGCTGCGCCTGGACTTCGAGGCCGCACGGGAGATCGAAGGCTTCCTTGATCATCTGGAGCAACCCGACCCCTTCCCCACCGGCCTGATGGGCCAGTGGTCAGCGATCGCCCAGCAGGAAACCCTGTGGTACCTCAACTCCCTGGAGTACCTGTTCCACCAGCGTCCGTTGTTCGAATACGCCAGCTTCGCCAACCTGCATACCTGCCTGCCGTTGCCGGCGGATGATGCGCTGATCCAGCGCCTGATGGTGCAGTTCGCCATCGCTGAAGTACCCAGCCCGAGCCTGTATGAGCGCTGCGCCGGGCAGCAGGCTGCCGATCCGGAGAATATCGATCTGCTGTTCCTCCTGGCGCAGCACGCGACCATCCTGGAACGGATTCCCGAGGCGCTCAGCAGTTGGGCAATGCTGCATTGGCAGTTCCACCATCCACAGGCTCCCCGCCGGCTGATCGAGCTGTGCCATGGGCAGCAACCGCAGTTCGTGCCACTGTTGATCCAGGCCTTCGATCGCCAGCAGGACGTCGATGCCTGGCCGCAAGGCCTGGAGGAACAGGGCCAGCTGTTCGGCAGCTTCGCCCAGTCGCCGGAGACGCTGTCGCGCTGGTACATCGCCAGGCGCACGGAACCGGACGGTTTAGCCGCCGCGTTCGTCAATTGGCGCCTCGACGACGAGTGCGAAACAAACCTGCTGGCCTTGCTGCTCGACGACCACCCGCAACCCGCACTGCAACGCCTTTACCGTTATGCCTGGGGCCTGTCCCGAGGTAACGAGAGGCTGCTGCGGGAAATCAGCGAAGCACCCGTCAGCACCGACCTGTACGAGGAACTGGTGCTCAGGGAATTCCGCCGCCAGGCCGCACAACGCCTGCGCTGGCTGGCCGAGGCGCCGGTGCCCCTGGCCTTGGGCGGCTATCTCGCCAGCGAGGAACGCTATCCGGACTTTCCGCGCCCGCTCGGCAAGGAATTCGGCCCCCTCGCTTGCCGCAACTGGCTGCGACACATGCGCGCCTTCGACCAGCGCGCGCTGTACCGGGTCTTCGAGCAGTTCGCCCCGCGGCAGATGTATCCCCGCCCTTTCGCCCTGGACCACCAGGCACGGCTGGCCAAGCGTGGCCTGGAACTGCCGCCGGAAGACGACATGGCGCCAGCCTGGACCTGGCATGCACAGGGCCTGTTCATCCTCGCCCTGCTGGAAAAACCCGAACGCTGGCTGGGCCTGATCAGCCCGTCGATGCTGCGCAACCTCGACTACCCGGCCGGGCATCCGTTTGCCGCAACCCGCGATCTGCTCGGGCAATGGCTGGCGTCAGGGACGCCGGTCGAAGCGCTGCTGAGCCAACTCGACCACGCCAACCCGGTCCAGGCACTGCTCGCCGATGAACTCTGCACGCTCGACAGCGTGATGGCCGGCGAACACCTGCCGCGCCCGGCGCTGCTGATCAAGACCTTCGCCAATGACCGTGAAGCCTTCGCCGGCGACCGCTACAGCATGACCCTGTTCCTCGGCGCCCTGTTCCTCGACCCGGAGCTCAGCGATGAGGATCGCGGCTACCTGCTCGAACAGATGAAGAGCGTGGCCGACGACGACCCGTGGTGCGAGAAATTCCGCCAGTACCTGCCCAAGCGCAAGATCCAGCGGCCAGCGCGCAAGGTCCTGGAGCGCCAGGGCATCGACAGCGATGCCTTCTACCTGGCCCTGGATGCCCTGGAGAAAATGGCCGCCGTGTACAGTGCCTGGCCGGCGTCCCGCGCCTTGGCGACCTTGCAGATGAGCAAGGATGACCCGGCCAACGGCAACGGCCTGCGCCTGGCGCTGACGGCGGTGCTGGCGCTGGCCGAGCGCCTGATGGCGCTCAAGACCCCGGTTACCGCTGTCGCGCCCTGGCAGTTCTGGCGTATCGACCGGCGCCTGGGCCGGCGCAGCTATGGCCTGATGATGGGGCTCTGCGCCGGACTGCTGGCGAGCATTGCTTTGATGCCCAGCGAGCTGCATGTGCTTGCCGCGCTGTTCTTCATCGGCGCCGGGCTGGGCACCTGGGTACGCCGCCTGCGGGACCGCGAACAGCCACTGTGGCTGTGGATTGCCATGGTGATCTTCCCGGTGCTGATCCCGCTGTACATGCTGGCGTTGCTGGTGCTGCCCAGCGATGTCCTGCCCAACCGCTTCGGGCGGCCGGGCGACGGACAGGCAGCGCCGACCGGTGGTCTGCAAGCGCTGCTGCGCCAGTTGAAACCTAAGCGCCGAGCTCGTCCAGCAAGCGTGTTAGAGCCTGGCGACGGCTGGTGATCTCTTCGCCGCGCTGGCTGGCGAGTACCGCATTGAACTCGTCCAGCCAGGCGCCGATACGCTCGCGCTCCTCGCCCAGGCTGTGCATCCAGGCCCGCTCAAGACGGGCCGTGAGGGCGCGGTTGGGCAAGGTGTCGCGGGGGTGGATCTTCAATGCGGCGAGGCGCGCGCGGCTGTTGGCCCGGGCCTGCTCGTCGAGCCCGGTGGGGCTGCGGTCGATACTGTGGCTGTGGCGCTCGCCGGTTTCCAGCAACGTCACGTCCACTTCCAGCAAGCCGTTGATGTCATAGCTGAAGCGCACGTCGAGGTCCTGCTGGCGCCCGACCTGGGGCAACTGCACCTCGAAGGCATCGATGAAGATGTTGTCGCGCACCCACGGACGCTCACCCTGGTACACCTCGATACGGATCACCTTCTGCTCGGGGTGGGTGCTGTAGAAGCGCTGTACCTTCGAGGTGGGGATCACCGTATTGCGCTCGATGATCGGCGAGAAGGCGCCGCGCACATCATCGCCACGGGTGGTCGAGATGCCCAGGGTATAGGGGCACACGTCCGTCAGGATCAGCTCCTCGATGGCCGCGTCCCGCGCCTTGCAGGCTGCCTGGCTGGCAGCGCCGAGGGCGACGATGGTATCCGGGTCGAGGTGCCGGTACGGCAGGCGCCCGAATAACGTGGCAACCATCTGCTGCACCGCCGGCATGCGCGTGGCACCACCAACCAGCACCAGGCTGTCGAGGTCACGCGGGCTCAGGCGGGCATCACGCAAGGCCTGCTCGATCGGTGCACGCAGGCGCGCCAGCAGTGGTTCCCAGATCGACTGGGCACGGCTTTCGTCCAGTCGCCATTCGCGCAGCTCGCCCGCGCCTTTCCAGCTCAGTGACTGCGGGCCTTGGGCCAGACGGCACTTGAGCTGTTCAAGGGCATCGCACAGGGTGGCCAGGGCCTGGGGCTCGATCTTCGCGATATCGAGCTGCCAGTCCTTCAGGCAGGCCTGCAGCAAGGCGGCAGTGAAATCTTCGCCGCCGAGGAAATTGTCGCCGGTGGAGGCATGCACCTCGATCAGTGGCAGGGAATACTCCAGCACGGTGACGTCAAAGGTGCCGCCGCCCAGGTCGAAGATCAGCGTGCGCTCGAACTTCTGCTCATGCAGGCCGTAGGCCATGGCCGCGGCGGTCGGTTCGTTGATCAGGCGCTGCACCTTGAGTCCAGCCAGCTCGGCGGCGAAAACCGTGCGTTTGCGCTGTTCATCGCTGAAATAGGCCGGGACCGAGATGACAGCCTCGTTGACCGGGACGCCGAGGAAGGCTTCGGCGTCCTGTTTCAGCGCGCCCAGCACCAGGGCCGAGAGCTCTTCCGGGCTGAACGACTGGCCGCCCAGCTCGAAGCGCTTGTCGCTGCCCATGAAACGCTTGAACGCTGCGGCGCTGCGCTCGGGGTGGGTAGTCAGGCGCGAACGGGCGGCGCGGCCGACCAGGATGCTGCCGTCTTCGTCGACACTGACCGCCGACGGGGTCAGCACCTCGCCGAGGGCGTTGGGAATGAGTTGGGCACGACCTTCCTGCCAGACGGCGATCAGGCTGTTGGTGGTACCGAGGTCAATGCCCAGCAACGGGGCGGAGGAAATACTGGCGTCCTGCATGGTCGATCTCTTGCTCAGAAAAGGTGCTGGCAAGTGACACCAGCGCGCTGGTTTGATTCTGGACGAACGACGGAAACAAAAAAAGCGACCCTAAGGTCGCTTTCTTTGTAACTTCCGGGTGTTCAGTGGGCCCTGGAAGTTGAATATGGCGCAGCGGACGGGACTCGAACCCGCGACCCCCGGCGTGACAGGCCGGTATTCTAACCGACTGAACTACCGCTGCGCGTAACACTGAGAAGTGGTGGGTGATGACGGGATCGAACCGCCGACCCTCTGCTTGTAAGGCAGATGCTCTCCCGGCTGAGCTAATCACCCATCGTCTCGGTGTGGCGCGCATTCTACGGAGCACCCCAAGGTCTGTAAAGCACTTTTTGAAAAAAAATTTTCAGGCGTTCCAACGACTTAGCGGACTTGGCCTGGAAGCGTCCGCCGGAGAATAATGCCCCCCTTATATAGAGAGGAGAGATCCGCCCCATGTGGTTCAAAAACCTGCTGAGCTACCGCCTGACCCAGGACATTCCGTTCGATGCCGAAGCACTGGAAACCGCACTGGCCAGCAAGCCCGCCCGCCCTTGCGCCAGCCAGGAGTTGACCACCTATGGCTTCGTCGCTCCGTTCGGCAAAGGCGAGGACGCTCCCCTGGTGCATGTCAGCGGTGACTTCCTGCTGATCGCCGCGCGCAAGGAAGAGCGCATCCTGCCAGGCAGCGTCGTGCGCGACGCAGTCAAGGAGAAGGTCGAGGAGATCGAGGCCGAGCAGATGCGCAAGGTCTACAAAAAGGAACGCGACCAGATCAAGGACGAGATCGTCCAGGCCTTCCTGCCCCGGGCCTTCATTCGCCGGGCAATGATCTTCGCCGCCATCGCGCCGAAGCTCGGCCTGATCCTGGTCAACTCGGCCAGCGCCAAGCGTGCCGAAGACCTGCTCTCGACCCTGCGTGAAGTGATGGGGTCGCTGCCGGTGCGTCCGGTGACCGTGAAGATCGCGCCGAGCGCGACCATGACCGACTGGGTGAAGAACCAGCAGGCAGCCCCGGACTTCCACGTGCTGGACGAATGCGAACTGCGCGACACCCACGAAGACGGTGGCATCGTGCGCTGCAAGCGCCAGGACCTGACCAGCGAAGAAATCCAGATGCACCTGGGCACCGGCAAGCAGGTCACCCAACTGGCCCTGGCCTGGCAGGACAAGCTGTCGTTCGTGCTGGACGACAAGACGGTGATCAAGCGCCTGAAGTTCGAGGAACTGCTGCAGGACCAGGCCGAGGAAGACGGCGGCGAGGAAGCGCTGGGCCAGCTGGATGCCAGCTTCACCCTGATGATGCTGACCTTCACCGAATTCCTCCCGGCGCTGTTCGAGGCGCTGGGTGGGGAAGAGATTCCGCAGGGGATCTGAGGTCCCCGGGACCGCTTTGCGGTCCAGGGGCGGGGCCCCCCGGCG